>NZ_JBEPSD010000001.1:2043140-2383664 GCF_040548735.1 Rhodanobacter soli | reverse complement strand
GTCCGGGTAGTTCACGGTGGTGACGTGGCCCATCGCGTCGTGGCTGTAACCCAGGGCGTAGGTCGTGCTGCCGAGGGTGAAGCCGCGCCCCGCGACCCAGCCTTCCGGCGTGTAGCTGTAGGACGTCGCCCCGGTGGCGTCGCTGTCTGAGCACAGGCGACCGATGCCATTGGTGCAGCTGTCGTAGGTGAAGGCCTGGGTCTGTCCGCCGGCAGTGACGCTGGTCATGCGGTTGAGGCCGTCGTAGCCGTAGCTGGTCTGGGTGCCATCGGCGCGCGTCATGCTCGAACGTCGGCCGTAGCTGTCGTAGACGAAGCTTGTCGTGCCGGTGTCGGGGCTGACCTGCTGCCACAGCTGACCCAGCCCGTCGTAGTTGTAGGCAGTGACCAGACCGCGTGGGTCGGTCACGGCGGTCACGTGATCGCCCGCGTCGTAGGCGTACTTCGTCACTACCGGATTATCGGCCAGCGCAGCCTGGCTGGCGAGAAGGCCGCCCAGCAGAATCGTCAGCCTCCTGCTCCGTGGCAGCCGATGGCTGGTGACAGCGTCCATGCGAGGCATCCTCCGTACAGTGATGTGAGGTTCGGCAGGATGATGCGAAGCACCCGCCGCCTGCTTTGCAAGATGACGGGGCAACATCAGTACGTCCCCGCCAGGGTAGCCGTCAGCGTGCAGGTGGAGCTGGACACGTTGGCACCCGCCGCGTTGAAGAAATCCACGCGCAACTGATAGGTCATGCCTACCAGGTCGACACGGGCACTGTAGGTACCGCTGGTGTACTGGCTTGAGGGATTGCTGCTCACGGCCACCGGCGAAGCAGCCGGGTTGGTCACGCCGCCGCCCGAACCGGTATAGCCGCTAGGTGGTCCCACTTGGATCCAGGTGTATTGCACGGTGGTGGCCGTGGCCGGCACGGCACCCGAGGCGACCACCACGCCGCTATTGCCCACGCCGGGCTTGGTGGTGAACACTTTCCACGTGTTGCCGCCAGTGATTCCGAAACCGATCGACACCGACGCGGTGGTCCCCATCGGAATCGCATAGTTCACGGAGTACGACTGCCCGTTGATCGCAATGGGCACCGGGATGGTGACGGTTACGCTTGCCACACCGCTCAACGGGCCACAGCCCACCGGATCACAAGCCTGCACCCGGTAACCGTAGCTGCCATTGACCTTGCCCGAAGCGCCCCAGCTAGTGGATGCGTTGTTCTGCACCGTGCCCCAGCCACCGCCGTTCACCTGTTCCTGCAAAAGGTAGCCGGTGGCGCCGGTCACGCCGTTCCAGCTCACGGTGTAGCTGCCGTTGGCGTTGGTGGAGGGTACACTCAAGCCCGGCGCCGAAGCTGGCGCTCTCACGTTTACTGCCCCAGTGCCGCTCCATGGGCCGCAGCCGCTGACGTTGCACGCCTGCACGCGATAGCCGTAGGTGGCCGCACCACGGCCGCTCGTATTCCAGTTGGTCGCTCCGCTGGCCTGCACAGTGGTCCAGCCGCCGCCATTGACCTGTTCCTGCAGGGTGTAGCTGGTCGCCGCGCTCACGCCACCCCAGCTCACCGCGTAGCTACCGGTGTAGCTGACGCTCGGCACGCTAAGCGCCGGCGCGCTGGCCGGAACAGGGGGAATGGCGACCGTGATGGTGGCCGTCACGCTCCAGGCGCCGCAGCCGGAGCTGTTGCACGCCTGCACCCGGTAGCCGTAGCTACCGTTGCTCTTACTCGTGGCTCCCCAACTGGTCGCTGCGCTGTTCTGCACCGTAGCCCAGCTGCCGCCGTTCACCTGTTCCTGCAGGGTGTAGCTGGTGGCGCCACTGACGATACTCCAGCTCACCGTGTAGTGGCTGACGTCACTGCTGGCCGGCACGTTGAGGCTGGGCGCACCGGCCGGTTCGTTCACCGGCACATGGTAGGTGCCGCCATTGGCAAGCGACAGATTGCCGGCGCCGACCGGCGAGATGCCGTATACGTAGATGGGCTGGTTCACGTATTGGGTGCGGGTAGTCGTGGACAGCGGGATGTCGTAGCGATAGCTGCCGCTGCTCACGGCGCAGGCGCTGGCCACCGCCGGTTCGCTGCTCTGGTCGGCGCTGTAGCGCCCGATGTAGGTACCGCTACCGTTGGGGCCACCCAGGTACAAGTCCACGCTGATGGACTGCGCCAGTCCGGTGGAACAGGCCCAGCCGGTGATGCCGGCATTGCCCGAGCCGTCGATGGCTACACCGTCGATCGTGCCGGTCACGTGCGTGACGATCACGCTGCCGACATTGCTCCAGGGGCCGCAGCCGGTGGCGTTGCACCCCTGCACCCGATACCCGAAGGTGGCGCTGGGTTTGCTGCTGAGCGCCAGGCTGGTCGCACTGCTGTTCTGGATCGTGATCCAGCCGCCGCCGTTCGTCTGCTCCTGCAGGAAATAGCCGGTGGCACCGCTCACGCCGCTCCAGCTCACCGTGTAGCTGCCGCTGCTGGTGGAAGGCGCGCTGAGCGACGGCGCGGCGCTGGGTATCGCCGGGCTGGCGCCGCCGGACTCGGTCTTCTGCGTGACGCGATCGAGCGCGTCGTACTGGTAACTGGTGACGTGCCCAGCGGCATCGGACATCGACAACACATTACCGTTGCCGTCATAGCCGTAGGTGAGCACCTGACCGTGGTTGCCTTGCTTCCGATAGGGGCGGGCCAAGGTGTCGTATTGGACGGCCACCGACGAGCTGACTACGCCACCACGACTCACCACATCGCTGGTGACGTCGTTGTTTGCGTCGTAGCCGAAAGTTTCGGTGGACGTGCCGTCCTTGTCGTTGTGCGTGATGCTGGTGACCCGCATCTCAGGATCGCGATTCCACGTAGTCACTTGGCCGTCGGGGGCACTGACGCTGGCCAGAAGACCAAAGCCGTCGTAGCCATAGGTCCAGGTGGCTGCACTGCCATTGGGGTGGATGGTCTTGGTCGCCACCCGGCCGCGGGCGTCGTAGGTGTAGTCGGTGACGTCGCCATTGGGACCCACGACATGGCCGAGTTCGCCCAGCCCGTTGTAGTTGCTGTAGTTGGTGGTCTGGCCCAGGCCGTTGGCGAGGGACGTCAGGTTGCCGAGCGCATCGTAGGTGGACGTGTCGGTGTCGCTGTTGTTCAACGAAGGATGCGTGACCGTCATGGTGTGGACCATGCCGTTGGCATACAGCGTGTAACCGTAGCTCGTGGTGAGCGTCTGATTGGCCACGCCATTGCCGGAAAGATTGGTCACGGCTATCGACGCCAGCCGGTTCTGCGCGTTGTAGGTATAGGTCGTCTTCGACCAGCCCTCTACGGTGACGCTCTGCAGCCGGTTGAGCTGGAGGTTGGAATCCCAAACGTAATCGATGGTCCGCGCCTGCGGCGTGCCGTAGGCCTCGGTCTCCGTCTGCAGCTGGCCGTTGGCGGCGTAGTTGTAGGTATGGACGTTGCCGTTGTTGTCGACGGTTTTGGACAGGTTGCCATTGACGTCGTACGCGCGGGTGGCCACGGTCGCGCCACAGTCGGCCACGGCGTCGTTGCTCACGGAGCTCAATTGCGCGTTGTAGGCCCCACCAGTGCCATTCGTCCCATCGTAGGTGTTGACCGAAACGTGACCGAGCGGGTTGCTGATCGTCGCAGCCAGGTTGCCCGCGCTGCTGGCGCCATACGCGATCGCTACAGTCTCGGAACCGTCGGCCAGCGACGTGCTGTTGGCCCATTCATAATAGGGGCTGGCAGATGCGGTGACGTACGTGGTGTACGCATAGGGCACGCCGTTGTAATCGGATTCAACCAGCTGGTTCGCATAAGGAGGAGTGGCGTACGAGTTGTACTTGAAAGAAATGGCTGTGGGGGGCGTGCCTGGGAAAGTGATGGACGCGACATCGCTGATTTCGGCATTGGGCGCATAGGCGTCGCCGTAATCGAAGGTGTAGGTCTGACCCGAAGGGTCGGTCACCGTGACGACTTGGCCGATGACGTTCTGGCCGTTCTGCTGAGTTTGGGTTACGGGACCTCCAGTAACGGTGATGGACTGACCATTGGTATGAGTGACGATCATGCTGCTACTGCTGGCAGCGATGGTCCAGCCAATGCCGGAAGCATCCTTGATCGACAGAAGTCCACCAGCCGACGAGTACACCTCGGTCAACGCATCCTCATCCTGGAGGGTGTAATTGCCGGTGTTCGGATCCCGGCTCAGCGTCGCCACGGCATTGGTGACGCTCTGACCGTTCTCGAAAGTCTCCTGGTAGACCGAGGCATCCGGACCACCGCTGAACTTCAGGGTCGAGCCGTCGGGACGATAAGCCGTGGTATGAGTACAACGCCCCGTCGTATTGTCGATCTGGTCCTCGCAGGAGGTATCCAACGAATAACCGAAGTTGCTTGTCCAATGCGATGGATGAGCGGCGGTGTTGTAGTAAAGGACATATTTCAATCCCATCTCGCCCGGCAGAGCGAAGATGGGAAAAGTTTCCAGCTTGGTGCCGCTGCTTACCTGAATGGGCTCGCCACGTTTGTTCTGGCAGCCGCTAGGGTCGTTATCCAGAGCCGGAGACCGGTTGGTCGATGCAAAAACATGCACTGGCGAAAGGGCGGTCGCGTGTCTGTTTCCACCGCTCGAAGTTACGAGTAGAGCGCCATGGCCGTAGTGCGAATCGCGGTCGAATGTATACCCTTGCACGATCACTGGCGCATTATTCGGATCTTTTGGACCGTTGATCTGCTTGATCGGCTGACCGGAACCATCATCTGCACATGCCACGCTCGACAAGCTTGTCAGCAGGAACGCCAGAAGAAGCAACATGACCGGACGCGGCGCGGCACGCCGCGCAAAAGACCGCGGTATAGCAGGTGGCATTTGCTTGATCAGCCATTCCTGGCGCGCGGGCGCGGAAGTCCTGGCCATGGGTATGGAGCGCAGCGGGACATCTATTCCGGGCACACACTCGATTGCGAGCGAATGGTCCATGCGCCACGTGCCGACGACACGCTGTCCGATCCACGTCGTCCCTGACATCAGCCATTCCCCTGTTTGCTGGATGCACGGCGCCATCACGCAGTGCGTGAAGCGGCTTGTTCGGGTCATTCTTGTTCCAGCCCGGACACCAATTCAACAAGCAGGTTATTGCGATCCACATTCGCGATTACTTTCGGTCATGCATGTGGCATTCGCTCTCTCTCCATAAACCAATCTCGCCCCGCGAGGCGATGGCACCTGTTGAATTCATGCATACAAGCTATTGCCCAGCACTGGAGATCTCACGCAGAGGGGCACCACAGATCCGAACACTACGATGCCGCGGTCGGCCGCCAATTGCACACCGTCGGCAAGAATTGGCACAACTGCATCAATGCCCCCGGGCTTGGCCGACGCGATCCTGGAGCGATTCGCCCCACAGCAGTGTCCAGCTGGACCTGAAGGGCGAGTCCATGCATCGAGTGAAAAGCGCAGATGGCCAGTAGGCTGTCGGAGTTGGACAGTGTTGCCGAAACAGGCACCTCGCTGACGAAGGTGGATAGCAAGATGGCGAAGCTGGTCAGCTTGGCCGACTACTATGATCAGTTTCGCTAGCGAAGCTCGCGAAGTGCCAGTGCCAGCTTCCGCGAATCTGTGGCATCCGGAATTGAACACCTGTCGTCCGCTCCAAAGTGACATACTGGGTCGGCCGTGGCTGCGGCGGACAGACGGCAGAACAGAATGGGGCTGCCCAAGTCGGTGCACCGTCCAACGAGCGGAAGTCTGGTCCCTTGCCTGACGTCCGCCCCTTGTACCATCCGGCTCAGGGAAGCAACCATCCGCAGACATGGAGTTCAGCTATGGATGCGATCCACTCCAAGAGCGAATTCGTGTACGGACAGGTCAGGCGCGCCCTGCGGTCAGGACGCTACGCACCCGGGCAGCGGATCGATCCGGCAACGATCGCCGCGGAGTTCAACACCAGCCCCACGCCCGTTCGGTTCGCCCTTTATCGGCTGGTCGGCGAAGCCCTGCTAGTCGATCATGCCCGTGGCGGACTGCACGTTCCGTTGCTCACCGAAGTCGCCATGCGCGATCTCTATGACTGGATGGAACGACTGTTGTTGATGGCATGCGACATTGGCGTTTCGGGGGTGGCCAGAAAAATGGAGCCGCTGGAGGTCACGTCCGCTGGCGACGACCTGGTCAAGCTGACGTGGCAACTGTTCGACGCGATCGCCCGCGCGACAGCCCACGGCTCCTTGCACCACGCCGTGAAGCAGGCCAACGACCGGCTGGCGCCGGTACGCCGGGCCGCGCAAGGATTGCTCAAAAACGGCTTCGAAGAGTTTTCGGAATTGAACCGGCACTGGCAGGCCCGCGACATGCCGGCCCTGAAGTCCGCACTGCACGACTATCACGAATGCCGGAAGAAACTCGTGCCGTGCATCGTGGCCTTGCTGAGCGAGGGCAGCGACTACCTTCGCTAGGTCTCGCCGATGTCCTCTGCCAGCGGTCCGCTTTGCGGGACCATAGCGATTGCCCGTTACGGCGTTGCCCCCCGACAGCCGGGCCTCAAACAGCCGCTTTTCGGAGGGCCTGGAAAGACGCCCGAATTCCGGGCGCAGGTTTTCACCTGCGCCGCGGAACGTGGCTCGCCTAGGCCTCAGGCCGCTTTCTTGGCAGCGGTCTTTGCAACTTTCTTGGCAGCGCCTTTCTTGACGGCCTTCGCCGGAGCCGCCTTGGGTGCTCCATCGATCAGGAGGCTCTCGGCGGTGACACCGCGCTTCTTCAAGGCCTGCACGAACCACAACGGCCGCTTGCCACGACCTGACCATGTCTGCGTGGCGTTCGCAGGGTCGCGATACTTGGGGGCTACTACCGACTTCGGCCCCTTGGCGCCTTTGCCGCTACGTGTCGGATACACGTCGGCCAGGGTGAGGCCGCTGCTTTTCAGCAAACGCTCGATTTTTTCCCGTACCTCTTTGACGTGATTGACGTGAGCAGCCTGCATCTGCGATTGGGCATTTGCGATGAGTGCCTTGAGTTCGGCAGGAGACAGCGTTTCAAGATTAATAGCCATGATTGTGCTCTTCGGCAGTGGATCAAAAATGAGAGTCTACCCGAGTGAATAAGAATTCACCTACAAAAGAAAAGGGCATTCCCTTACACGTCTCCTGCTTACTTCACTGCATGGCGATGAGTGGGTGAATGCCTCAGAACTAATGTCGAGGAGCTTCACGTACAGCGCAGCCCGAAGCTGATCAGCTCCAGCGAGTTGATCACGAGAGCGGTAGGTTCATCGATCAAGTTCAGCGGTGTGCGTAATGTGCGGCTATGCCGCCAGCCGAAGAGGCGTCGAAGCAGAACCCGGCATTACAGGACGACCGTCGCGCTTCCAGAATAATCACCGGATGACAGCGCAAAAATCATTTGAAAATCAAAATTTCCGACTCCTAGGCTGGCCGCGTCATGGAACCGCCATGACGTGAACGCAGGAGATCGAGATGAACACAAACGAGAACATCTGCAACGACACGCCGGAGGAGGTCATCGTACTCGGTGTTGCCAGCGTCGAGACGAAGGGACAGGCTGGCGGTATCGAGCCGACCGGGCCCGGCCTTCCGATGATTCCCGGCATTTCCGAGGAGTAACCCCTCTAGGGCGCGCACCGTGGTGCGCGCCCTATTCCGAGGAACGGGCGATGCACTATCGGCTCAGGGAAAACCTCTCGTACTGTGACGTCGACGGACACCTGATTTTTCTCGACGTCGCGCAAGATCGGTACTTCAAGCTGACTGGCGCTCTTGAGAACGCCATGCGACGCTTCCAGGCAAGTGAAGATGTCGCCCCCACGCTAGTGGATGGCCTCGTGGCCGCGCGGATACTGGTCGAGGCACCGAGCCTGAAAGCTCGTACCGCAATAGCGAACATCCGGCGCCCGACTTGCAGCGCAATCGAGCAACCCGCCACGATGGCGGGTCAACGGATCGGTATGGCCATTGTCTTCGAAGTCATGGCGATCGTCTGCTGGACTCGTCGCCAACTGAAGACTCGTGCACTCAAAACGAATCTCGACGAAGCCAGCGCATACCGCGACAGAAAAATAGGCGCGCACGAGGTCGCTACACCCGCCGCTCCTGAAGACAACCTGCTTCAGGCAACCGGACAATTCGCTCGTGCGCGCCGCTATGTGCCCATCGAACCGATCTGCCTCCTGGATTCCTTGTCCCTGCTTCGGTTCCTTTCGCGACGTGGACTATCGGCGAATATCGTTTTCGGCGTGATGCCGGATCCCTTCGCAGCGCATTGCTGGGTACAGGCCGGCGACATTGTCTTGAATGAAACACTCTCCGACGCCCATGCGCACACCCCCATCAGGATGGTCTGATGAAATACCGCTATATCATCTTTCTCGGCGAAAGATTGAACCGGAGCACGGACTACACGTTTCAACTGGACAGGCTCCTGCGCGCCGAAGGAATGATCTGCAAGCTTGAATCAGCGTCGGTCAGGGTCCTCGCTTCCATTGATGTCCCTACTCTTGCAATACACGGGCACGGCCTGCTCATCGGCCAGGTTTTCACCAAAGACGGCCAGCTCATCTCACAACCTCTGGATATCGGTGGCTCGGCGCGCGAACTCGCCAGTCGACTGCTGCAAAACACTTGGGGCAACTATCTCGCCATTCTTGGTGACCGCGACAACATCTCGGCGATCACTTTGTTACGTGACCCTTCTGGCGCCGTGCCATGCGTCTATTCGCTCGCCGATGGCGAAGGCTTCATTACTTCGGACATCGGCCTTGCCATCGACCTGGGACTCTATCGCAGGGCGGTAAACTGGCAGGCCATCGCACACGGCCTCACCTTTCCCCACCTCAAGACGGCGCGTACGGCACTGCAGCGCGTCAGGGAATTGCTTCCAGGCAGTATCCTGGCCTGCCGGGGAAGGGATGTTTCGGTTCGCTCCGCCTGGTCGCCGTGGCGCTTCGTGGAAAAAGGCATTCGGCACACAGACCCTCATGTGGCCGCCGAAGATGTCCGGAGTGCCGTATCCAGCGCGGTCAGGGTTTTATCCACGGGTAACGATAGGTTTTTGGTCGAGCTGTCGGGTGGGCTGGACTCGTCCATCGTTGCCACGTGCCTACGCCATGCTTTGCTGCGTGCCACCTTTTGCACCCTGGTCATGCCCATGGCCGGAACCGACGAGCGCCCATACGCCCAGTTGGTAACGGAGGCACTGGAACGGGAACTCTTCTCGGTGGAAGTCGGGTTCGAAAATGTCCACCTCGAATTTCCCGTGCCCCGCTCGTCCGTCTTGCCCGCGATCGGAATCCTACAACACGCTGTCAACGAGGCATGGGAAGCCGCAGGCAACCGGTATGGCGTGGACGGCTTCTTTTCGGGTGCCGGCGGCGATACCGTCTTCGGCTACCTGAAGACCGCCACGCCCGCCGCCGACGCGTTCCAGGAGCGTGGCGTCATGGCAGGCATCGCTACCATCGGAAACCTTGCCACCCTTCACCGATGCACGGTCTTCAAGGCCGGCCGATTGACCCTCAAGAAAGTGCTGCGCCGGCCACGTGCGACTTGGAAAGAAGATCGCACGCTGCTCAACCCAGCCTGTGCGGCAACAATCTCGGAGCATCATCCCTGGATAGACGCACCCCCGGGCGCGCTGCCCGGTGATCGCGAGAAAATTCATGACCTGATCGGAAATCAGCTATTCAGGGATGCCGGACCACGCGGCCCGGAACGCTCCGTACACTTTCCGCTGTTGTCCCAGCCCGTCATGGAAGCCTGCCTGAAAGTCCCGACCTGGATGTGGATCGCCGACGGTCGAAACCGTGCGGTTGCCCGCCAAGCCTTTGCTGATTGTCTGCCACGCGGCATTCTCGATCGACGCAGCAAAGGCTCGTATACCGGCTATATGGCCACCGTCTACACGCGCAACAAGCCGAAGATGCGTGAATTCCTCGAGGAAGGGCAGCTATGTGCACATGATCTGCTAGACCACTCCGCATTGGCGAATTTCTTCGCCAAGGACCTTGCGCCCCGGGACCTGTCGTTTCTTCGCATCTTCGACCTGTGCGCGGCCGAGAACTGGGCGCGTCAACAAGATTACGATCCATCGTGAGAGTCCGTACCAAAACGATGTTTTGCGGCGTTCTTCATTTCACGCCAAATGCGGTACTGCCCAGCCTTGTCCGGATCCGGGTCTTTATACCCCTGCAGCCAGAAGCGAAACCAATCGACGTTGCGTTCGTAAACCGCCAGCTTGTGCTTTGGCTGGAACTTGATATGGGGCTCGTCGGGGAACACATAGATATCCGCCTGGTGTCTGCGCTCCAACGGTAGTGCGTAGTCCAAGGCCATTCGATACTCCTGCTCGATCATCTGGAACAGGATCGGCGCCTTGATCCTGCCGATCTGATACGCGGGCGAGATTTTCCTCCACTGTTCGGGCGTCTCGTCTGGCGCGCCGAGCTGCCAACTTTTCCGAAGAGTGGAACGGAAGGCATCCCGCAGACTGTTGAAGAGATAATAGGTTGGCGTCACCGAACTACTGCTGACGGATGCAGCACTCACCACATCCGAATGTTCCAGCGTCCACAGTGTCGCCTCGCTGCCATAGCTAAGCCCACCCATGCCGACACGTGTGCGATCAATGCGCCCTTCGGCGGATAGGAGCTTCACAACGCTCTCGACGGCCGCGCGCCCCTGGTCGTAGTGCGCCACGATGCCAAGGCCAAGACCCGAGATGGCGTTGATGCATAGCGCCGAGATCCCATCCTCGGCCAGTGTGGCAAGCGGCCACTCATTACCCAGCCCACCGCGCAAAAATCCATCACAGCTGTAGAACGTGACGAACAACGGTGGCGGATGGCCGGCGCCTGTTCCGCGCGCTTCAAAAAGCTGGCCGGTGAACTCCCGTCCCTGTGCGTCCTTCCAGCGGATCAACTTTGCCGGCACCGTAGCCGCGATATCCGCCCCCAATCCCTCGTTCGGCGCGAACAAGACCCGTCGATGGCCGCTCTCAACATCAATCGCCTCGAGACGCGGCGGATGATCGGCTTCCGCAGCCACACACACCAACGCGTCGGACGACAGTGCGCAGGGAATATCCCAGTAGCGCTGGCTTCCGCTGATAAGCCCATGGGAAAGCACGATGGGCCGCACGACACCCGTTACGACATTCCATCCGTAAATGGATTGCGCATGTCCCTTGTCATAATCGTCGATGGTGAACAGGACGTCGTCGCTCCCCGGCCGCCACTGGATGTCCATGATCTCTTTGTGGCGGCACAGCTTGGCCGTACAGTAGACCGGATGCGAGGCATGCCTGTCCGGCAACATAGCCAGCTCGACATACCGACCCATCGCCATTCCCTTGTCCTTGTGTCCAGGCAACAGCACCGCGATGCGTCCATCATCTGGATTCCGGACTATCTCGTAGCGCAGGCCGTCCATGTTCTTGATCGGCGCTGCCGGCAGATTGGGCGAAAGATCGGCCGGCATCAGTGGGCGCGCCGGCAACTCTGGTATGGACAGGTCCCGGGTTGTCATCGTTGCCAGGTCGACGGCTTTCCAACGATCCGGCACCTTCGCCAGCAATGGCCCCATCGAGAACCAAGCTCCCTGGAACCGTTGTGTAGCCGGTCGCCCATCGAGCCTGCTCGATCGGAACAACCCGGCGGCAACATTCACCGTGTCGTCGATGCGGATGCCGCGGTCATATTCGAACTCTTCCGCGGCGACGACTTCTTTCCGCGTCGGGCCAACGCTGTACATCAGCGTTTCACCATCATTGCTCAGCGTGAAGTCCCGAACGTCCGCCAGATCGGACGTCACCGCGCGAGTCCCTGACCCGTTCGCTGCTGCGCGCCAGACGGAGACCCGGCCATTGAGACGGGCACGATAGTAGATCCACTTTCCATCCGGCGACCAGGCAGCCGGTGATGGCAGCACGCCTCCGGTGTCGTACTGGCGCAACGGCAGGCCTCCATCCGCTACACGGAGAGGTGGAGATTTCCCGTCCACGGCCTGTACGCACCACGTGGTGTCGTAGGTATTGCGTTCGATTGAGGCCCGCTCGGTCCGGAATGCCACATACCGCCCATCGTGCGAGATCACCGGATTGCCCAGGTCGGTCACCTCCAGTAGGCGTCGCGGCGAAATCGTCTCCGCGTGCAACGGCCCGACGACAGTCATGCCAAGTACGACAAGTGCAAGCGTCAAAATCCAATATGTGCTGTGCTTCCTGGTCGAAAAATCCAGACACATGCGTGCCGTCACGGCCGCCCACGCGGCCGATTGATGGAAAAGTTCCATGTCCCCTCCTACCAGTGCTTGGAAACCGAAACGCTGACGAAGCGTCCGATTGCCGAGTAGTTGGTAGCGTCGTACGGCACGTATGTCGCATACAGCGCGGTATAAAGCGGAGGCATGCGATTCAGCAGGTTCTGCACCGACAACCCGAGCGTTAGCCCCGACAAGGCGCCGGCGCGCTTACCGATGTCGTAATTGAGCGTGGTGTCCACCGTGGTGAACGACGCGGTCTTCTGCGTCACCGTCGGGAGGCGGTTGGTTACCCCACCGGTGTAGTTGACGAAGCCCGACGCGCTGAAGCCCCCCGAGACCCAAACCGCACCGACACGACCCTTGAGCTTGGCCGGATTGAACACGGTACCGGCGAGTGTTTGCTCGGGCTGGCCGACACTGGTTGTCTGCGCACTATCGAGCCAACTGGCCGATCCGCGCACTGTCAGCTGACCGCTGCCAAGACCGAAGCGGTACGAACCTGACAGATCGAAGCCCTTGATCCGCTGCCGTGCTGCGTTCACGTACTCGTCATGGATAATCGCCACCACCTTGCTCGGGTCGTAGACCCTGCCGGAATAGTTGTAGAAGGCGGCACCGTAAACCGCGAAAAACTCCTGAATCCGCTCGGGCGTCGGCGACCGATCCACAAAGTCCGAGTCCGCATAGGCCGGGTCGCTCAGCGCCTGCTGGTAGATGACCGGATTGGCCACCCGGTCCATGTAGTCGATGTCGAACCAGGTCAGTTCGGCCTCCAACCCCGGCAGGGCTTCCGGATGCAGTGCCAACGAGGCATTCCAAGTCCGTGCCCGCTCGGCCTGCAGGTCGCGGTTGCCGCCAACGGACATCAGGGCGGTGGCATCGGCGGGGCTGCCGCCCGCGCCCACCATGGAGGCGCTCCACAGATAGACGGTTTTGTCGGCGTAGCGCTGATACAGCAGCGGTGCTTTGAACGACTTTCCCCAAGAGGCCTTGAGCGTGAGGTCGGCGGCAGGATCGTAGATCACTCCGAATTTCGGCGTGGCCACCCGGCCAAAACTGGCATAGTCCTCGCCACGCATCGCCGCACTGAATTCCAGGCGATGGACGCCCGGGACACCCGAGGAAGGCGAAACGAACGGAACGTCCAGCTCGGCGTAGGCAAACCGGGCCCGCTCGTCGCCGCCGTAAGGGCTGCCGGAAACCTTTGGCACGACCCTGAATTCGTTTGTCCGCGACCCGGCACCGACAGCCAGGCGCGCCTCCCCTTCCCCGACCGGAAACAGCGGTCCTTCGGCGCCGATCTCCCAGGAACGGCTCTTGTTGCGGTACCAGGTCTGAGTGTCAAGGCGGCTCCCCGCCGCCGACACGACATGGTACTCATCGACAGTATCGTCCTTCCCGTACGTTCCACCGAAAGTGATGGACCAGTCGTTTCGAAGAAAGAACTCGATACTTGGCGAAACCAACCCAATCGACGTATCCGGTGTGTAGCGATAGTAGGAGTCCGCCCGAATGGGAGTATCTCCCGTCATGCCGCGCTTCGTCCCGAGCGCGTCAAGCCTCAGTTCAGCCACATCGCCCATCGACTGATGGACGCTGACAAGGCCACTACGCGAATCGCTGCCGTTGTAGATCGTGTACGGGTCACTCAGATACTTGGTGTAACTGCGCTGACGCGCGTAGATGGGACCGGCATCGGCATCCTTTAACGTTGCGATCAACCCACCGCTCGCCCAAGTGGTGCCGGCGGTCGCGGTGTACTCCCGCGTCGCCAGTCCGCCCCCGGTCGCGCCACCGTAGCGCGCTCCCACGGTCACCCCATCGAAGTCGCGCTTGAGGATCACATTGGCCACCCCACCCACCGCATCCGAGCCGTAGATAGCCGACGCACCGTCGGGGACGATTTCCAGGCGCTCGACAGCCTCCACCGGGATGGCGCTGATATCCACGGCCTGGGAAAACCCGTCATAGGCCAGGCGGCGCCCGTTGAGCAGCGTCAACGATGCGTCGGCGCCCAGCCCACGCAGGTTCAAAGCGGAGCCGCCGGTGAAATTCTGATTGCCGAAGCCCCCTGTAGCGCCGGTCACGCCCGGGTTCTGCCCGCCAGTAAAGTTCTGCGGCACGCTGCGGATCACTTCGCCGAGATCGGTGAAACCTTCCTGCTGGATCTGCTCGCTGCCGATGGTGATGACGGGCGATGGCGTGGTGCCGCCGCGGATGCGTGTGCCGGTGACGGTCACGGTCTGCAGGTTGGTGGCCGCTGGTGCGGCGGACTTGTCGGTCGCTTTTTTCGGTGGCGTCTTGGCGGGCGCCTTGGTCACCGGCGCCCTGCCCTGCGTGGCCGTGTCTGTCGTGGTGTCCTGGGCCATGGCCCACTCGCTGGTACCGGTGACGGCCACGAGCAAAGCGATGGAAATAGCGTTGCGTAGCGTGCGTGGCTTCATGCTGCGTCCCTCCCCTTAGTTGGCCCTTTCGAACTGCCAGTCCGGTCATACCCCGGAGTTGGCAAGGTCGTCGGCAAAGCTCTGTCCCATTTATGGCTTGCACAGGTGGCGGCTATATCTGCTGGTCAGCACCCTCGGCCGACCGGCGTGTCCCGCCGACCGTCCCCGGCATGAACCCGTCAGCAAGTCGGTGCCCCCGCAGGAATGATCATATCTGCTTTTCAGATATTTGGAAACCAGATATAGGTTGGGTGCGGCCTACCATCTGAGAAGCCGTGATGTCTCCCAAATCGATCCACAAAGCTGAGTACAAAGTGCTGCAGGGGCTGCTACGCGAGATGCGCATCAAAGCCCACCCAAACCAGGCCGATCTGGCCGCACTGCTGGGGAGAAAGCAGTCATATGTCAGCGACGTCGAGCGCGGTTCTCGAAGGATGGATCTGCTCCAACTACGCGACTTCTGCTTGGCCTGCGACCAAGACTTAGTCGGCTTTGTGAGCCGGTTTGAGGAGAAGATCGCTGGTGGGCCTAACCGACTCGCCCTTTAGAAGGAAGCGGATCGCGAGCATATCCATTCATATGTATCTGTTTTTCAGATACCGAAAAACCGGATATAGGGTGGGCGTGGCCTTCCAGTCATGACGCCACAATGCCCGCCAAGTCGATCCACAAACCCGAATACCAAACGCTGCTTGAACTGCTAATTGAAGTCAGGAACAAGGCTGGTCTGAAGCAGGCCGAACTGGCCTCGCTGTTGGAGCGATCACAGTCCTATATCAGCGACGTCGAACGAGGTGGACGACGGCTGGACTTGCTGCAACTGCGCGAATATTGCCAAGCCTGCGATCAGGACCTAGTTGGCTTTGTAAGGCGGTTTGAGAAGGCGATTGCTGTTCGTGGACCAAGTTCAGCAGGCCGGGCCTCCCGCTAGCGAGTGGCTTAAGAGCAGGACACGTTGTCTTACCAATCAAGAAATGGGTCTGTTCTGTCTTGGAGACAGATGCCTTTTAGGTCGGCCCCGCCAAGCAGAAGGCATCAGGCCAATACGACCGAATTCCCTCGGACGCGCGTACCGCGGCTTAAACGCCGCGCTACCGACGTTTCCATCGATGGTCTTGAGCTGCTAGCCCAAGTCTTGGAAGGTGACATCACCGAGCTACTGCAGATGTCCGAGCACGGAAAGCGGTGACTTAGAAGAGGCCAGCTCGTCTTCCCAAAGCTGTTTTGGCCGGGCGCAGCAATGCCCGACCCCACCAGTGGCAAGCACCTACAGAACCCCGATCCAGCCGCTGATATCCGCGAGGTCCAAACTGCGCGAACGTGACAGCCATGGACGAGCATATCGACATTGATGGCCCCCTCTGCCGGGCCTACTGGTGCGGCAACTTCAGCTGCAGCGACGCAGAACTGGCCAACGCAGTGCGCATCATGGACAGCACAGCAGTGGGCCTTGTCGGACTCTACCTGGCCACGCGTCGATCCGAACCCTGCGTCGTCGATCAACCTGATCTGGGCGTCAATCAAAGTGGACGGAGGTAATCACGTCTCTTAATTGCCTCCGTCCCCCTTTTATCTTTTATCGACGAGCAAGCCGCATCGTGGGCTGGAAGGTCTCCAGCTCGGCCCGCACGGACTTAGCGCTCGACGCGCTGGAACAGGCGCTGCATGCCCGACGCAAAAGACAGCGAGGAGGCGCTGATCCATCACAGCGCCGTCCGTCGGCAGCGTCGGCGACAGCCATGAGAATGTACTGGCCGAGGCGATCAACGGGTTGTACAAGGTCGAGGTGATCTACCAGAAGTCTTGGCAATACCACGAGGCCGTCGAGCTGGCCACACTCGACTGGGTCCGCTTCCGGGAATCCCGGGGCGATTCAAGCCTCGGGCGGGGCAACCAGACACGGTTGCGGGTCGCGGGTATAGCCGAACTGTCGGCGCACTCAAATGTCACTAATTTGTGACACAAATTCATAGCTTGGTGAAGAATTCCCAAGTATGATTGCCTGCGTGAAGTACGACGAATTCCACCGGAACGTGCGGAAAGCGGGGCTAACGCTGACTGCGTTCGCCGACCTCTTGAACATGAATCGCGTGTCCCTATCCAACTACGCCAGACAGCAACAGGTCCCGGCGCATTTGGCAGTCATCGCGGTCCTTTTAGGAGAACTCGGCGAGGCCGGGATTGATTACCGCGCTGCTCTTTCACGGATTGAGATTCCAGCAAAGCGTCCTCGTGGTGGCGCAATCGCGCCCAAGTTTGGTGGGAATCCGCAAAGGCTATTGACATTGGATGGGGGCAACGCATGAAGGCGATAGATTTGTTCTGCGGTGCAGGGGGGCTTTCGCTTGGGCTGAAGACGGCTGGGTGGGATGTTGTCGCCGCCGTTGAGTACGAGCGCACGGCTATGGACACGCACGCCCGCAATATGCCTGGCGTTGATCATCTCTGCGGGGATGTCAGAGAGGTAAATTTCAAGAAGTATCGAGGTGCTGTTGATCTCGTCGCAGGCGGACCGCCGTGCCAGCCGTTCTCGGTGTCTGGTAAGCAACTAGGGAACGACGATCTGCGCGACATGGTCCCGCAATTCGTTCGTGCTGTGCGTGAGGTCAAACCGAAAGCCTTCATGCTGGAAAATGTTCATGGATTAGCTACTGCTCGCTTCCTTCCGTATCTCGAGGAGAAGGTGCGGGAGCTGGCGAAGCTCGGATACAAGATTCAGTGGAAGGTGCTTAATGCTGCGGACTACGGCGTCCCGCAGAAGCGCCTGCGATTGATCGTTGTGGGGATGCGCGATAGGGATGACTTTAAGTTCCCTAATCCAACTCACGGTGCGGGACGGAAGCAATCGCATCGAACTGTGGCAGAAGCGCTCAGCGACTGCCCAGAGGACGAGCCGAATCGTGCGCGCGTCGTCTATGCGAAGAATCCAATTCTCCGGCGTAGTCCGTTTGCGGGCATGCTGCTGAATGGTAAAGGGCGTCCGCTCGACATGGACGCTCCTTCTTTCACCATTCCTGCTTCAGCCGGTGGGAATCGAACTCACATACTCGATCCTGACGGTGTGCTACGGAAGTACCACGCGCATCTAATGCGCGGTGGTAAGCCGCGACAAGGTGACGTAGAAGGTTGCGCAAGACTAACTGTGAAGCAATCTGCACGCCTCCAGACATTCCCAGACTGGTTTGAGTTCGTTGGACGAAGGAACCAGCGTTACACGCAAATCGGTAACGCCGTCCCACCAGCATTTGCGGCGGTAGTGGCAAAGCAAGTGCTCAAGTTCGCAAGATAGCTGCTCGCTGCGGACTAGATGTCCTTGAGTAATTCCATCCAGTGCTTCACGTGTAAGTATGCTGCGCCCTTCTCATGTAGGGCGTCGTGAACTTTCCTGAGAAAAGCGGCGCGTTGCTCTGGCGAGAGCTGTAGCAGGATCTGAAAGACGTGTTGCTCGAAGTGCGTAAAGTTTACGTCGATGCCGCGTGCGAATTCTCCGGCAGCTTTGCCAATCACCCCGTCCTCATCATCGAACAAGGGATTGGAGAAGCCGACGAAGAGCACGTTGTCAACGTTGTTCTTTCGAGCTTTTAGAACAGTTGCCGTCAGATCGCCCAGTCGAATCGGTCGATCCTTGATCTCTACAGCTAGAGAAACATTGCCGTCGCGGCTGCACTCAACGTCGCCGGTTCGATTGGAGCTAAGGTCAGCGGCGTTCGTTGGCGCGGATGTCACTTCGCCTAGCGATGGATTGGCTTCGGCAAGAGCTTGATATAGCGCGTAACAAGTTAACTGCAAGCGCACGCCATTGGAACGCACAGACAAGAACCGCATAACGATGTTCATTATGCCGTCCACGCTAATTCTCGCTGGACCGAAGTAGTCCCGTTTGTTGGCTTCTAATGACCGTCGGGCCTCGATCAAAATGAGCTTGATGAGGCGCTTAGCTTCCGCCTGTCCGCCGTCTTCAGCGGACTGAACCAATCCGGCAAGTGCGTCGTAGACATCCTGCTTCCCCGCTTTCGCTCTCATCTCCGTGCCAAAATTCTTGTAGCGCGCGGGATTGTTAACGTACGGATCGTCATTGGCGCCCTGAAATGGCCTCTCAACTGACTTGTTCCACTCGACGACCACCCGGGACGCAAGGCTTCGGGCGTCCCACGCTCCTTCGAACTCAGAACTCTCTTGGATGCATACAGCATTGAGCTGAGGATCGGCTGCCTTGCCGAGGATCTGGGTGAGCAACATAAAGGGATAGGTGCTGCCCCCATCCGTGACAAGTGAATAGATCGTCGGCGACAGGACGGCATCTCTGGCGACTTCAAGATCCTCGATTGCGAGAACCTCCTCCCAGGACTTGTCTAGCAGTTGTTTCGCCTCCGCGTGGAGGGGTGAAAGTTCGGTCGTCTTCTTAGCCATCGCATTAGGCTAACAACGACTGACTTATCTTGGTACTGGTCTGTACCTGTCCGCCAGCGTAAAGGGCACGGTAGCGCGCTTTACGGGGATTACCGCTGCTCAACCGCACTTCGAATACCCACAATTCAAACACGTCTGACACCCATCCATCAGCACCAGCGCCTGCGTATTGCACTTCTGGCACAGCGTCGCACCGGGCGGGAAGCCCGAGGATTCGGACTCGCTGGAGGTTGCCGCAGCGGAAGCCGCCTTGCTCACCTCAGTGTTTTTTTTTGCCCCGGCCTGCTCGTACGCCGCCCGCTTCTCGGCAATCAGCTTCCGCGTGGCGTCGTCCATCTCCGGATCGTGGATCAGGCCGATGTTCTTCATGTGCTGTTCGATCACGCCGCCGATCTCGGCGACGATGCTGGGCATGTAGATGCCGCCGGCCTTGAAGTAGCCGCCGCGGGGGTCGAACACGGCCTTCAGCTCTTCCACGATGAAGGTGACGTCGCCACCCTTGCGGAACACGGCGGACAGGATGCGGGTGAGCGCCACGATCCACTGGAAGTGGTCCATGTTCTTCGAGTTGATGAAGATCTCGAAGGGGCGGCGCAGCTCGTGCTTGGTGCCGGCGTTGAGCACGATGTCGTTGATGGTGACGTACAGCGCGTGCTCGAACAGCGGCGACTTGATCTTGAAGGTGGAGCCGACCAGGGTTTCGGGCCGCTCGACGCTTTCGTGCATCTGGATCACTTCGGCCGTGGGCGCCTCTTTCGGCGCGGCGGCAACGGCCGGGGTGGCGGCAACCTTGTCTTCGGGTTTGACCACGTTGTAGCCCGTGATCTTCTTGTCGATCTTGATCGCCATGGTGTTCGCTTCTTTATCGAGTGTTGGTGCCGGAGTGGACGCGGCGTGCTGCGTAGACATGCGGCCCGGCGCGTGGCCGGGCCGCATGCGGTGTCGCTTACTTCCGTTTTGCAGCGGCCTTCTTGGCGGCAGGCTTGCGCGCTGCCGACTTGACGCTCGCTTTCTTGCTGGCAGTGGACCTCTTGGCCGTCTTGGCGACGGCCTTCTTGCTGGCGGACTTCTTCGCTGCCGCCTTTTTCGGTGCGGCCTTCTTGCTGGCCGACTTCTTGCTGCTGACCTTCTTTGCGGCCTTGGCGGCTTTCTTCTTCACCACCTTGGCGACTTTCTTGGCGACCTTCTTCACCGCCTTCTTCGCGGCACCGGCCTTCTTGACGACTTTCCTGGCTGCCTTCTTGACGGCCTTCTTCGCGGCGGTCTTCTTCACTGCGGCTTTCTTCGCCACCTTCCTGGCCGCCTTCTTCACGGCTTTCTTGGCGGCGGCTTTCTTCGGCGCAGCTTTTTTCGCCGCGGCCTTCTTGGGCGCGGCCTTCTTCTTTGCAGCGGCTTTCTTCGGCGCGGCCTTCTTGGCGGCAGCCTTCTTTGGCGCAGCCTTCTTCGCAGCGGCTTTCTTCGGCGCTGCCTTCTTGGCCGCGGCCTTCTTCGGGGCGGCCTTCTTCTTCGCTGCCGGCTTCTTCTTTGCCGGCGCGGGTGCGGCAACCGGCGCAGCCGGCGGCACTTCCGGCAAGACCGGCAGGACTACGGCAGGCGCCTCGGCGGCGGCCGGCGTGGTGGTGGTGTTGCTCGCTTCGGTTTCGTTATCGATGGACATGCTGGTGTTCCCCTCCGGTGGACCGCTTGAGTTGCCGCACGCCGGGGGCGTGCGACGGTTCAGAACTTGCCGTAGTAGCCTTCCTTCAAGGCATCGAAGAGGTTGGCGGCGGAGTGCATTTCGCCGTCGTATTCCACCTGCTCATTGCCTTTCAGTTCGACAACGCTACCGTCTTCGAGCTCGAAGCGGTAGAGGGTGCTTTCAAGGTCCGCTTCCTTGACCAGCACGCCCTGGAACGCGGCGGGGTTGAAGCGGAACGTGGTGCATCCCTTCAGGCCCTGCTTGTAGGCGTAGAAGTAGATGTCCTTGAAGTCCTCGTAGGGGTAGTCGGTGGGCACGTTGGCGGTCTTGGAGATCGACGAGTCGATCCACTTCTGCGAGGCGGCCTGGATGTCCACGTGCTGTTTCGGGCTGATGTCGTCGGCGGAGACGAAGTAGTCGGGCAGCTTGTTGGCCGCCTCGTCGGTGGACACCTTGGCGTCGGCGTTGATCAGGGCCAGGTAGGCCAGCAGCTCGTAGCTGAGCACCTCGATCTTTTCCTTGGACTTCTTGCCCTCGCGGATCACGTTGCGCGAATAGCTGTGGGCGAAGCTGGGCTCGATGCCGTTGCTGGCGTTGTTGGCCAGGCTCAGGCTGATCGTGCCGGTGGGCGCGATGGAGCTGTGGTGGGTGAAGCGCGCGCCGGTCTCGGCCAGCTGCTCGACCAGGTTCGGCGCCACCGTGGCGACGCGCTGCATGTAGCGGCTGTACCTGGCGTGCAGCACGCGGCCGGGGATGGCGTCGCCGACCTTGTAGCCGTCGGCGACCATTTCCGGGCGCTTGCGCAGCATGTCGCCGGTGACGGTGTAGTCGCGCAGCAGGATCGGCGCGGCACCCTTTTCCTTGGCCAGCTCCAGCGCCACTTCCCAGCCGGCCACGGCCATCTCGCGCGAGACGTCCTCGGTGAAGCTCACCGCGTCGGCCGAACCGTAGCGCATCTTCAGCATGGTCACGGTGGAACCCAGGCCGAGGAAGCCCATGCCGTGGCGGCGCTTGCCCATGATCTCGTTGCGCTGCTGCTCCAGCGGCAGGCCGTTGATCTCGACCACGTTGTCGAGCATGCGGGTGAACACCTTGACCACCTCGCGGTACTCGTCCCAGTCGAAGCGCGCCTTCGGGCCGAACGGGTCGCGCACGAAGGTGGTCAGGTTGATCGAGCCGAGCAGGCACGAGCCGTACGGCGGCAAGGGCTGTTCGCCGCAGGGGTTGGTGGCGCGGATGTGTTCGCACCACCAGTTGTTGTTCATCTCGTTGACCTTGTCGATCAGGATGAAACCGGGCTCGGCGTAGTCGTACGTCGAGACCATGATCATGTCCCACAGGTGCCGCGCGCGGATGTGGCCGTAGATCTTGCAAGCGACCAGGCCGTCCTCGCGGTCGACGTAGTTCTCGTGGGTGGGCCACTCGCGCCAGACCACCTGGGCCGGGTCGTCGACGTCGATCTCGTCCTTTTCCTTGACGTGCACCGGGAACACCAGCGGCCAGTCGTGGTCGTGCTCGACCGCGTCCATGAAGCCGTCGGTGATCAGCAGGCTGAGGTTGAACTGGCGCAGCCGGCCGTCCTCGCGCTTGGCGCGGATGAATTCCTTGGCGTCGGGGTGGCTGATGTCGAACGTGCCCATCTGCGCGCCGCGGCGGCCGCCGGCGCTGGAGACGGTGAAGCACATCTTGTCGTAGATATCCATGAACGACAGCGGGCCCGAGGTGTACGCGCCGGCGCCGGACACGTACGCGCCGCGCGGGCGCAGCGTGGAGAACTCGTAGCCGATGCCGCAGCCGGCCTTCAGGGTCAGGCCGGCCTCGTGCACCTTCTCCAGGATGTCGTCCATCGAATCGCGGATGGTGCCGGAGACGGTGCAGTTGATGGTGCTGGTGGCCGGCTTGTGCGCCAGCGCGCCGGCGTTGGAGGTGATGCGGCCGGCAGGGATCGCACCGCGGCGCAGCGCCCACAGGAAACGCTCGTACCAGTGGCCGCGCAGCTCGTCGGTGGCTTCCACGTCGGACAACGCGCGCGCCACGCGCTGATAGGTCTCGTCGATGGTGGCGTCGACCGGCTCGCCGGACTTCGCCTTCAGACGATACTTCTTATCCCAGATGTCGTAGGACGCCGGTTGCAGCGGAATTTCCACGGCGGCATCACGGTTGGTGGCTGGGTTCATGGTTGAACTTGGGTTCGTGCTGGGGGCTGAATTCGTGGCTGGCGCACGCACTGTGCTCATCGGCTTCCTGACCTCTCGCTGCGACCTTGCGGCCGGCGTTGTTTTTTATTCGATACGACAATGTCGTTCATGCTGTCGATGGCTATTCGACGGGCCACGGGGATTGCCCCCAGCCCATGCGCCACCTGGTTCCCGACGACAACGACTCCCCCTCAAGAGTGTGACGGTCGCTACCAGTGCTAGTCTCAGCGCTGGTCTGTGAACACAAGATGTTGTGGTTGATATCGGGTAAGCAAGTTAACCCTGACGTCGCTGCTTGTAAAGTCCCCACGGCAGCATTCGGCCGGACGGAACCGTGGCGCCGCAGTCCGGTCGAAGCAGCGCCGCTTTCACCGCTTTCAGGAGGACTCCCATGTCGCAGTTGCCTTCCCGCCTCGTGCCCTGGCTGACCGGCCTGCTGGTCGTGGCCGCCGTCGCCATCGGCAGCGTGCCGGGCGACAGCCGCGCGGCGACCTTGCCGACCGCGATCGGCGGCCAGCCGCTGCCGTCGCTGGCACCGATGCTGACGCGGGTCACGCCGGCGGTGGTGAACATCTCCACCACGACCCGGGTGCAGGTGCGCGATGCGTATTTCGACGACCCGATGGTGCGCCAGTTCTTCGGCCTGCCGGCGACGCCGCGCGAGCGCGTCGAGCAGAGCCTGGGCTCGGGCGTGATCGTGGATGCGGCGAAGGGCTACGTGCTGACCAACAACCACGTGGTCGGCGGCGCCGACGACATCAGCGTGACGCTGCAGGACGGGCGCACGTTCAAGGGCAAGCTGATCGGCACCGACCCGGGCACGGACGTGGCGGTGGTGCAGATCCCGGCACAGAACCTCAAGGCGCTGCCGCTGGCCGACTCCTCGGCGCTGCAGGTCGGCGACTACGTGGTGGCGGTGGGCGATCCGTTCGGGCTGGGCCAGACGGTCACCGCCGGCATCGTCTCGGCGCTGGGCCGCTCGGGCTTGGGCGACTCCGGCTACCAGAACTTCATCCAGACCGACGCCTCGATCAATCCCGGCAACTCCGGCGGCGCGCTGGTCAACCTGCGCGGCGAACTGGTCGGCATCAATACGATGATCTTCTCGCCGTCCGGCGGCAACGTCGGTATCGGTTTCGCGATCCCCAGCAACCTCACCAGCGACGTGATGGCGCAGTTGCTGGCGCACGGCAAGGTGCAGCGCGGCAGCCTGGGCGCGCAGACCCAGACGGTCACCCCGCGCATCGCCCAGCTGCTGGGGCTGAAGGACAGCAACGGCGTCGTGGTCACCGGCGTGACCGACGGTTCGTCCGCCGCGCACGCCGGCCTGCAGCCGGGCGACGTGCTGACCACGCTGAACGGCAAGTCGCTGCACAACGTGCAGGAACTGAACAACGCCGAGGGCCTGCTGCCGCTGGGCAGCACGCTGCGCCTGGGCGTGCTGCGCGACGGCAAGCTGCGCGAGGTCAACGCCACGCTCACCGCGGAGAAGCTGGCCAGCATCGACGGCGGCCAGCTCGATCCGCGCCTGGCCGGCGTGCGCTTCACCGAGCTGAGCCAGAACCAGCGCAACCAGGGCTGGTACGGCGTGGCGGTCAGCGCGGTGCAGCCGGGCAGTCGCGCCGCGCGCGCCGGACTGAGCAGCGACGACGTGGTGATCGGCGTGGGCAACCAGCGCATCACCAGCCTGCGCATGCTGCGCGGGCTGGCCGGGGTGAAGCCGCGCCAGCTGGTGCTGGTGGTCGCCGACGACGACGGCACGCGCTACGTGGTGGTCAACTAGGAGCCCGGGCCGCAGAAGCACAAGCGGCTGCGGCCCGGGCTCCCAGGCGAAAGCCATTCAGGTGAAAGCGTGGCCGGGATCGCCTTCGGGTCGTGTCCCGGCGCACATCCCGCGTGCCGCCATCGCGCAAATCCATGAAAGCGCTTGATGTTCTGCATTCAGGCCGATGAAATATCCTCATCGCTTCACCTTGTGTGCGCCTGCAAGGCGCCATACTCGCGCCTTTCCATCCACACCTCATCATGCCGGGGCTCCCCACCACCATGTCCGTCCGTCTTACCCGCCTGCTGTCCGTCGCCCTGATCGGGGCCTGCCTCACCACCCCCGCGTTCGCCAGGAGCAAGCCGAAGGCGCACACCAGCGCCCCCGCCAAGAGCAGCCTGATCTGGCGCGGCGACGTCGCCACCGCGAACGGCGTGGTCAACGAAGTGGCGAAGGCGTGGGAGAAGACCGGCCACGGCAACATCGAACTGCAGCCGTTCAATACCGCCTCGGGCATCGACGCGGTGGCCTCGGGCAGCGCCGACCTGGCCGGCAGCGCACGCGCCAGCGACAACAGCGCGCAGAACGCGAACCTCACTTTCACCCCGGTGGCCTGGGATGCGCTGGTGATCATCACCCAGTCGTCCAACCCGATCCGCAGCCTCACGCTGAAGCAGGTGCACGACATCTACTACGGCAAGATCCACAACTGGAGCGAAGTCGGCGGCCGCAGCGCGCCGATCGACGTGTACGCGGTGGCCAGCCCCGGCGACGGCGTGGAATACAGCCTGCGCAGTCTGCTGTTCGGTCGCGGCAACCAGCCGGTGGCGGCGCCGCGGCTGTACGTCAACACGCGCAAGCTGGAAGAAGGCATCGCGCTGAACCCGAACGGCCTGGGCGTGAGCACCCTGGCCAGCATCAGCGGCAATGCCAAGCTCAAGGCGATCCCGATCAACGGCAAGCCGGCCACCGTCGCCAACATCGCCGACGGCAGCTACCCGCTGTTCATCCCGCTGTACCTGGTGACCAACCCGCGCAGCCCGAAGGCCGCCCAGGCGCAGGCCTTCATCGACTTCATGCAGACCGAACCGGCCAAGGCGGCGCTGCGCAAGCACGCCGTGCTGCCGTACCAGGACGACGGCGCGCTGGTGGCGATGGACGTCTCGCGGCGCAGCCGGATCCTGGCCGAAGTCGGCGCACGCGCCGTCAAGGGCACGCCGGTGTCGGCGCCGGGCGCCACCTATGCGGCACGCGCCGCGATCGCGCCGACCTCGCCCGACACGCTGGCGGCGCGGCAGGCGCTGGAGCAGCGCCGCGCCGACGCCAAGGACACGGCCCGCCTGAGCAAGGTCCAGGGCAGCGTGAGCGACGTCACCGTCACCGGCGTGGCCCATGCGAACGGCAGCGCCACCACGGTCAGCCGGACCGAAGGCAAGGACTTCGGCAAGGTCACCGCGAACGCCACCCAGGCCTCGACCACCTACAAGGTGACCAAGGGCGACACGCTGTCGACGATCGCCAAGCGGCACTCGGTCGAGGTGACCCAACTGCGCGAGTGGAACCACCTGAAGAACGACCAGATCAAGCTCGGCCAGGTGCTGCGCATCCGCAACCGCTGAGCCGTGCGGGCGTGCCGATACTCGCGCTGACGCTGGATCTCGACGACACCTTGTGGCCGGTGCTGCCGGCGCTCGAACGCGCCGACCAGGCGGTGGATGCCTGGCTGCGGCGGCACCATCCCGACGTCGCACGCGCCTGGCCGATCGCGGCCATGCGCGAGCTGCGCATGCAGGTCGCCGCCGAGCGGCTGGACCTGGCGCATGACTTCACCAGCCAGCGCCAGCTCACGCTGCGACAGGCGTTCGCCGCCTGCGGCGTGGAGGACGCGCCGATCGAGACGCTGTGGGAAATCTATTTCGCCGCGCGCAACAGCGTGGAGCTGTATCCGGACAGCCTGCCCGCGCTGCAGCGGATCACCGCGCGCTGGCCGCTGGCCAGCCTGACCAACGGCAACGCCGACCTGCAGCGCATCGGTATCCACGCGCACTTCGCCCACCACGTCTGCGCGCGCGACAGCGGCGTGGCGAAGCCCGACCCGCGGATCTTCCTGGCCGCGGCCGAACGGCTGGGCGTGGCGCCCGAGCAGATCCTGCACGTCGGCGACGATCCGGCGATGGACATGGCCGGCGCCCGCGACGCCGGCCTGCGCACCGCCTGGATCAACCGCGAAGGCCTGCCCTGGCCCGCCGAACTGGGCCAGCCGCCCGAGCTGGACCTGCGCGACATGACCGCGCTCGCCGACTGGCTCGAAGCACAGACCCCTGCGACCAAGAGCCGATAGGCAGCCGGGGCCAAGACGCGCATCATTGGCGATTCGCCCTCCATGGCACGCCCCGCGTCGTGCCATCGCAAGTTAGAAGGATCCCGCATGTCCGCCCTGATCGAACGCCAGTCCGGCACCCGCCGCAGCATCGCCATCGAGACCACCGACGCCGCGCATTACGCCGCGACCCGTCGCCGGCTCACCGCGGCGCAGCGACGCTGGCTGGCCGACAGCGGTTTCGACGCGGTGGCGGGCACGTTCGCGCTGCTGTCCGATGCCGCGGGCAAACTGGTGCGCGTGCTGGCCGGCGTCGACGCGCGCCATCCGCTGGCGGCGCTGGCCGCACTGCCGTGCAGCCTGCCCGCGGCGACCTACCATCTCGCCGACGAGGGCGTGCTGGCCGATCCGGCGCAGGCCGCGCTGGGCTGGGCACTCGGCGCCTACCAGTTCAACCGCTACCGCCAGCCGAAGCGCGCGCCGGCCCGGCTCGCCGTACCGGCCGCCCAGCTGCAGCAACTGGCGCCGCTGGTCGAAGCCACCGCGCTGGTGCGCGACCTGGTCAACACGCCGACCGAGGACATGGGTCCGGAGCAGTTGGGCGACGCGATCAAGCAGCTCGGCAAGACGCACAAGGCGAAGGTGCGCGACTGGGTCGGCGACGAGTTGCTCAAGGCGAACTTCCCGACCATCCACGCGGTCGGCCGCGCCAGCCATCGTGCGCCGCGGCTGGTCGAGCTGAGCTGGGGCAAGCGCGAGCATCCCCGGCTCGTACTGGTCGGCAAGGGCGTGTGTTTCGACACCGGCGGACTCGACCTGAAACCGTCCGACGGCATGCGCTGGATGAAGAAGGACATGGGCGGCGCGGCGCATGCGATCGCACTGGCCGGCCTGGTGATGCAGGCGCAGTTGCCGGTGCGGCTGACCCTGCTGATCCCCGCGGTGGAAAATGCCGTGGCCGGCAATGCGCTGCGTCCGGGCGAGGTGGTGGTCACCCGCGCCGGCCACGCGGTCGAGATCGACAACACCGACGCCGAGGGCCGGCTGGTGCTGTGCGACGCATTGGCTTACGGCTCGGAACAGCAGCCGGACCTGATGCTCGACTTCGCCACCCTCACCGGCGCCGCGCGCGTGGCGCTGGGCCCGGACCTGCCGGCGCTGTTCGCGA
Organism: Rhodanobacter soli; assembly: GCF_040548735.1. Taxonomy (NCBI): domain Bacteria; kingdom Pseudomonadati; phylum Pseudomonadota; class Gammaproteobacteria; order Lysobacterales; family Rhodanobacteraceae; genus Rhodanobacter; species Rhodanobacter soli. The sequence continues at coordinate 2,355,431 of NZ_JBEPSD010000001.1, read as the reverse complement.
ACGACGACGACGCAGCCGCCGGCGTGCTGGCCGCCGGCCGCGCGGTCGACGATCCGCTGTGGCAGCTGCCGCTGTGGCGGCCGTACCGCAGGATGCTCGATTCGTACCTGGCCGACTTCGCCAACGCCGGTCCGTCGCGCCATGCCGGCGCGATCACCGCGGCGCTGTACCTGGAACGCTTCGTGCCGGACGGCACACCATGGCTGCACCTGGACACCTACGCCTGGAACGACACGGACCGCCCCGGCCGTCCGCGCGGCGGCGAGGCGATGGGGCTGCGCGCGACGTTCGCCTTCCTGCGGCAGCGCTACGCCGGCTGAGCATGACTTCTGGCGTTGTCGCGCCGGAGCGAAAGATTGCATCCTGCGGGATTCCCCGGATCGGAGCCCGCCATGCCTCTTCGCCCGCACCTGCTTGCCGCCTGCGTGGCGCTCGGCCTCGCCGCCTGCACCAGCGTACCCGTCGCCAAGACCGCCGCCGCCACCCAGCCGGCACTGACCGCACAGACGCTGAACTCGGGCGGCGTGATGCCGGCCGAGCAGGCGCGCGTGCACTTCGATCATGCCGAGCTGCATTTCGCGGTCGACCCGGCCACGCAGAGCATCGACGCCAGCGCGACACTGGGCTTCACCGCGAAGTCCGCCACCGACACGCTGCTGCTGGACCTGGACCGCAACCTGCCGATCAGCACGATCGAACTGGGCGGCCAGCCGCTCGCCGCCGGCGCGTGGAGCAACCCGGACGGCCGCCTGCGCATCCAGCTGCCCGCGCCGCTCGCCGCCGGCGGCAAGGTGAGCGTGACGATCCGCTACGGCGGCAAGCCGCACGTGGCGAAGAAGGCGCCATGGGACGGCGGTTTCGTGTGGAGCCACACCGCCGACGGCCAGCCATGGGTGGCCAGCGCGGTCGAGGGCGAGGGCTGCGACCTGTTCTGGCCGTGCATCGACCACCCGCAGGGCGAGCCCGACCTGGTCGACACCTGGATCACCGTGCCGAAGACGCTGGCCGCGCCCGGCAACGGCGTGCTGGTGGGCATCACCGACGCGGGCGACAGGCACACGTACCACTGGCGCGCCAAGCATCCGGACACCTACGCGATCTCGATCAACGTGGGCCCGTTCAAGCTGCTCAAGGCCGACTACGCCAGCCGCTACGGCAACACCATCCCGATGGAGCTGTGGTACCTGCCCGAGCACGCGGCCGGGGCGCAGGCACTGTTCGGCGAGTTCCCGCGCATGCTGGATTTCTTCGAGCAGCAGATCGGCCCGTATCCCTTCGGCGACGAGAAGATGGGCGTGGTGGAAACGCCGCACCTGGGCATGGAGCACCAGACCATCAACGCGTACGGCAACGGCTACCCGAAGAGCGAGTACGGCTTCGACTGGCTGCTGCAGCACGAGTTCTCGCACGAGTGGTTCGGCAACCAGGTGACCAATGCCGACTGGGACGACATGTGGCTGCACGAGGGCTTCGGTACCTACATGCAGCCGCTGTACGGCCAGTACCTGCACGGCGACATGGCCTACTTCGCGATGCTGCACACCGAGCGGACGGCGCTGAAGAACAAGTACCCGATCGTTTCCGGCCACAGCCAGAACGAGCACACGGTGTACGACGCCGAGCACGGCCCGGGCAACGACATCTACTACAAGGGTTCGCTGATGCTGCACACGCTGCGGCAGCTGATCGGCGACCGGGATTTCTTCGACAGCATCCGCCGCCTGGTCTACGGCAGGCCCGATCCGAAGCCGGGTAACTTCAAGCCGCGCTACGCGAGCACCGACGACTACATCGCGATCGTCGACCAGGTCACCGGTCGCAGGCTCGACTGGTTCTTCGACGTGTACCTGCGCGACGCCGCGCTGCCGCGCCTGGACGAGCAGCGCGACGGCGACACGCTGAAGCTGCGCTGGGTGACCGAACACGGCAAGCCGTTCCCGATGCCGATCGAGGTGCAGGTGGGCGACACCGTGCACACCTTGCCCATGCGCGACGACAGCGGCCAGCTGCACGTGCCGGCCGGCAGCCTGCTGATCGTCGACCCGCGCTCCAAGGTGCTGCGCGAGATGCCGCACGTCGAGGCATACCAGCAATGGATGAAGCAGCAGCGGGCGGCGCGAAAGTAGCCGCCACGGCATGAGCCAGCAGCCGCCGCTGACGTCCCTATAATCATCGGGTACGTTCAGCAGCGGACCTTCCCGATGAACAAGCCGTCACATGCCACTTCCACGATTTGCCGCGAACAGGCGCTTGCCGCCTGGCAGCGCGGCGACATGGCGGTGGCCGAGCAGGCCTTCCGGCAATTGCTGGAAAGCCTGCCCGATGACGCCGAGGCGCTGCAGTTCCTGGCCACCCGCCAGCTTGGCCGGGGCGATCCGGAACGCGCGATCGAGCTGCTGTTCGCCGCACACCGCGCACAACCGCAGGATGCGGCCATCCTGCACCGGCTGGGCGAGGTGCAGATGCTGGCCGGGGACGCGGCGGCCGCCGCCGACAGCCTGCGCAAGGGTCTGCAAGTCGCACCCGGCATGTTCGTGGCGCGCCTGCGCCTGGGCGTCGCGCTCGAGCAGCAGGGACGCCGGCACGAGGCCATGCTGGCCTACGTCGGCGCGATCGATGTCGCGCAAGCGCAAGGACGCTGGCTCGACGACGCCACCACCGCGCCGGGCCTGCGCGACGCGGTAAAGCATGCCGTGCGCTACGTGGCCGCCGGCCGGCGCGAGCTGTTCGATGCGGTCATCGAGCCGTTGCGGCAACGCTATGGCCGATCGGAACTGGCCCGCGTCGACCAGTGCCTGGCGATCTATCTCGGTGAGCAGGCCGCCGTGCTGCCTGACCCGCGACAGCGTCCCAAATTCCTGTATTTCCCGGGCATCCCCAGCCGGACGTTCTATCCACGCGAGCGCTTTCCGGCGCATGCGCGGCTGGAGGCTGCCGTCGACGTGATACGCGAGGAGCTGCGCGCCGTGCTCTCGCAGGCGCAGGATGACCTGGTGCCGTTCCTGGGCACCAACTCAGGCGAGGCCGTGGCGGGCCATCTGCTGGGTTCGTCCGGTACGCGGGAGGCCGCCTGGGACGCGTTCTTCTTCTACCGGCACGGCGTGCGCCACGACATGCAGTGCGCGCGTTGCCCGCGCACCAGCGCGATCCTAGACTCGATGCCACTGGTCCGCGTCCGCGACCACGCGCCGGAAACGCTGTACTCCGTGCTGCGCCCGGGTACGCACATCCTGCCGCACCGCGGCGTCACCAATACCCGCCTGGTTACCCATCTTCCGCTCATCGTGCCGCCGGACTGCGCCTTGCGCGTGGGTGGCGAAACCCATGTGTGGGAAGAAGGCCGCTGCATCACCTTCGACGACACCTTCGAGCATGAAGCGTGGAACCGCAGCGACCGGGATCGCGTGGTTTTGATCCTGGACAGCTGGAATCCCGACCTCAGCGAGGCGGAACAGGCGGCGGTAACCGACCTGGTCGCAGCCATTGGCGACTTCAACCGCGAAAGCGGCACGGCGCCCGCAGCGCCGCCCCGCCAGCCCTGAGCGCGGACGGACGGACCGCCAACTGCACCAACGGCGGTGGTGCGCGGGGCCATGACTGGGAGTAGTCTCTGGCCGGCTGGGCACCGCGGGCGGTTGTCGTGGCGTGTTCCAGTGTGTGCCTGGGAGGGGACGCGACAGGTTAGAAGGCTGGGAACGCATCACATAACAACATCCAACGGGGAGACCAAATGAAATACGGCATGAATCACTTGTCACTGGCGGTGCGACTGGCCTTGACCGCAGGCGTCTTCGCCGCGGCGGGCGTGGCCCAGGCACAAACACCGCAGGCGGACAACCCGACCTCGACGGATCAGGCCACGCCACCGTCCAAGAGCAAGGCCAAGACCCTGCAGGCAGTTGTCGTGACCGGCTCGCTGATCCGGCGTGTCGACCTCGAGACGGCCAGTCCCGTGGTGACCCTGGATCGCGCCACCATCACCAACTCGGGCAAGCCCGTGCTGGGCGATGTGCTGCAGCAGATGCCGAGCATTTCCGGCAACGCCACCAATCCGCAGAACAACAGCAACGGCGGCGGCGTGGCCAGTCCCTTGCTGGAAGCCGGCGATGGCGCGTCGCGCGTCTCGCTGCGCGGCCTGGGCATCAACCGCACGCTGGTGCTGGTCAACGGCCAGCGCATGGCCAACCCGGACATCAACCTGATCCCGCCGGATATGATCGAGCGGGTCGACGTGCTGGCCGAAGGCGCCTCCACGGTGTACGGTTCCGACGCCATCGGCGGCGTCGTCAACTTCATCCTGCGCAAGGACTTCAAGGGTGCCCAGTTCAGCTTGAACGATGGCATCTCCAGCCACGGCGACGCCCAGCGCCGCGGCTTCAACCTGACGGCAGGCGCCACGGGCGACAACTTCAGCATTGCCGCCGGTCTCGATTACAACAAGTACGACGCGACGCTCGCCTCCCGGCGCAAGTTCTCCAAGCAGCAACTGTACCTGTCGAGCGGCTCTGTCGTGGCAGCCGGTTCCAGCTCGATTCCGACCGGCCGAATCCAGGTGCCCGCATCGATCGCAAGCCAGTACGGCTGCCCGATCAATTCGAGCGGCACCGCCAACGTGACGCTGGCGCAGGGCGACGGATCGTCGCTGGGCGACTACCGTTGCCGTCTCGCCTCGGACACTTTCAACTACGCTGCACTCAACTACATTCAGACCGCACAGAAACGCACCAACGGGTTTGTGCTGGGCAGCTACAATTTCACCGACAGCCTCACCGGCTTCGTCGATGCGTTCTACAACCACACGGTATCCAGCGGCCAGGACGCTCCCTCACCGGTCGGCACCGGCGACGGCCTGATCATCTACGCCAACAATCCGATCAATCCGTTCGGCGTCACCTTCAGCCAGAATCCCGTCCCCGGCGATCTCAACAGCGGCTACAACTTCCAGACCCGCCTCACCGGCGCGGGCACCCGCGTGCACAGCTACACCACCAACACCGCCCAGATCAACGCGGGGCTGCGCGGCAATTTCGGCCAGGAAAGCAGCTGGATCTGGGATGCGTCGGTCAACTACAGCCATACCAAACGCGACCAGCGCGACACCAACGAGGTGGACATACCGGCGCTGCAGGCCGCCGTCGACGGCGGCGCAAACATCTTCGACCAGGCGAGCGTCGGCGACCAACTGAAGAACGGCGTAAAAACGCCGATCTACGTCTTTACCCAGTCCACCAAGCAGGCCCAGTTCGACGCCAGCGGCGAGCTGTGGGATTTGCCCGCCGGCGCGATGCAGCTGTCCGCCGGTGCCTTGTACCGCAAGCAGTTCATGAACTACACCGTGAGCGACTTCGCCGTGCTCGATCCGGTGACCACCACCTGCCAGATCCTGCAGGAAGCCTGCGGCTCGCCCGGTCGCGGCGACTTCGACGTCAAGGAGGTCTACGCCGAGACGCTGATCCCGCTGCTCTCCGAGCAGCCATGGGCCCACTCGCTGAACCTCGACCTCGGCATCCGCACGTCGAACTACAGCACCACCGGCACGACCACCAACGGCAAGATCGCGATCGAGTGGCGTCCCGTCGCCGATCTGCTGGTCCGTGGCACGGTCTCCCAGGTGTTCCGCGCGCCCAACCTCAATGAACTCCACGATGGCCGCACGCTGGTCCAGCCGAACCTGAACGATCCGTGCCGCGGACTCACCGCGGACCAGCTCGCGGCGCATCAGGCAGCCTGCCAGTTCGTTCCCGTGAACTGGGCCGGCAACTCGCCTGCGCAGGTCAACACGTTCTACTCCGGCGCCGCCACGGTGGGCTCGACGCTGAAACCCGAAAAGGGCAAGTCCATCAACCTCGGGCTGGTCTACGATCCGGACTGGCTGCCGGGCCTGTCCACCAGCGTCGACTTCTGGCACATCTACCTGTCCGATACGCTGACGGCGATCCAGGCCGATATCGTCGTCAACTCCTGCTTCAACAACGCCAGCAGTCCGTATTGCTCGTTCATCCACCGCGAGGACAACACCAGCAGGCAGCCCGGCCAGGTGTTCCTGATCAACACCCCGGTGGTCAACTTGGGCAACCTGAGCACCACCGGCATCGACTACACGCTGCGCTACAAGATCCCGCATTTCGACCTGGGCAGCGTGGACCCGGGCAACTTCCGGGCCGGTCTCAGCACCAGCTACACGTCGACGTACAACGTCAACGCTACACCTGGCGAGCCGGGCACAAAGACGGTCAACTACGCCGGCACCCTGAGCCCGCAATTCGGCAACATCTCGCGCTGGCGCGGCACGGTCACGCTCAATTGGGACAAGGGCAACTGGAACGCCCAATGGCAGTCGCGCTACATCAACAAGCTGACCGCGCTCAATGCCGACGCCGCCATCACCGGCGTGAACATCCCGATGGCTTCGGTGATCTACCACTCGATCCAGCTGGGCTACGCGGTGCCGTCGATCCACACCCGCTTCGACATCGGCGTGGACAACCTCAGCAACAAGCTGCCGCCGCTGGTCTACCAGAACGGTGCGAACTACAACGTGGATACCGCCACGTACGACGTGCTCGGCCGATATTACTGGGCCCGCGCGACGATCAAGTTCTGACCACCTGACCGAACCGGCAGCAAGCAAGAGGGCCGCGAACGTTCGCGGCCCTCTTGCATAATGCGATCTGGAAAACTACCGACGGAGAAGGCATGTCCACCGCGACCACGGATCTGGCCAGCGCCATGGCCGGCGCCTGGAACGCCGGCGAACCGGAGCGTGTGATCGCCCTCGCCGGGCAGGCCACGCCGTCGCAGGGGAATGACGAAGGCGTGCTGCTGTTGCTCGGCCTGGCGCAGCAGGCGACCGCTCGCCTGGCGGAGGCCACGGCCACCTTCCGGCGACTAGCGCAGTTGCGGCCTGACGTTTCGGCCCACTGGAACAACCTGGCCGTCGTCTGCCGCCAGGCGGGCGACCTGGCGGAAGCCGAACAAGCGCTGCTGACGGCGCTGTCGCTGGCGCCGGACGACGCCGAGGTGCACTACAACCTCGGCCTGCTCTACACGCAGCAGCAGCGTTGGATACAAGCCCGGCAGGCTTTGCTGGACGCGGTGGAACTGAACCCGCGTTTCCTCGAAGCCCGGCTGCAGGCTGCCTACGTCTGTTACGTCTGCGGCGACAACACCCAGCAGGAAGCGATGCTGCGCGGGGCCATCGACTGGCCGGCGCAACCGGCCGAGCAGGCCCTGGTGCTGTCCGCCATGCTGTCTGTCCAGGGCAACCTGGACGCGGCGCTGCGCACGCTGGCACGAGCGCAGCTGCCCGACGAACCGGCGGCCGGGATCATGCGCTTGCGCATCGCCGCGCAGCGCGTCCTGCTGTACGAAAGAAACAACCGGATCGACGCCGCGCAAAACGAATTGCGGCAGTTGTCGCCGGACGCGCTCGACGCCCTGCCGGCGGACGCGCAACAGGCCCGCGCGGACGGCTGGCGCGCGCACGCCGCACTGGCGATGCGCAGGGGTGCTTATGCCGAGGCCGACGCGCTGTACCGGCGTGTGCTTGGCTGCGCCACCGACGACGAAAGCCGGGCCAGCGCCGCTTTCGGCCTGGCTTCCGCCCGCGACCGGCAAGGACAGTATCCCCAGGCGTGGCAAGCCCTGCAGGAGGCGCATGCCATGCAACTCGACATCGCCCGGAACGTGGTGCCGGAACTGCTGGCGCCAGACAGTCGACCGTTGCAGGTGACAGGCGGCGACGTCGAGTACGGCGCCCATGCCGGCTGGAAACCGCTCTCCTCACCTGGCAGCCGGCAGAGTCCGGTCTTCGTGGTCGGCTTTCCCCGTTCCGGCACCACCTTGCTGGAACAGATGCTCGACGCCCATCCGGATTTCCAGTCCATGGATGAGCGCGCCTACATCCACGACCTGATCGAAGGCATGGAACTGGTCGGCCAGCAGTATCCCGCGGACCTGGCGAACCTGACGCAGCAGGACGCCGATCAGCTGCGCAGCGTCTACCGGCGCATGGTCGGCGAGGTGCTGCCCGACCTCGGCGAGCGTCGCCTGGTGGACAAGAATCCGCTCAACATGCTGTGCCTGCCGATGATCATGCGGTTGTTTCCGCACGCGCGCATCATCCTGTGCCTGCGCCACCCCTGCGACGTGCTGCTCAGCTGCAGCATGCAACCGTTCCGCTCGCCGGCCTTCATGGTGCTGTGTTCGTCGCTGCAACGCTTGGCGCAGGGCTACGTGCGAGCCTTCGAGCAGTGGCACCACGACGTCGAGGTGTTCACGCCGCATGTGCTGGAGTGGCGCTACGAATCCGTGGTCAGCCAGTTCGACGACCAGGTCGCGCGCCTGGGGCAGTTCCTCGAAACCGCCGACACGTCACCCATGACACGCTTCGCCGAACACGCCCGGCGCAAGCGTTTCATCAGCACGCCCAGCTACGCGCAGGTCACCGAGGGCGTCCACCGCAAGGCGGTCGACCGCTGGCAGAACTATCGCGAGCAGTTCGAGCCCGTGCTGCCCGAATTGCAGCCGTGGATCGATCGCCTCGGTTACAGCACCTGAAAGCCCGTTCACGATCTCCATGCACCTTGTGCCGGAAACGAAGAAGGCAGCGCCGTGCGCTGCCTTCTTCGTCGTGCGGGAACCGGCCATTCAGTGCGTGGCGCTGCTCGTTGCCGGCGCCGGCGTCGAAACGCTGGCGATGGCGTTGGGCGAGAACTTGCCGCCGTAGGGCAACACTTCGCTGGCCAGCTTCGGGTCGGCCTTGATCATGCCGATCGCGTCGAACAGGATGTGCGCGGTCTCGTTGAGCTGTACGTCCTTCGCCTTCTTCGCGTCCTTCTCCTGCTTGAGCTCGCTCTTCAGGCTGCGCTCGTTCGCATTGAGGCCGTCGTCGAGGCTGCTGGCCTCGTCGGCGAGCGAGGCATCGGTGCCGTCGATGGCCTTGTGCCGTGCGCGGAAATCGGCCTGGATCGCCTCCAGCTGCTTGCGCTCGACCTCGCGCGTGGCGAAGTTCAGCGAGATCGAGGTCTTCGCGCGCATCGTGCGGTACTGCGCCAGCTCGTCCAGCATCAGCTTCCATGCCGGCGACTGCGCCACGCGCTCGGCATGCTTCTGCTGCAGCTGCGGCAGGTAGGCGTTGAGGTTCGCCACCACCTGATAGTCCGCCGGCGCGATCTGGGTCCACTTCAGCGCGTTGTCGTAGGTCGACTCGCCGAAGTCCTTGTCGTCGCCGTTCTTCGGGAACGCGATGTCCGGCGTCACGCCCTTCAGCTGGGTGGAGCCGCCGTTGATGCGGAAGAATTCCTGGATGGTCATCTTCAGCTCGCCCAGCTGCGGCTTCTCGCTGTCGCTCTGCGAGAAGCGGTCCAGGTCGACCAGGTTCTGCACGGTGCCCTTGCCGAAGGTCGGCTCGCCGACGATCAGGCCGCGATGGTAGTCCTGGATCGCCGCGGAGAAGATCTCGGACGCCGACGCCGTGCCGCGGTTGACCAGCACCGCCAACGGGCCGCTCCATGCCATGCCCGGGTCGTCGTCGCCCTGCTCCTCGACCTGGCCCTTGGAGTCGCGCACCTGCACCACCGGACCCTTGTCGATGAACAGCCCGGTCAGCGAATTGGCCTCGGCCAGCGAACCGCCGCCGTTGTTGCGCAGGTCCACCACCACGCCCTGCACGCCCTCGTGCTTCAGCTCGCCGAGCAGCCGTGCGACGTCGCGGGTGGCGCTCTTGAAGTCCTTGTCGCCGGCGCTGCGCGCGCCGAAGTCGGAATAGAACGTGGGCAGATCGATCACGCCGATCTTGCGGGTGACGTCGCCGTCCTTGATCTCCACGACCTTCTTCTTCGCCGCCTGCTCCTCGATGCTGACCTTCTGGCGCACCAGGGTCACCATCTCGTGCTTGCCGTCCACGCCGACGTCCGCGGGAATGATCTCCAGCCGCACGGTGGTGTCCTTCTTGCCACGGATCAGGTTGACCACGTCGTCCAGGCGCCAGCCGATCACGTCGACGATCGGTCCGTTGTCGCCCTGGCCGACGCCGACGATGCGATCGCCGACCTGGATCTTGCCGGACTTGTTGGCGGGGCCGGCCGGCACCAGCTCGCGCACCTGGGTGTAGTCGTCGCGCGGCTGCAGCACCGCGCCGATGCCTTCCAGCGACAGCTTCATCGCGATGTCGAAGTTCTCCGCCGCACGCGGGCCGAGGTAGTCGGTGTGCGGGTCGGTGGTCTCGGCGTAGGCGGTCATGAAGGTCTGGAACGCATCCTGGCCGTCGAGCTGCTTGACCCGCTCGATGTAGCCCGCGTAGCGCTTGTCCAGCGTCTTGCGGATCTCGGCATCGTCCTTGCCGGCCAGCTTCAGGCGCAGCCAGTCGTTCATCGTGCGCTTGCGCCACAGCTCGTCCAGCTCGGCCTGGTCCTTCGGCCAGTTGGCGTGCTCACGGTCGAAGGTGTAGCTCTCGTCGGCGGAAAAGTCGAAGCCCTGCTTGAGCAGGTTGCGCGCGTAGCTCATGCGCTCGACCGCGCGCTGCACGTACAGGTTGAACACCGCGAACGGCGCGGACAGGTCCTGGTTCCAGATCGCATCGTCGAGCTGGGTCTTCAGCGGCGCGAACTTCGCCATGTCGGCCTGGGTGAAGAACACCTTCTCGCTGTCGAGCAGCTTGAAGTAGGCGTTGTAGATGCGCGCCGACATCGCGTCGTCGAGCGGCTGCGCGTCGTAATGGAAACGGGTCAGGAAGCGCGCCGACAGCTGCGCGGCTTGCGCCTCCTCGGGGGTGGACGTGAGCGGCCAGGTCGCCGCCTTGCGCGGCTTGCCGGCGCCGAGGTCGGCCGCCGACTGCGCAAGCGCGCAGGTCGCGGTGAGGGCTAGCAGCAGGAACAGCGCAGGACGGAATTTCATGGGCACTCTCAGGCTGACTCGGTGACACCGGCTGCATGGGCCTGCAGGTCGGCGTGGTAGGACGAACGCACCAGCGGACCGGAGGCGACGTGGTGGAAACCCATCGCCTCGCCGGCTACGCGCAGCGCATCGAATTCTTCGGGAGTCCAGTAGCGCACCACCGGGTGATGGTGCGGCGTGGGCTGCAGGTACTGGCCGATGGTGATCATCTCGACGTCATGGGCGCGTAGATCGCGCATCGTCTCGAGCACCTGTTCCATCGTTTCGCCCAGGCCCAGCATGATGCCGGACTTGGTAGGTACCTGCGGGTGCTGCGCCTTGAAGCGCTTGAGCAGGTCCAGCGACCACTGGTAGTCGGCGCCCGGACGCACTTCGCGGTACAGGTGCGGCACGGTTTCCAGATTGTGGTTGAACACGTCCGGCGGGAAATCCTTGAGTACCTCCAGCGCGCGTTCCATGCGGCCCTTGCCGCGGAAATCGGGCGTGAGGATCTCGATCTTGATGTTCGGGCTGGCGTGGCGCGTGGCGCGGATGCAGGCGGCGAAATGCTCGGCGCCGCCATCGCGCAGGTCGTCGCGGTCGACCGAGGTGATCACCACGTACTTCAGCCGCATGTCGCGGATCGTCTCGGCCAGCCGCGCCGGCTCCAGCGGATCGGGCGCCACCGGGCGGCCATGCGCCACGTCGCAGAACGAGCAGCGGCGGGTGCATACCTCGCCCAGGATCATGAAGGTGGCGGTGCCCTTGCTGAAGCACTCGTGGATGTTCGGGCAGGAGGCTTCCTCGCACACGGTGACCAGCGAGTTCTCGCGCAGGCGCGCCTTCAGCTGCTGCACCGCGTTGCCCTGCGGCAGGCGCACGCGGATCCACGACGGCTTGCGCAGGGTCGGCACGCCGGTGTCGAAGCCGGCGCGGTTCAGCGCGATCTTGTCGTTGCCAACCTGCTTTTCACCCGCAGGCGCACCGCTGACGACGGTGATCGGGATGACCTTGGGGGAGGAGGTGGAGATTTCGCTCATGTAGACAGCTCAGACCGCTGCGCGAGCGGGGAGTTCGGGCAAGATGGGGGCAGCGGGCTCGGCGACAAAGCCGAACTGGTGGCAGAACTCCTCCACCAGCACGTCCTCGACCGTGGCCAACTGCGACGGACCGCCCAAGTCTAGCAGCTGCGTGACTGCCAAACCCTTGTAACCGCAGGGGTTGATGCGGTGAAACGGCTCCAGGTCCATGGCCACGTTGAAGGCCAGCCCGTGGAAGCTGCAGCCGCGGCGCACGCGCAAACCGAGCGCGGCGACCTTGGCGTCGGCCACGTAGACGCCGGGCGCGCCCTCGCGCCGCACGGCGACCACGTTCCAGTGCGCCAGCGTATCGATCAGCGACTGCTCGATCCGGTGCACCAGTTCGCGCACGCCGACGCCGACCCGGCGCAGGTCGATCAGCGGGTAGCCGACGATCTGGCCGGGGCCGTGGTAGGTCACCTGGCCGCCGCGGTCGACCGGCACCACGGGAATATCGCCCGGCGCCAGCACGTGCTCCATCTTGCCGGCCTGGCCCAGGGTGAACACCGGGTCGTGTTCCAGCAGCCAAAGTTCGTCGGCGGTATCGGTGGTGCGGTTGTCGGTGAACGCGCTCATCGCCTTCCAGGTGGCCTCGTACGGCTGGCGACCGAGACGGCGGATTTTCAGCGGCAACGACATGACAGCAAACCTTGGGGAACGGGAACCAGTGAACGTTGGGGTACTTCGCAGGTGATCAATGGCACCTGGGCGAAACGGGCGAGGCTACTTCTTTCGCCGCGCCCGGTTCCCTGCGTGTCACATCGTGTAACGGATATCCGGATCGGCACGCAGCGCCTGGTGCGCCGCCTCGTACTGCTCGCGGCTGTCGCAGCGGAAGCTCACCGTGACCGAGACGAAGTTGCCGGCGCCGGAGTGCCGGTGCCGCACGCTCTCGTGCAGCACGCGCAGGCCGGCGCGCTCCAGCAGCTGCGGCACGTGGGTCGGCAGGTTCGCGCTGGCGCTGCCGACCGCGGTGATCTCGAACTCGCCGGGGAACTGGAAGCCCTTGCCTTCCTGCTTCGCCTTGCCGAAGTCGATCGGTTGCATTACTTCGCGTCCGCACTCTTGGCCGGCGCGGCTGCCTCGGCCTTCTTGTCGCTGTGGAACCACAGCAGGATGCTGTCCCACAGGCGCGAGAAGAAACCGCCCTGCGGCGCGTCGGCCAATACCACCAGCGGCACGCTCTGCACCGGCTTGCCATCCAGGGTGATGCGCAGCATGCCGATCTGCTGGCCCTTGGTGAACGGCGCGATCAGCGTGGCGGGAATGTCCATGGTCGCCTTGAGCTGGTCGTACTGACCGCGCTTGACGGTGACCAGCACGTTGTCGGCAACGCCCAGCGACAACTGGTTCGCCGCGCCTTTCCACAGCCGCGGCGTGGCCAGCGGCTTGCTGGCGTCGTACAGCTTGTGCGTCTCGTAGAAGCGGAAGCCGTAGTTGAGCAAAGCCATCGCCGAATCGGCGCGCGCCTTCTCGCTGCTCGCGCCCATCACGATCGCGATCATGCGCGACTCGCCCTGCTTCGCCGAGGCGGCCAGGCAGTAGCCGGCGCCGGAGGTGTGGCCGGTCTTGATGCCGTCCACGCTGGGGTCGCGCCACAGCAGGGTGTTGCGGTTGTGCTGCTTGATCCCGTTCCATTCGAACTCCTTCACGGCGGAGATCGCGTAGTCGTCGGGGAAGTCATGGATCAGCGCGCGCGACAGGATCGCGATGTCGTGCGCGGTGGTGTAGTGGTCCGCGATCGGGTAGCCGGAGGCGTTCTGGAAGTTCGAGTTGACCATGCCCAGCTGCTTGGCGTACGCGTTCATCAGGCCGGCGAACGCCTGCTCGGAACCGGCGGTGTGCTCGGCCAGAGCGATCGCGGCATCGTTGCCGGACTGGATGATCATGCCGTACAGCAGGTCCTTCAGCGGCACCTGGCTGTTGAGCTTGAGGAAGCTGGTGGAACCGTCGGTGCCGGCGCCGCCGCCGCGCCAGGCGTTCTCGCTGATGGTCACCGGGTCGGTCATGTGCACCTTGCCGTTGGCGACCTCGGCCGAGACCACGTAGTCGGTCATCACCTTGGTGATCGAGGCCGGCTCCACGCGCAGGTCGGGTTCCTTGCTGGCGAGGATCTGGCCGGTGGCGTAATCCATCAGCACCCAGCTCTTGCCGTCGACATCCGGCGGCGGCGGCACCGGCGCGTCCGGCACCACCGGGCGCGGTACCGGCGACGGGCGCGGCGGCGTCTGGGCAACGGCAACACCGACCAGCAGGACGGCGGCGAACGGGATCAGGGTGCGGCGGAAAAAATTCATCGTGTTGTTCAGTCCGGTTTCTGGATATCGGCGCGACAGGTGCCGACATGATGGGAAAAAGCTGCGCAAATCCTGCTCAGTCTACCGCGACCTGGGGCCGCGGCAGACCCATGCCCTCGATCCGTGCGGTGACCTGGTCGGCGCGATCCACGCTGGCCAGCGGCCCGACCCGCACGCGGCGGACCCGCTGGCCGTTGATCACCGCCTCGCTCACCTGCACCGCGCCGAGGTTGGCCCGGCGCAGGCGCTGGGCCAGCCGATCGGCGTTGTCCGCGTCGGCGAACGCGCCCACCTGCAGATAGATTCCCGGGTGTCCGTTTGTGACCACGGTCGGCGGCGGCAGTTCCTGCAACGGCTGTCCGGGGTCGATCCCGCGCACCTCGACCAGGCCGGTGCCCTTGGGCCAGATGCCGATCTTCACCGCCGCGGCGTAGGACAGGTCGATCAAGCGGTTGTCGTGGAACGGGCCGCGGTCGTTGACCCGCACGATCACGCTCTTGCCGTTCTCCAGGTTGGTGACGCGCGCGTAGCTGGGCAGCGGCAGCGTGGTGCTGGCCGCGCTGAACGCGTACATGTCGTAGGTCTCCAGGCTGGAGGTCTTGTAGCCGTGGAACTTGTTGCCGTAGAACGAGGCGATGCCGCGTTCGTCGTAGCCGCGCGCGCTGGGCAGCACGCGGTAGGTCTGCCCGCGCACGGTGTAGGGCGACTTGTTGCCGTACAGCGAACGCGGCTCCGCCTTCGGCACCGGCTCGACCAGCTTGCTGACGTCGAGCGGCGGCGGCACGCTGTCCTCGCCGTCGCGATAGCGGCTGCCCTGCGGCTTGCTGAGGTCGTCGTGAAAACGGTCGCTGCTGCCGGCGGGGGCGTGGCCACGTGCAGTGGCCTGCCGACTGCCGCCGCCCTGCGAAGGCTTCGTCCGGTGGCTGCCGCAAGCGGCCAGCAGGAGGACCGCCGCCAGCGCTGCCGCCGCACGCGGCGCCCTCATCGCGCGGCTTCCGCCTGGCCCACGCCGGCGGCGATCGCCTGCGCCAGCTGGTCGACCGCCATCGCGTACAGCGGGCTGCGGTTGTAGCGGGTGATCACGTAGAAGTTCTGGAAGGTGAACCAGTACTCCGGCCCGTTCGGCCCTTCCAGCGTCTGCAGGCTGGTAGGCTCGGCCGGCGACAGCGGCTGCAGCGGCGCGTAACCCCAGGCTTCGAACTGCTCCAGCGGCCACTGCGGCGTGGCGTCCTTCACCGCGACCTGCTGCGCCGCGCCGTCCGGCTGCGCCCGCGCCGCCACCGGACCGCCGCTGACCCAGCCGTGCTGCACGAAATAGTTCGCCACGCTGGCGAAGATGTCCGGCAGCGAATTCTGCAGATCGATATGACCATCGTGGTCGGCGTCCACGGCGAAATCGCGGATGCTGGTGGGCATGAACTGGCCCCAGCCCTGTGCGCCGGCGTAGGAGCCGGTGAGCGTGTCGATCGGCCCGGCCAGGTGGTTGCCCGGCATGCTCAGCAGTTCCTTCAGCTGCTCGCGGAAGAACTTCGCCCGCGGCGGGTAGTACAGGCCCAGCGTGACCAGGGCGTCGAGCACCTTGTACTTGCCGGTGTTGCGGCCGTAGCTGGTCTCCACGCCGACGATCGCCACGATGTACTGCGGCGCCACACCGTACTGCTTGCCGATCTGCTCCAGCAGCGCGCGGTGCTCGCGATAGAACGCGACGCCGTTGTCGACGCGCTGGTCGGTCAGGAAGATCGGCCGGTAATCCTTCCACGGCTTCGCCTCGGCCGGGCGGCTGATCGCATCGAGAATGCTCTGCTGCATTTTCGCGCCGTCGAGCAGCGCGTTCAGCGATTGCGGGCTCTTGCCGGTCTCGTGCGCCACCTCGCGCACCAGCTCGGCCTGGCCGGGATGCGTCGTCGCCAGGGCCGGGGTCAGCGCGCCCATCCACAGCAGGCCGATACACAACAGGCTCGGGATGACGAGGAAACGGGCCGGGTGCGGCGCAGGCGTGGCTGTCATGTTGTGGCTTCGCTCACGGAATAACGATGTCGTCGAAAGCCTAACACGCACGCGAGCGCAACTCCGGGCGCCGCGCTGCCGACGCGCCGACCTTGTTCAGATGTGCATCTTTCGATTGGCGTGGATCGACATCAGCACGCCGAAGCCGGTCAGCAGCGACACCGCCGACGTGCCGCCGTAACTGATCAGCGGCAGCGGCACGCCGACCACCGGCAACATGCCGGCGACCATGCCGCCGTTGACGAACACGTAGACGAAGAAGCTCATGCCGATCGCGCCGGCGAGCAGGCGCGAATAGGTGTCGCGCGCCTCCATCGCGATCCACAGGCAGCGGCCGATGATGAACGCGTACAGCGCGATCAGCACGGCCACGCCGATCAGGCCGAACTCTTCGGAGAACACCGCAAAGATGAAATCGGTGGTGTGCTCGGGCAGGAAGTCCAGCCGCGACTGCGTACTGTGCTGCCAGCCCTTGCCGAAGATGCCGCCGGAGCCCACCGCGATCTGCGACTGGATGATGTGCCAGCCGTTGCCGAGCGGGTCGGACTCGGGGTTGAGCAGGGTCAGCACGCGGTCGCGCTGGTACTGGTGCAGGAAATGCCAGCCGACCGGGACCATGCCGGCGACGGCACCGACCAGCAGGCCGATGCGCCACCACGCCATGCCGGACAGGAACAACGCGAACGCGCCGGCGGTGGCCACCAGCACGGCGGTGCCCAGGTCCGGCTGCTCGGCGATCAGGCCGGCCGGGATCGCGATCAGCACGCCGACCACCGCGATGTCCTTCCAACTCGGCGGCAGCTGACGCGGGTGCAGGTACCAGGCCACCATCATCGGCATGGTCAGCTTGAGCAGTTCGGACGGCTGGAAGCGCATCACGCCCAGGTCCAGCCAGCGGATCGAACCACGCCCCTCGCCCAGGATCGCCACCACCACCAGCAGTGCGGTGCTGCCGGCGTACAGCCAGGGCGTCCAGCCGCGCAGCACCGCCGGCGGGATGCGCGACACCAGCAGCAGCAATGCGCCACCAAGCACGAAGCGACCGGCCTGGCCACCGACCAGGGCGAGGCTGCCGTCGCCCGCGCTGTACAGCGTCACCAGTCCGATCAGCGCCAGCACGAACAGGCCGAACGCCAGCGGCAGATCGATCCGCGGCCGGGTAAGGATGCGGCGCAGGAAGCGGCGCGCGCGCGCGTACAGCGCCTCGATCATGGCGTGCCTCCCGTCGTCGTGGCCTGCGCCGGCAGATCTTCGACCGGCTGCTCGACGTCTTCCGCACCGGTATCGGGCGGGATGCTCGCGGCAGGCGGCAACGGCGCGGTCGCCACCGGCAGGCGCTTCGCGTCCGCGATCACGCCGTCGTGCCCGGCCAGCCAGGTATCGAGGATCGTGCGCACGATCGGTCCGGCCGCCGAGGCGCCCCAGGCGCCGGATTCCAGGATCGCCGCCACCGCGATCTGCGGGTTGTCGGCCGGCGCGTAGGCGACGAACCAGGCGCGATGGCGGGTCGCCAGATACTCCGTGCTGCGGTTCGTGTCGTAGGCCTCGGAGCGGCGCGAGAAGCGCTCGGCGGTGCCGCTCTTGCCGGCCATCAGGTAGGGAAAGCCGATGCCGAGCTGGCGACCGGTGCCCTTGGCGCCATAGATCACCTGCTGCATGCCCTGGTTCACCACGTCCCAGTCGGCCGAGTTGCGGATCACCGAAGGTCCGCTCGGCGGATTGGCCAACGGCTGCGGCTTCGCGTTGACGCCGCCCTGGGTGGCCATCACCAGGCGCGGCGCATACGGCACGCCATGCCCGGCGAAGGTGGCGATCGCATGGCTCAGCTGCAGCGGCGTCACCGCCCAGAAGCCCTGGCCGATGCCGGCGATCACCGTCTCGCCCGGGTACCACGGCTGCTTGTAGTTCGCCGCCTTCCATTCGCGCGAGGGCAGCACGCCGGACGATTCGCCGATCAGGTCGATCCCGGTCGGCCGGCCGAAACCGAACTTGCCCATGTACTCGCTGAACCGGTCGATGCCCATGTCCAGCGCGAGCTTGTAGAAATAAGTGTTCACCGACTGCTCGATCGCGCCGACCAGGTCGACCCGCCCCACGCCGCCGCGCTGGTCGTCGCGATAGCCGCGCTGCTGACCCGGAATGTAGAACACGCCGGTGGAAACCACGCTGTCCTGCGGCGTGCGCATGCCGGTCTCCAGCCCGGCCAGGCCGACCAGCGGTTTCACCGTGGAACCGGGCGGATACACGCCACGCAACGCGCGGTTGTACAGCGGCTTGTCGGGGTCGTTGGTCAGCGTGCTGTAGTCGGCCTGGCTGATGCCGTTGACGAACAGATTGGGGTCGAACGTGGGCACGCTGACCATCGCCAGCACCTGGCCGTTGCGCGGGTCGATTGCCACCGCCGCACCGGGGCGGCCGTCGAACGCCGCCTCGGCGGCCTTCTGCAGGCGCACGTCGAGGCTCAGGTAGATGTTCTTGCCGGGCGTGGGCGCATGCGTTTCCAGCACGCGCTGGGTACGCCCGTCGGCATTCACCTCCAGCAGTTCGTAGCCCGGCGTGCCGTGCAGGATATTTTCATAGGAACGCTCGATGCCGCTGCGGCCGACGTGGCTGGTGCCCTGGTAGCGCTTGGGATCGAGCCGCTCCAGATCGTCCGCGTCGATGCGGCCGACGTAGCCCACCACGTGCGCGAACATCCCGCCCAGCGGGTAGCGCCGGGTCAGGTAGGGCACCACGTCCACGCCGGGAAAGCGCCAGCGGTTCACCGCGAAGCGGGCAATCTCGTCCTCGGTCAGGTGCATCTTCAACGGCACGTTCTCGAAGCGCCGGCTCTGCTTGAGCTGCTTGCGGAACGCGTCCAGGTCGTCCTGATCCAGCGGCACCACCTGGCCCAGTTGTGCCAGCAGCGCCGGCATGTCCTTGATCTGCTCCGGCACCACTTCCAGCCGGAACGCCGGCACGTTGTCGGCCAGCAGCACGCCGTTGCGGTCGTAGATCAGCCCGCGTGCCGGCGGGATCGCGCGCGGCTTGACCCGGTTGGCCTGCGAGCGGGTGACGAACTCGTCGTGACGCATCACCTGCAGGAACACGAAGCGGCTCAGCAACAGGCACAGGCACAGCACGATCAGCACGAAGCCTGCCAGCGCGCGGCGCCGGAACAGGAGGCTTTCGCCGCGGGGATCCTTGATCGAACGCCGGAGCTTCATGTCACTGGTTCATGTCTCATTGAATCCGCAGACGCGCGCGCAAGTCGTCGAGCAACAGGAACAGGAACGGCCACAACGCCGCACCGACGAACGGCGAGATCCACCAGCTCGCCGGCGGCAGCGACGCACCGGCCAGCATGCGTACGATCAGCAGCAGGATGCGGTCGTTCAGCAGCAGCGCCAGCACCGCCAGTGCCTGCTGCCACATCGGGAAAAAGCGCAGCCGCGAGCGAAAACGCAGCGCGATGAAGACCAGTGCGCACAGGCGCAGGGCCTGCTCGCCCAGCACCATGCCGTTGAGCAGATCCGCCGCCAGGCCCACCATGAAGGCCAGCCCCAGGGTGACCCGGTCCTCCGATTCCAGCGACCAGTACAGCAGGAACAGCGCCGGCCAGTACGGCTTGAACGGCTCCAGCACGCCGGGCAACGGCACCAGCATCGACAGCAGGGCGAACACCAGCGTGCCGACAAACCACCACAGGCTCAGGCGCTGCTTGTTCATCGCAGCGCTCCGCCGGTGGCCGGCGGGGCGGCCGAGGCGGCGCCCGTCGGCGCCAGATCGGCCGGCGGCCCCATCGGCGTCACCGGTGCGGGCGGGCCGTCCGGCTCGGCCTGGTCGTGCAGCAGGAGCACGTCCTCGCTGCGGTCGAGGTCGGCCGACGGCTGCGCCATCGCCACCAGGAACATGCCGGTCGCCGCCGGCGCCACCGAGCGCACCTCGCCAACCGGAAAGCCCGGCGGGAAGCGTCCGCCGAGGCCCGAGGTGAGCAGCTTGTCGCCCGCACGCACGTCGGCTGCGAGCGGAATGTTCGGAAGGGCGAGCTGGTCGCCGTCGCGCGAACCATAAGCCACGGTGCGCAGGCCGGTACGCTCGATCACCACCGGGATCGCATGCGCCGGATCGGTGATCAGCATCACCACCGAGGTGGTCGGCAGCACCTCTTTCACCTGACCCATCACGCCATGCGCGTCGATCACCGGCTGGCCCGGCCTGACCCCATCGCGCGCACCCATGTTCAGGGTCATCTCGTAACGGTAGGCACCCAGGTCCACGCCGATCACGCGGGCGAGTTGCACGTTCAGCTCGAGGCTGTGCTGGGTGTCGAGCAATTCCTTCAGACGCTGGTTCTGTTCGGCGACAGCCGCCATCCGGTTCAACTTGGCGTTGGCCAGCAGCAGGTCCTCGCGCAGGCGCTGGTTCTGCTCGGTCAGCCGCTGGCGGTCGGCAAAGGCCACGCTCATGGTGCGCACGCCCGCCGCCGGCAGCCCGGCCAGCCGGTACACCGGCTCGACCACGGCCGCCGCCGTGTAGCGCAGACGCCATAGCCAGCTGTTGCGATGGTCGAGCACCATCAGCACCACGGCCAGTGCAAGGTAGACGATCAACCTCAGCGTGCCGGCGGCATTGCCGGCGAACAGAGGCGAAGATTCGTCGCGCGTGCGCGCCATGGCCGCCCCTGCCTAGCGTGCGTTATTCGGGTGCGAAGAAGTCGCTGCCGTGCTGATCGATCAGCTCCAGCGCCTTGCCGCCGCCACGCGCCACGCAGGTGAGCGGGTCGTCCGCCACCTGCACGTGCAGGCCAGTCTCCTCGGAGATCAGGCGGTCCAGGTCGCGCAGCAATGCGCCGCCGCCGGTGAGCACGATGCCGCGCTCGGCAACGTCGGAACACAGTTCCGGCGGAGTCTGTTCCAGCGCCGACTTGACCGCTGCCACGATGCCGGCGAGCGGCTCGTGCAGCGCCTCGAGGATCTCGTTGGAGTTGATCGTGAACATGCGCGGCACCCCCTCGGCCAGGTTGCGCCCGGAGATCTCGATCTCCTTGACCTCGCTCTGCGGGAACGCGCAACCGATCTGCAGCTTGATCCGCTCGGCGGTGGATTCGCCGATCAGGGTGCCGTGGTTGCGCCGCACGTAGTTGATGATCGCCTCGTCGAAGCGGTCGCCGCCGACGCGCACCGACTGCGAGTAGACGATGCCGTTGAGCGAGATCACCGCCACTTCCGACGTGCCGCCGCCGATGTCCAGCACCATCGCGCCGCGCGCCTCGTGCACCGGGATGCCGGCGCCGATCGCCGCGGCCATCGGTTCCTCGATCAGGAACACGTCGCGTGCGCCGGCGCCTTCGGCCGATTCCTTGATCGCGCGGCGCTCGACCTGGGTCGAACCGCACGGCACGCACACCAGCACGCGCGGACTCGGGCGCAGGAAGCGCGACTTGTGCACCTGCTTGATGAAGTGCTGCAGCATCGCCTCGGTCATGGTGAAGTCGGCGATCACGCCGTCCTTCATCGGCCGCACGGTGGCGATGTTGCCCGGCGTGCGGCCGAGCATGCGCTTGGCGTCGCCGCCGACCGCCGCGATCGTGCGCGGGCCGCCGGGGCCACGGTCCTGGCGAATCGCCACCACCGAGGGTTCGTTCAACACGATGCCCTGACCACGCACATAGATCAGCGTGTTGGCCGTGCCGAGGTCGATGGAGATGTCGTTGGAGAAGATCCCGCGAAACTTCTTGAACATGAGTCCGCCGTGGTTCGGCCTGGCTAAAAAGTAAGCTCGCCAGTCTAGTCAGCGTGGCTCGCATGCGCAAGGACAATAACGTTAAGAAACCCTTTTACAACACGACCATAAGCACACTTTCTGTGTCTCGAAGTGAGCTGAGGCTTCTCGTAAAAAGTCGCCAACAAGGACAGATAGCGGTACGATTCCAGCCTTTGGCCGAAGCCGGCCGGCTCGGCACTCGGCCGACCGCGGCAGCGCGGTCTTTCCACACCTTACCCGGGGACTCCCGCACACATGTCTGCCGTCATCTGCGGATCGCTGGCCTACGACACCATCATGGTGTTCCAGGACCAGTTCAAGAACCACATCCTGCCCGACCAGATGCACATCTTGAACGTGTCGTTCCTGGTGCCGCGGATGCGCCGCGAGTTCGGCGGCTGCGCCGGCAACATCGCCTACAACCTCAAGCTGCTCGGCGGCGACCCGCTGCCGGTGGCAGCCGTGGGCCAGGATTTCGGGCCGTACCGCAAGCACATGGAACAGTGCGGCATCCGGCTCGACTGCGTGCGCGAATTCGACGACCAGTTCACCCCGCAGTGCTTCATCACCACCGACCTGGACAACAACCAGATCACCGCCTTCCACCCCGGCGCGATGTCCAGCGCGCAGGAAAACCACGTGCGCGATATCCCCGAGATCGACTTCGCGATCGTCGCACCCGACGGCCGCGAGGCGATGCTGCAGCACGTCGAGGAGTTCGCCACGCGCGGCGTGCCGTTCATCTTCGACCCGGGCCAGGCGATGCCGCTGTTCAGCGGCGACGAGTTCCGCTCGATGATCGGCAAGTCGACCTACGTGATCGTCAACGACTACGAGTCGCAGCTGCTGCAGGCCCGCACCGGCTGGAGTGCCGCCGAGATCGCCGGAAGGGTGACCGCGTACATCGTGACCCAGGGCCCGCGCGGTTCGCTCATCCACGTCGGCAGCGATACCCACGACATCCCGCCGGCGCGCGAGCGCCAGATCGTGGATCCGACCGGTTGCGGCGACGCTTACCGGGCCGGCTTGATCTTCGGCATCATGCGCAAGAAGGACTGGCCCACGATCGGTCGCATGGCTTCACTGATGGGCGCGCTGAAGGTGGAGCATCCCGGCACGCAGAACCAGCGCTTCAGTTACGCCGAATTCGCCGCGGAGTTCCTCGACCAGTTCGGTTACGCGCTGGACTGACCGCAGCTTGATCGCGAGGCTCGCGCGGCACGGCCCGGGCCTCGCTCTTTTCAGTCGACGCGAAAACCGATGGTGGCGTTCACCGCATCCTGCCAGCCGCGGTACAACCGCTCACGGCGGGACTCTTCCATGACGGGCTGGAAGCGCCGGTCCACCTGCCACAACGCCGCGAGCTGCTCGCGACTCTCCCAGAAGCCCACGGCCAGGCCTGCCAGATAGGCCGCGCCCAGCGCGGTGGTCTCCGCCACTCGCGGTCGCAGTACCGGCACACCGAGCATGTCGCTCTGGAACTGGGCCATGAAGTCGTTGGCGATCGCGCCGCCGTCGGCGCGCAATTCCTTCAGCGGAATGCCGGCGTCCGCCTCCATCGCAGCCAGTACATCGCGCGACTGGTAGGCCATCGACTCGAGCGCCGCGCGCACGACATGCTCCTTGCGGGTCCCGCGCGACAGACCGAACATCGCGCCGCGCACGTCGCTGCGCCAGTACGGAGCGCCCAGCCCCACGAAAGCCGGCACCAGGTACACGCCTTCGCTCGAATCCACGCTCTCCGCGCAGGCCTGCGAATCGCTGGCGTGCTGCAGCATCAACAAGCCGTCGCGCAACCACTGCACCGCCGAGCCGGCGACGAAGATGCTGCCTTCCAGCGCGTACTCGACGGCACCGTCCAGCTCCCACGCGATCGTCGTCAACAGCCCATGGCGTGATGGCACGGCCTGGGTTCCGGTATGCATCAGCATGAAGCACCCCGTGCCGTAGGTATTCTTGGCCATGCCGGGCTCGAAACACGCCTGACCGAAGAGTGCCGCTTGCTGGTCGCCGGCCACGCCGCTGATCGGCAATCCGGCCGGCAAGCCAGGCAATGCCACGGTATGGCCGTATACCTCGCTGCACGAACGCACCTGCGGCAACATGCTGCGCGGGATACCCAGCATGCGCAGCAGTTCGTCATCCCACTGTCGCTTGTGGATGTCGAGCAACAGCGTACGCGCCGCATTGCTGACGTCGGTGACGTGCAGCTTGCCGCCGCTGAGATTCCAGATCAGCCAGCTGTCGATCGTGCCGAACAGCAGGTCGCCACGCTCCGCACGGGCGCGGGCGCCGTCGACATGATCGAGGATCCAGCGGATCTTGCTGCCGGAAAAGTACGCGTCGATCAGCAGCCCGGTCTTTTCGCGCACCAGCGGGGCATAGCCGTCTACCTCCAGCCTCTCGCAGATCGCCAGGCTCTGCCGCGACTGCCAGACGATGGCGTTGTAGACCGGCTGGCCAGTGTACCGATCCCACACCACGGTGGTTTCGCGCTGGTTGGTGATGCCGATGCCGGCCAATTCGCCGGCATCGACTTGTACCGAGGTCAGCACCTCGGCGATCGTCGCCAGCACGCCGGCCAGGATCTCCTGCGGATCGTGCTCCACCCAACCCGGCTGCGGAAAAATCTGGCGGAACTCGCGTTGCGCCGAGCCGGCCACAGCACCGGCTCGATCGAACAGCATCGCGCGCGAGCTGGTCGTGCCCTGATCTATCGCCAATACGTAACGGTGCGCCACGGCACTTCCCTTCGCACGAACCTGTCGGCAAAGAGTAGCAACAGGCCATGCCTGGAGCGATCGCCCTGGATCATCCGCTCATGTTCAATGCGCGCCGGCGTGCTTGCCGCCGGGCTGGGTCAGCTTGTCGATATACGCAAGCGCCACCGCCGAGGCCACGAATGTCAGGTGCAGCAGGATCTGCCACATGATGGTTTCGCCGTCCATGCTGCGCGCCTTGATGAAGGTGGCGAGCAGGTGGATCGACGAAATGCCGATGATGGCCATCGCCAGCTTCACCTTCAGCACGGTGGCATTCACGTGCGACAGCCATTCCGGCTGAGATGCCGGTGTGGAGCAACGTGGCTGGTCTCCACCAGGTGCCACAGCTTCCCGCAGGAATTGCACGACACAGATGCCCTGGGCAACTATGAGGCCAGATATAACAACGCCTGCAGCCTGCGATCGTCGATCGCGGCCGCAACCGCCACAAAGACGAAGGCCTCCCCGGATGGGGAGGCCTTCTTTGGATAAAGCCCCTGGCGGTGACCTACTCTTGCATGGCAAAGCCACACTACCATCGGCGCATGCGCGTTTCACTTCTGAGTTCGGGATGGGATCAGGTGGTACCACGCCGCTATGGCCGCCAGGGAAGGGGTGGGAGCAGCGCTGACGCGCCGGCTCCACATTTTTGAAGAGACGGCCCTGACAGCCGGCTCTCCTGTGAACGATCCTCGATTGAAGAGTTGAAGAGTCCGGCCATGGATGGCCGGTCTTGACTCTCCGTGAGAGGATCTCACGTAAAGATAATTGTAAACGAGTGACAAGCGTCGAGGTGAATTCGAATCAATCGAGACGGTGCAAAGGAACGTTTGCGAAGCGTCTTGGGGTTATATGGTCAAGCCGCACGGCTCATTAGTATCAGTTAGCTGAACGCATTGCTGCGCTTCCACACCTGACCTATCAACCACCTGGTCTTGATGGTGCCTTAAGGAGAGTCAAGCTCTCGGGAGATCTCATCTTGGGGCGTGCTTCCCGCTTAGATGCTTTCAGCGGTTATCACTTCCGTTCGTAGCTACCGGGCAATGCCATGGGCATGACAACCCGAACACCAGCGGAACGTCCACTCCGGTCCTCTCGTACTAGGAGCAGCCCCCCTCAAATCTCCAACGCCCACGACAGATAGGGACCGAACTGTCTCACGACGTTCTGAACCCAGCTCGCGTACCACTTTAAATGGCGAACAGCCATACCCTTGGGACCGGCTACAGCCCCAGGATGTGATGAGCCGACATCGAGGTGCCAAACACCGCCGTCGATATGAACTCTTGGGCGGTATCAGCCTGTTATCCCCGGAGTACCTTTTATCCGTTGAGCGATGGCCCTTCCATACAGAACCACCGGATCACTATGACCTACTTTCGTACCTGCTTGATCCGTCGATCTCGCAGTCAAGCACGCTTATGCCATTGCACACAGTGCGCGATGTCCGACCGCGCTGAGCGTACCTTCGTGCTCCTCCGTTACTCTTTGGGAGGAGACCGCCCCAGTCAAACTACCCACCATACACGGTCCCTGACCCGGATTACGGGCCGAGGTTAGAACGTCAAGCACTTCAGGGTGGTATTTCAAGGATGGCTCCACGCAAACTGGCGTCTGCGCTTCAAAGCCTCCCACCTATCCTACACAGAAGAACTCAACGTTCAGTGTAAAGCTATAGTAAAGGTTCACGGGGTCTTTCCGTCTTGCCGCGGGAACGCTGCATCTTCACAGCGAATTCAATTTCACTGAGTCTCGGGTGGAGACAGCGCCGCTGTCGTTACGCCATTCGTGCAGGTCGGAACTTACCCGACAAGGAATTTCGCTACCTTAGGACCGTTATAGTTACGGCCGCCGTTTACTGGGGCTTCGATCAAGAGCTTCGCCTTGCGGCTGACCCCATCAATTAACCTTCCAGCACCGGGCAGGCGTCACACCCTATACGTCCACTTTCGTGTTTGCAGAGTGCTGTGTTTTTGATAAACAGTCGCAGCGGCCAGGTTACTGCGACCCATCAACGCTCAGTCACGCACGTGACCACGTCGATGGGCGCACCTTCTCCCGAAGTTACGGTGCCATTTTGCCTAGTTCCTTCACCCGAGTTCTCTCAAGCGCCTTGGGATTCTCACCCTGCCTACCAGTGTCGGTTTACGGTACGGTTTTTCTACAGCTGAAGCTTAGTGGCTTTTCCTGGAAGCGTAGTATCAGTCACTTCGTCCAATAGGACTCGTCTCGGTGCTCGGCATAAAGGGTCCCGGATTTGCCTAAGACCCATGCCTACCGCCTTTCCCCGGGACAACCAACGCCCGGTAGACCTAACTTTCTCCGTCCCCACATCGCACTGTAGAAAAGTGCTGGAATATTAACCAGCTTCCCATCGACTACGCATTTCTGCCTCGCCTTAGGGGCCGACTCACCCTGCGCCGATGAACGTTGCGCGAGGAAACCTTGGGCTTTCGGCGTGGGGGCTTTTCACCCCCATTATCGTTACTCATGTCAGCATTCGCACTTCCGATACCTCCAGCAGACTTTACAATCCACCTTCACAGGCTTACGGAACGCTCCTCTACCGCGTACACATAAATGTGCACACCCCGAGCTTCGGTGCATAGCTTAGCCCCGTTAAATCTTCCGCGCAGACCGACTCGACCAGTGAGCTATTACGCTTTCTTTAAAGGATGGCTGCTTCTAAGCCAACCTCCTGGCTGTCTATGCCTTTCCACATCGTTTTCCACTTAGCTATGACTTTGGGACCTTAGCTGCGGGTCTGGGTTGTTTCCCTTTTCACGACGGACGTTAGCACCCGCCGTGTGTCTCCCGGATAGTCTGTCCTGGTATTCGGAGTTTGCCATGGTTTGGTAAGTCGCGATGACCCCCTAGCCATAACAGTGCTCTACCCCCAGGAAGATTCGTCCGAGGCGCTACCTAAATAGCTTTCGAGGAGAACCAGCTATCTCCGAGTTTGTTTAGCCTTTCACTCCTATCCTCAGCTCATCCCCATCTATTGCAACAGATGTGGGTTCGGTCCTCCAGTGCGTGTTACCGCACCTTCAACCTGGCCAAGGATAGATCACTCGGTTTCGGGTCTACTGCCTGAGACTATGCGCCCTATTCAGACTCGATTTCTCTTCGCCTCCCCTATACGGTTAAGCTTGCCACAGACAGTAAGTCGCTGACCCATTATACAAAAGGTACGCAGTCACCCTTGCGGGCTTCCACTGCTTGTACGTATACGGTTTCAGGGTCTATTTCACTCCCCTCTCCGGGGTTCTTTTCGCCTTTCCCTCACGGTACTAGTTCGCTATCGGTCAGTCAGTAGTATTTAGCCTTGGAGGATGGTCCCCCCATGTTCAGACAAGGTTTCACGTGCCCCGCCTTACTCAATTTCACACAAAGTGCCCTTTCGTCGACTGGGCTATCACCATCTATGGCCGGCCTTTCCATGCCGTTTGACTAGAACACAATGTGCTTTTGGGCTAGTCCCCGTTCGCTCGTCGCTACTCAGGGAATCTCGGTTGATTTCTTTTCCTCCGGGTACTTAGATATTTCAGTTCCCCGGGTTCGCCCTGCATGGCTATGTATTCACCATGCAGTACTCCTTGCGGAGTGGGTTTCCCCATTCGGACATTGCCGGATCAAAGCTTGTTGCCAGCTCCCCGACACTTTTCGCAGGCTGCCACGTCCTTCATCGCCTCTGACTGCCAAGGCATCCACCGTATACGCTTAGTCGCTTGACCATATAACCCCAAGTCGCCTCGGGGCAGCACCCTCCTCAGGTGCAGCCAAGTTACTTCGTTTTCGTGCCTTAACACTTGTCTCGGTTCGGTTCGAACCAAGACGCTTGTCACTCGTTTACGTGTTTTCAAAGAACATCACACCGGCCTCAATGCCGGGTGATTTCAAAATCTTGGGTGTGCTGATACTTCACGCAGCGCTTGATGGTGGAGCCTGTCGGGATCGAACCGACGACCCCCTGCTTGCAAAGCAGGTGCTCTCCCAGCTGAGCTAAGGCCCCAAGGTATCCTCGGACTAATGGTGGGTCTGGGTGGACTCGAACCACCGGCCTCACCCTTATCAGGGGTGCGCTCTAACCACCTGAGCTACAGACCCAGTGAGATCGAACCCCAGAACCTAAGCCAGGCTACCTGGAACTCGGTTCGAAGCGGCTGTTCCTGAAGAGCCCGGCCATGGCTGGCCGATTTGCTCTTCGCGAAACGGACTTCGCGTGAAATACAGGTGTCTTGTGTGGACGTCTTGCGTGAAGACTCACGCCGTCATTTCTTGAAAGGAGGTGATCCAGCCGCACCTTCCGATACGGCTACCTTGTTACGACTTCACCCCAGTCATGGACCACTCCGTGGGCGTCGTCCTCCTTGCGGTTAGACTAACGCCTTCTGGAGCAACCCACTCCCATGGTGTGACGGGCGGTGTGTACAAGGCCCGGGAACGTATTCACCGCGGCATAGCTGATCCGCGATTACTAGCGATTCCGACTTCACGGAGTCGAGTTGCAGACTCCGATCCGGACTGGGATCGGCTTTCTGGGATTGGCTCCACCTCGCGGTATTGCAACCCTCTGTACCGACCATTGTAGTACGTGTGTAGCCCTGGCCGTAAGGGCCATGATGACTTGACGTCATCCCCACCTTCCTCCGGTTTGTCACCGGCAGTCTCCTTAGAGTTCCCACCATTACGTGCTGGCAACTAAGGACAAGGGTTGCGCTCGTTGCGGGACTTAACCCAACATCTCACGACACGAGCTGACGACAGCCATGCAGCACCTGTGTTCCGATTCCCGAAGGCACTCCCGCATCTCTGCAGGATTCCGGACATGTCAAGGCCAGGTAAGGTTCTTCGCGTTGCATCGAATTAAACCACATACTCCACCGCTTGTGCGGGCCCCCGTCAATTCCTTTGAGTTTCAGTCTTGCGACCGTACTCCCCAGGCGGCGAACTTAACGCGTTAGCTTCGACACTGATCTCCGAGTTGAGACCAACATCCAGTTCGCATCGTTTAGGGCGTGGACTACCAGGGTATCTAATCCTGTTTGCTCCCCACGCTTTCGTGCTTCAGCGTCAGTGTTGTCCCAGATGGCCGCCTTCGCCACTGATGTTCCTCCCGATCTCTACGCATTTCACCGCTACACCGGGAATTCCACCATCCTCTGACACACTCTAGCTGTCCAGTATCCATCGCCATTCCCAGGTTGAGCCCGGGGATTTCACGACAGACTTAAACAACCGCCTACGCACCCTTTACGCCCAGTAATTCCGATTAACGCTTGCACCCTTCGTATTACCGCGGCTGCTGGCACGAAGTTAGCCGGTGCTTATTCCTCAGGTACCGTCAGCCCCATAGGTTATTAACCCGTGGTATTTCGTTCCTGATAAAAGTGCTTTACAACCCGAAGGCCTTCTTCACACACGCGGC
Organism: Rhodanobacter soli; assembly: GCF_040548735.1. Taxonomy (NCBI): domain Bacteria; kingdom Pseudomonadati; phylum Pseudomonadota; class Gammaproteobacteria; order Lysobacterales; family Rhodanobacteraceae; genus Rhodanobacter; species Rhodanobacter soli. Next base: position 2,325,238 of record NZ_JBEPSD010000001.1, on the reverse strand, counting down.
ATTGCTGGATCAGGCTTGCGCCCATTGTCCAATATTCCCCACTGCTGCCTCCCGTAGGAGTCTGGGCCGTGTCTCAGTCCCAGTGTGGCTGATCATCCTCTCAGACCAGCTAGCGATCGTCGCCTTGGTAGGCCATTACCCTACCAACTAGCTAATCGCACATCGGTCCGTCCAACCGCGCGAGGCCCGAAGGTCCCCCGCTTTCTCCCGTAGGACGTATGCGGTATTAGTCCCGGTTTCCCGAGGTTATCCCCCACGTCTGGGTAGGTCCCGATGCATTACTCACCCGTCCGCCACTCGCCACCCACAGTATTGCTACTGCTGTGCTGCCGTTCGACTTGCATGTGTTAGGCATGCCGCCAGCGTTCAATCTGAGCCAGGATCAAACTCTTCACTTAAGTTTTCGATCGTCACATCGCCTTTGCAGACCATGATGACAATCTATCTTTCTGAAGCGTTCTTCCCAACCAATCAAAACTCATTACTGACTTTTTACTTGGTGGGACGCTTGCATTGCTTGGACAGGTCGTAACCCTCCAGCACAAGACGTCCACACAATTCACCTGCGCACACTGTCAAAGATCCTTGTTCTGCATCCCGTTTCCGGTCTGCGCCCCAGAACGTTTCGTCCCGGGTGAGCCGCCCATTCTACATCGCTTTTTGCGACCGTCAACACCTTCAGCCAAGAAATTTTTCAGCGTGGAAGTGTTGCGGAACCTTCGCGAAAGGGCGCCTCGTCGAAGGGGCGAGAATCATAGCGCCGAGCCGCGCATCTGGGAAGGGGGCGCATGCATTTTTCTCGCGGAAGCGCAGCTGACCGCAGCGCTACACTGCCCGTCGCGTCTTCCCGCCCGCGACGAGTGCCTGCGATGAAACGATGGATTGCCTCGATGTTGTTCCTGCTGGCCGGTTGTTCCGGCAGCACTCCAGCACAGTCCGCAAAGCCGGCGGTCGAATTGCATGGACAGCGTTTCTCGGTGGAGCTCGCCACCGACGACGCCAGCCGGCAACATGGCCTGATGATGCGCACCGCGCTGGCGCCCGACCACGGCATGCTGTTCGTGTTTCCCTACATCGGGCCGCAGGCGTTCTGGATGAAGAACACGCTGATCCCGCTGGACATCCTGTATTTCGATGCGAATCGCCGACTGGTCTCGATGCAGCTGGATGTGCCGCCATGCAAGGCCGATCCCTGCCCGACCTATCCCAGCGACGCACCGGCGATCTACGTGCTGGAGCTGTCTGCCGGCACGGCGCAGCGCATCGGAGCGAAGCCGGGAGACACGTTGAAGATCGACGGCGACGTCGGGCCGGTGCGCTGAGCGGCTGCACGCGGCGCGTCGAGCATGCCGACACGATAGGGGATCAGGTCTTCGGGGCGCAGGTTTTCCAGCGCGTCCCAGTCGTCTTCGAACGGAATGAACTGTTGCATGGGATGTTCCCCGTATGGCGCGCCGCGTGGCCGGGCGCAGGAACATCAGAGCAGGCGGCCCGGTCAATGCACTGACGGGATCGGGCCGTTTGCGGGCAGGAATCGGCGTTCAGTCGAGTTCGATCATCTCGAAATCGTCCTTGGTGGTGCCGCAATCCGGACAAGTCCAGGTGTCGGGCACGTCTTCCCAGCGAGTACCGGCGGGAATCCCTTCGTCGGGCACGCCCACGGCTTCGTCATAAATGTAGCCGCAGACGACGCACATCCATTTGCGCAAGGCGGTTTCGGTGGAACTCTGGCTCATGATCGGGCTTCTTCGGATCTCTGGGGAATGGAGCATTCTCGCAACTCGCCCGACAATACGAAAGCGCGACGACGTCGCCGCCCTTTCCACCGCGCTCGCGAGGCCATGAATTGAAGATGCCCACACCCCAACCGGACCGCGGCCTGTACGCCATCACCGATGGGCCGCGCGCCGATCTTCTGGACGTCGTCACGCAGGTACTGGCTGGCGGCGCCAGGCTGTTGCAATACCGCGACCTGAGCGCGGATACGGTGCGGCGCCACGCCGAAGCGACAGCGCTCAGGCAGTTGTGTAGCGCCCATGGCGTGCCGCTGATCATCGACCACGACATCGCGCTGGCCCTGGCCGTTGGCGCGGATGGCGTGCACCTGGGCCGGGACGACGACGATCCGCGAGCCGTGCGTGCCGCGCTGGGTGAACACGCGATCATCGGCGTGTCGTGCTACGGCTCGCTGCCGCGAGCGCAGGCCGCCGCGCGCGCCGGCGCCAGCTACGTGTCGTTCGGCGCGTTCTTTCCCTCGCCCACCAAGCCGCTGGCAGCGCGCGTCCCGATCGACTTGCTGAGGCAAAGCGCCGCGCTCGGCGTGCCGCGGGTGGCGATCGGCGGGATCACGCCGGACAATGGCGCCTCGCTGGTCGAAGCCGGCGCCGACTACCTGGCGGCGATTACCGCCGTCTTTGCCGCTGCCGACGTGCGCACCGCCGCGCAACGCTTCGCCGACCTGTACTCCTTCGATCGAGAATCCACCCGATGACCAACCACGAACTCTTCCAGCGCGCCTTGCCACTGATGCCCGGCGGCGTGAACTCGCCGGTGCGCGCGTTCAAGTCGGTCGGCGGCGAGCCGTTCTTCACCGCGCGGGCGGACGCCGCGTACTTGTGGGACGTCGAAGGCACGCGCTACATCGACTACGTCGGCTCGTGGGGGCCGATGATCGTCGGCCACAATCATCCCGCCGTGCGCGAGGCGGTCGAACGCGCGGTGCAGCATGGCCTGTCGTTCGGCACACCCTGCCCGGCCGAAGTGACCATGGCCGAGACGATCACCCGGCTGATTCCCTCGGTCGAGATGGTGCGCATGGTCAACTCCGGCACCGAGGCGACGATGTCGGCGATCCGCCTCGCCCGCGGCGCCACCGGCCGGGCGAAGCTCGTGAAATTCGAGGGCTGCTACCACGGCCACGGCGACAGCTTCCTGGTCAAGGCCGGCTCCGGCGCGCTGACCTTCGGCGTACCGACCTCGCCGGGCGTGCCGAAGGCGAATGCCGACCTCACCCTGACCCTGCCGTACAACGACCTCGATGCCGCGAAGGCATTGTTCGCCGAGCAGGGCAACGAGATCGCCGGCCTGATCATCGAGCCGGTCGCCGGCAACATGAACTGCATCCCGCCGGTGGACGGCTATCTGCAAGGCCTGCGCGAACTGTGTACGCAGCATGGCGTGCTGCTGATCTTCGACGAGGTGATGACCGGTTTCCGCGTGGCGCTCGGCGGCGCGCAAGCGCATTACGGCGTGACGCCGGACCTCACCACGTTCGGCAAGATCATCGGCGGCGGCATGCCGGTGGGCGCTTATGGCGGCCGCCGCGAGCTGATGGAGCAGATCGCCCCCGCCGGGCCGATCTACCAGGCCGGCACGCTGAGCGGCAATCCGGTGGCGATGGCGGCGGGCCTGGCGATGCTGGAGCTGATCCAGGCACCCGGCTTCCACGACAAGCTGGCCGCCCGCACGCGCGTGCTCTGCGACGGCCTGCAGTCCGTCGCCGACGGCGAAGGCATCGCGTTCAGCACCAACCGCGTGGGCGGCATGTTCGGCCTGTTCTTCAGCGCCGAAAAAGTGCAGAGCTACGCGCAGGCGACGGCGGCGGACGTGGCGCTGTTCAACCGCTTCTTCCACGGCATGCTGAAGCGCGGCGTGTACCTGGCGCCATCGGCGTTCGAAGCCGGCTTCATGTCCAGTGCGCATACCGACCAGGACATCGCCGACACGCTGGAAGCCGCGCGCGGCGCCCTGCGCGACGCAAAAGGCTGATTCACCAGCTGCCGGTATTCGGCATCGACGCCCACGGCTCGCGCGGCGGCAGATGGCCTTCCTGCAGCAGCTCGATCGAGATCAGGTCGGGCGAGCGCACGAAGGCCATGTGGCCGTCGCGCGGCGGGCGGTGGATGGTGCAGCCCATCGCCTGCAGGCGCGCGCAGGTGACATAGATGTCCTCGACGCGGAACGCCAGATGGCCGAAGTTGCGCGCCGAGCCGTAGTCCTCCTGCGAGTCCCAGTTCCAGGTCAGCTCGAGCTCGGCCTCGGGGCTGTCCGGCGCAGACAGGAACACCAGCGTGTACTTGCCTTCGGGCACTTCCTTGCGGCGCACCTCGTGCAGGCCGAGGCCTTCGCAGTAGAAACGCAGCGAAGCGTCGAGATCGCGCACGCGCACCATGGTGTGAAGATATTTCATCGGAATGCTCCTGATCGGTGGGCTGTGGCGAGAATCTCGACTCAGCCTGCCGCAAAGTCGTTCAAGGCCGCGTGCAGGCGCGTGAGGCCTTCCGCCATCTCTTCGTCACTGATCGTCAGCGGCGGCACGAAGCGCAGCACGTCAGGCCCGGCCTGCAATAGCAGCAGGCCATGCGCGGCGGCACAGTCGAGGATCGCTCCTGCCTCGCCCTTGTAGGCATCGGCCAGCACCGCGCCGATCATCAGGCCGCGACCGCGCACCTCGGCGAATACCGGCAACTCGCGATTGATCCGGGCCAGCCCGGCGCGCAGGTCGTTCGCCTGCCGCTCCACGTTCATCAGCACCGCCGGCGAGGCCAGCTTGGCCAGCGCGACACGGGCCACCGCTGCCGCCATCGGGTTGCCGCCGAAGGTGGTGCCGTGCGCACCGTATTGCATCACCTCGGCCACCTTCGGGCCGGCCAGCATCGCACCGATCGGAAAGCCGCAGCCGAGCGCCTTGGCCAGGGTCACGATGTCCGGCGTGACGTCGTCGTGCGCGTGCGCGAACAGCGTCCCGGTGCGGCCCATGCCGCACTGGATCTCATCCAGCACCAGCAGCGCGTCATGCTGGTCGCATAGTTCGCGGATGCGCTTGAGGAAACCCGGCGCGGCCGGCAGCACGCCGCCTTCGCCCTGCACCGGCTCCAGCATCACGGCGGCGACGTCGCCCGTGGCGAACGCCGCCTCCAGTGCGGCGACATCGTTGAAATCCGCGTAGCCGAAACCTGCGGGCAACGGCTCGTAGCCCGCCTGGTATTTCGGCTGCGCGGTAGCGGTGACCGTGGCCAGCGTGCGGCCGTGGAACGATCCCCTGAACGTGAGGATGCCGCGCTGCTCCGGCGCACGCCCCTTCGATGTCGCCCACTTGCGCACCAGCTTGATCGCCGCCTCGTTCGCCTCGGCGCCGGAGTTGCACAGGAACACGCGCTCGGCGAAATGCGAGGCGTGCACCAGCTCCTCGGCCAACCGCAGCGGCGGTTCGGTGTAGAACACGTTGCTGCTGTGCCAGAGTTTCTGCGCCTGCGCGACCAGCGCGGCGAGCAGATCCGGGTCCTGGTGGCCGAGCGCGTTCACCGCGATGCCGGCGCCGAAATCCACATAGTCGCGGCCGTCGGTATCCCACACCCGTGCACCCTTGCCGTGGTCGAGCACCAGCTCGCGCGGCTTGTATACCGGCAGCCAGTAGCGCTTGCCGAGTTCGATCAGGGCAGAGGGTTGTTCGTGCATGGTGGTTCTCGAGGTGGCGGTGCGGACCGCTGGATGGACGACGTGCGTTGCGTGGCGCGCATCGTAGAGCCACGCCGCGGCCACACACAATCACGCCTGCTGTTGTAACACCTGGCGACGGACTGTATCGCCCGCGTTACAGCCCGCCGCAAGGCAACGGCGGCGCGCATCGCCACGCGCGCGCCCCGCCCGGCGCGGGTTGCTGCTGTATACGCGACGACACGACGACGCCTCGGCTCGAACCGGTCCGATCGCCGTAAACCGCGCCGCGACGGGCTTTGTCGCGAATGGCACGCGGATTGCTCATGCATTGCTCATGCAGAGGCGAACCGAGCGCCGCACCATCGCCGTCGGATGGTGGCGATGAGTAATGCAGACCAGACAGCCGCGCAAGCGGCGAACGAGGGCGGTAACCCGGCGTCCTGTAGCCGGGCACCAACGGAACCCCCCGGCCCGTCCCCTGCGGGCCGGGGGGACTTCCTTCGCAACGAGCCGGCACACCATGCCGGTGACGATGCCGGGCGTCGGCATCGGATGCGGCGGACTACAGCGTCACCTTCGAGGTTCCCTACATGTTCTGAATGGCCGGCCGCCTGGTGGCGTTCACACCTGCGACGGGTCGTCCAGCGCGAAAGGGGAGGCCGTTGCCCCGCAACCCATCCAGTTCCAGCCGGTGCTTCTTGCACAGGCGATACACGGTGACCCGCGACACGTTGAGTCGCCGCGCGCATTCGCTGATGTTGTAGCGGCTTTCGCGCAGGCAGTTCAGCACCGCCTCGCGCTCGGCCGAAACACGCGTCAGGCCGAGGCTGGGACGAAGGGGGACGGAGGATGGAGCATCGAGCAGATCGAGATCGGCCGCGCTGATCAGCGTGCCCTCGGTGACGACCGCGGCACGCTGCACGCGATTGAGCAGCTCGCGCACGTTGCCCGGCCAGCCGAATCCGCGCATGGCCTGCCGCGCGCTGCCGCTGAACGTGCGGGCACGGCCGGGGTGGCGGAGACGGAACGCGTCCAGGAAATGCTGTGCGAGCAGTTCGATGTCGCCCCCACGTTCGCGCAGCGCCGGCATGTGCAAGCGCAGCACGTTGAGCCGGTAGTACAAATCCTCGCGGAAGCTGCCCTGCGCCACTGCCGATTCCAGGTCCACGTGCGTGGCGGCCAGCACGCGCACGTCCAGCTTGATCGGCTGGCTTGAACCCACGCGCACCAGCGTGCCTTCCTGCAACAGGCGCAGCAGGCTGGTCTGTGCATCGAGCGGCAGGTCGCCGATCTCGTCGAGGAATACCGTGCCACCGCAGGCGGCCTCGAAATGTCCGATGCGCCGCGCATTGGCGCCGGTGAAGGCGCCGCGCTCGTGGCCGAACAGTTCGGACTGCACCAGGTTCGGCGGCAGCGCACCGCAATTGATGGCGACGAAGGGCCGCTCGCGACGCGCCGACAGGGCGTGCAGCGCACGCGCCGCCACTTCCTTGCCGCTACCGGTCTCGCCGGTGATCAGCACCGGCAGATCCACCGGCGCATATTTGCGCAGGCTGGCCACCGTGATGCCCATCACCGGACTCTGCGCGGCGACGATACCGGGGATATCCGTCTTTTTCGCAGCCAGCGTCCAGCCCTTGCCGCACTCCATCAGGGTGTCGGTCAGGCGCTTCATGTCGACCGGTGCCGTGAAGAAGTCCACGCTGGCGCGCAGGATGCGTTCCACTTCCGGCGTATTGGCGGCGGTCTCCTGGGAAACCAGGGCCAGCCAGGGCAGCCATGGGTGGTTGGCCATCAGCTGGGCCATCGCCTGCACCGTGTCCGCATCGCTGCGGCGCAGATCGGCCATGGCCACCACGATATCGTCGCGCCGCATGCCCACGCCGTCCCGCAATTGCGCATCGCCGATCCTGGTACGCCAGCCAGCCCGTGCCAGACAGGCGCATTCTTCATCCGTCGGTTGGCCAAACCAGACCACGCAACGCCTGGCTATCTGATTGTCCGTCATGGCACTGACCCCCTGTTCCCCAAGGTTGCAGTTGCGGTTCGGGACGACACGCCGGGCTGGCGCACGATCCCGCTGACTTTTGCAGCCGCATCCTGCGCCCCAGTCGCTACAAAAGTGTGATGTGCGTCACACAATATACTCCCAAGCAAATAGGCAATATGTGAAAAAACAAGCTCTTCTGGACGATCGCCCGGAAGGGGACGGCGCCTGCGGAATGTAGGCGAATCACCTTGGGCGTTGTCGGGTTTCGCCTTGGCCGCGAGAGCCAGGCGTTCAGTCCAGGAACAGGTCCGGCAGCAGCGGCGTGCCCGGTTGCACGGCATAGCCGTCGAAATCGCTGACTCCCGCTTCGCGCAGGATCTCCTCGTCGATCGCGAAATGGCCGGTGTAGTCACGCGCCGGACGGGTCAGGATCGCATGGGCGGCGTCGGCCACGATCTCCGGTGTGCGGCACTGTTCGGCCCTCACGCCGTCAATCATGGCGATCGCCGCGGTGGCGATCACCGTGCGCGGCCACAGCGCGTTCACCGCGATGCCGAGCGGCGCGAATTCCGGGCTCATGCCGAGCACGCACAGGCTCATGCCGTACTTGGCGATGGTGTAGGCGGTGTGCGGCGCGAACCATTTCGGGTCGAGATTCGGCGGCGGCGACAGCATCAGCACATGCGGATTGGCCGCCTGCTTCAGGTACGGCAGGCAACTGCGGGTGACCAGGAAGGTACCGCGGGTATTGACCTGCTGCATCAGGTCGTAGCGTTTCATCGGCGTGTCGGCGGTACCGGCCAGCCAGATCGCACTGGCGTTGTTCACCACGATGTCGATACCGCCGAAGCGTTCGGCCGCCTGGGCGGCGGCGGCCATGACCTGCGCTTCCTCGCGGATATCCACCTGCAGCGCCAGCGCCTTGCCGCCGGCCGCCTCGACCGCCGCCGCCGCGGTGTGGATGGTGCCGGGCAGCTTCGGATTCGGCACGCCACTCTTGGCCGCGATCACGATGTTCGCGCCGTCGCGGGCCGCGCGCAGCGCGATCGCCAGGCCGATGCCGCGCGAGGCGCCGCTGATGAACAAGATCTTGCCGGCAAGACTGGCCATGCGCGTCACTCCATCACGGGTGCGAGAGAAACCCGGCCAGTGTAAAGCCGGCCGGCTGGTTCATGGTTTCTGGAAGCGTGGCAGGATGTCGCGCAACTCGGCCAGCCGTTGCACCGGATCATTCAGTTCGAGCATGCGCTGCTGTTCGCCGACGTCCAGCGGCAACAGCTCGGCCAACCGGAAACCCAGCCAGCTCGCGTCGTCGTAGGCGCTGCGCGGCGCATCGCGCCAGTGCGGCGCCATCGTCTCGATCAGCCTCTCGAGGATGGTCTGCAGCAAGGCAAACTCCACCGGCACCTGCTGCTCCGGCTCGTCCGGCCAGACCTCCACGTCGCCACGCAGCAGGCCATCGGAGCGTACCCGGCTGCGCGCGACACGGAAGCGCGCGCCGCCTTCGGCGACGATGCCCAGCAGGCCGTCGTCGTCGCGATGGAAATCGCTGATCCGTGCGATCGTGCCGATCGCCGCCGGCACCGCCGGCTCGCCCACTTCCTGTCCCTGCAGGATCAGGCACACGCCGAAGCCGGTGCCGTGACGCGTGCACTCCCGCACCAGGTCGAGATAGCGCGGCTCGAAGATGCGCAACTGCAGCTGGCCGCCGGGAAACAGGACAGAAGCCAGCGGAAACAGGGGCATCTCGACGAGCGGCGACTGGGACTGGGCAACCATGCGGCGAGTGTAACCAGAGCAGGCGTCGCGGTCAGCCGCGACCCGGCTCAGGCCTGCCGCAGGCTTTCCACGAAACGGCGCGGCGCCGCTTCGAAACCGCCGTTGGACATGAAGATCACCTGGTCGCCTGGTCGTGCCTGCGCGCGCAGGGCGGCGACCAGCGCGTCCACCGTCGGTGCCGTCGTGCCGCGACCGCCCAGCGCCGCGGTGACGCGGCCGGCATCCCACGACAGCTCGGGGCGATGCAGGAACACCACCGCATCGGCATCGGCCAGCGACGGCGCCAGCGCCTCGGCGTGCGCGCCCTGGCGCATCGAATTGGAGCGTGGCTCCAGCGCCACCAGGATGCGCGCCTGGCCGACTTTCGCGCGCAGCCCGGCCAGGGTGGTGGCAATCGCGGTGGGGTGATGCGCGAAGTCGTCGTACACGCGCACGCCGTTCACTTCGCCGACCAGCTCCATCCGCCGCTTCACGCTCTCGAAGCCGGCGAACGCCGCCAACAGCGCACGCGGGTCGGCACCGGCGGCGGCGGCCGCAGCGAGTGCAGCGAGTGCATTCATCACGCTGTGATTGCCCAGCAGCGACCAGCGCACCTCGCCGATCCGCTCGCCGGCGCGGTGCACGGCGAACACCGAGCCGTCCGCCTCGACCAGCGTCGCCTGCCAGTCGCCGCGGCCGATGCCGAAGCTCTCCACCGGCGTCCAGCAGCCCATCGCCAGCACCTCGGCGAGCCGTTCGTCGTGCGCGTTGACGATCAGCCGGCCATTGCCCGGCACGGTGCGCACCAGATGATGGAACTGGCGCTGGATCGCGGCCACGTCGGGGAAGATGTCCGCGTGGTCGTATTCGAGGTTGTTGAGGATCGCGATGCGCGGGCGGTAATGCACGAATTTCGAGCGCTTGTCGAAGAACGCGGTGTCGTACTCGTCCGCTTCAATCACAAAAGGCGCAGCCAAAGGCTGCTCCACCTTCACGTCCCCCGCCCGCGGGGGAAGGAGGCGCGCAGCGCCGGAAGGGGGACTCTGGGCGCCATGCGGCCCCACCCCCCCCAACCTCGCCGACACCCCGAAATTCCCCGGCACGCCGCCAATCAAAAACCCCGGTGCCATCCCCGCGCTTTCCAGCAGGTGCGCCAGCAAGCTGGTCGTGGTGGTCTTGCCGTGGGTGCCGGCCACCGCCAGCACGTCGCGCTCGGCCAGCACCGTCTCGCCCAGCCACTGCGGCCCGGAGATGTAGCGCAGGCGCGCATCGAGCATGTACTCGACGGCCGGATTGCCGCGGGTCATCGCGTTGCCGACCACCACCAGGTCGGGCTGGGCGTGATCAGGCCCGGGCTGCAGGTGTTCGGCGGCATAGCCGCTCATCAGGTCGATGCCGAGCGCCTCGAGTTGGGTGCTCATCGGCGGATAGACGTTCGCGTCGGAACCTTCGACCGTGTGGCCCAGCTCGCGCGCGAGCGCGGCTACCCCGCCCATGAAGGTCCCGCAGATGCCGAGGATGTGCAGACGCATGGTGAGCGGTTCCTTGAGGCCCGCTCTGCAGGGAGCGGGCGGTGTGCTCAGCCGTTCGCCGCGGCGGTTTCGTTCTGCAGCGCGCGCTCGACCCGCGCGGTGACCTCGGCCAGTTCGCCGACGCCGTCCACCACCTGCAGCTTGCCGCGGCTGGCGTAGAAATCCGCCACCGGCGCGGTCTGCTCGGCATAGATGCCCAGGCGCTTGCGCACGGTGTCCGGGTTGTCGTCGGCGCGGCCTTCCGCCTTGAAGCGGATCTCGCAGCGCCCGATGATCGCCTCGTTCGGCACGTCCAGCTTCACCACCGCATCCAGCGGCTGGCCGAGCTTGGCCAGCAGGTGGTCGAGCGCGTCGGCTTGGGCCAGGTTGCGCGGGTAGCCGTCGAGGATGAAGCCGGCTTTCGCGTCGGCCTGCGCCAGGCGCTCTTCCAGCATGCCGAGCAGGATGTCGTCGGAAACCAGCTGGCCGGCATCCATCACCGCCTTGGCCTTGAGTCCCATCGCGGTGCCGGCCGCGACGGCGGCGCGCAGCATGTCGCCGGTCGAGATGTGCGGAACGCCTAGCGCCGTCTTCAGCCGGGCCGCCTGCGTACCTTTGCCCGAGCCGGGCGCACCAAGTAGGACGAGTCGCATAATGCTCCACAAGTTCGGCGGGCCGCCGCACACTGCGACAGCCCGTCCGACGCACAGAATTGTCCGTCAAATTAGCCGCTGCACCGGGTGCCGTCAAACAGAGACCTTCGTCGCACCCAGCCAAGTGCTTGTTGCGGAAAAAGATTTGCCGACAACCGTCGCCACCTTCCATCGCCTGATCGAGGATCCCATGAGCCCGAGTCGCCGTTCGCCCGCCGTCACCGGCAACCTGCTGTACGCCCAGTCCGGCGGCGTCACCGCCGTGATCAACGCCACCGCCGCCGGCGTGATCGAGGCCGCCCGCCGCAAGGGCGTGAAGGTGTACGCCGCGCGCAACGGCATCCTCGGCGCGTTGCGCGAGGAGCTGATCGACACCTCGAAGGAATCGGCCGCCGCGATCGCCGCGCTGCGCCACACCCCCGGCGGCGCGTTCGGCTCGTGCCGCTACAAGCTGAAATCGCTGGAGGACAACCGCAGCGAATACGAGCGGCTGATCGAGGTGTTCCGTGCCCACGACATCCGCTGGTTCCTCTACAACGGCGGCAACGACTCGGCCGACACTGCACTGAAGATCTCGCAGCTGGGCAGGACGATGGGCTACGACATCCGCTGCATCGGCGTGCCGAAGACCGTGGACAACGACCTCGCCGTCACCGACTGCTGCCCCGGCTTCGGCTCGGTGGCGAAATACACCGCGATCTCCACCTTGGAGGCCAGCCTGGACGTGGCCTCGATGGCCGAGACCTCGACCAAGGTGTTCATCCTCGAGGTGATGGGCCGCCACGCCGGCTGGATCGCCGCCGCCGCCGGGCTCGCCGGCGAAGGCGCCGACGCGCCGCCGCACATCATCCTGTTCCCCGAAAACGCGTTCGACGAAGCGGCGTTCCTGGCGAAGGTGAAAGCCACCGTCGAGCGCGTGGGCTGGTGCACCGTGGTCGCTTCCGAAGGCGTGCGCAATGCGGCCGGCCAGTTCCTCGCCGAAGCGGGTACGCGCGATGCGTTCGGCCACAGCCAGCTCGGCGGCGTGGCGCCGGTGCTGGCGGCGCTGGTGAAGGAGAAGCTCGGCTACAAGTACCACTGGGCACTGCCCGACTACCTGCAGCGTTCGGCGCGGCATGCCGCCTCGCAGGTCGACGCCGAGCAGGCCTATGCGGTCGGCCGGGCCGCGGTCGACTACGCGCTGGCTGGCATGAACGCGGTGATGCCGGTGATCGTGCGCACGTCCGAGGCGCCGTACCGCTGGAAAATCGCGTCGGCGCCGCTGGCGAAGATCGCCAACCGCGAAAAGAAGATGCCGAAGAACTTCATCAGCCGCGACGGCTTCGGCATCACCGCGGCGGCGCGCAGTTACCTGGCGCCGCTGATCCGCGGCGAGGCGCCGTTGCCCTATGGCAAGGACGGCCTGCCGCGCTACGTGCGTCTGAAGAACGCGGCGGTGGCGAAGAAGCTGGCGGCGTTCCGGCGCTGAAGTGCCGGGTTCCGTGACCGGTTGCGCAAAGCTGAGCGCCACCTGAAACCGGCGTGCTGATATCGGACGCCGTTCAGCCGCAGCTTCCTACGATCCACCCTGCCCGGGTCGATCGCCGCGCTGTTGCGGTCACGACACCCAAGGAGGAGCCCTGAGATGAAACTCTTCAGCCGCCTGCTCATTACATTCGCCCTGCTCACCACCGGCAGCCTCGCGCTGGCCGGCCAGGGCGGTCACGATCACGACCGCCGCGGCCAGGGCCACGGCTACGCCGATCACCGCCACGATGGCCGCCACGGCGATTACCGCCGGCACGACGATCGCCGCCACGACTACCGGCGCTACGACACCCGCCGCTACGACGACCGCCGCTATGGTTACCGGGATTACGGTTATCGGGACTACGGTTACCGCGCCGGCTACCGGCGTTACGGCCACCATCCGCGCTGGGAGCGTGGCCACCGCTACTACGGCCCGACCTATGTCGTGCGCGACTACGGCTATTACCGCTTGCGTCCGCCACCGCGCGGCTACCACTGGGTACGCGCGAACAATGACTACCTGCTGGTCGCGATCGCCACCGGCATCATCCTGGACATCGCGCTGCAATAAGTCCGCGCCGACGCGAATGAATCGGGGCCATGCATTCGTGCATGGCCCTTTTCTTTGGCCGGACGGCGCTGCGCCGCACAACGGCCTGCGCCGCAACGTCTGCCTATACTCCCCGGGACCGCCCGTTCCGGACGGCCACTTACAACCCATGGGGAGGCTCCGATGCTGCAGCAGTATGGCTGGTGGATCGTCGTTGCGTGTGCGGTGGTGGCGGTTTTGTATGGCGCGTTCTCCGCGCGCTGGATCCTGGCGCAATCGCCGGGCAACGAACGGATGCAGGAAATTGCGGCGGCCATCCAGGAAGGCGCACGCGCCTACCTCAACCGCCAGTACACCACCATCGGCATGGTCGGCGTGGTGCTGTTGCTGCTGATCGGTTTCTTCCTCAACTGGCCGACCGCGATCGGCTTCCTGATCGGCGCCATCCTTTCCGGGGCGGCCGGCTACATCGGCATGAACGTGTCGGTGCGTGCGAACGTACGTACCGCCGAGGCGGCGCGACGCGGCCTGAGCGCGGCGATGGACGTGGCATTCCGCGGCGGCGCGATCACCGGCATGCTGGTGGTCGGCCTGGCCCTGCTCGGCGTGGCCGGCTACTGGCTGGTGCTGGGCCACTTCGGCGTCGCCGGTGAAACCGCGCTGCACGCGCTGGTCGGCCTGGCGTTCGGCAGTTCGCTGATCTCGATCTTCGCGCGCCTGGGCGGCGGCATCTTCACCAAGGGTGCCGACGTCGGCGCCGACCTGGTCGGCAAGGTCGAAGCCGGCATCCCCGAGGACGACCCGCGCAACCCGGCGGTGATCGCCGACAACGTGGGCGACAACGTGGGCGACTGCGCCGGCATGGCTGCCGACCTGTTCGAGACCTATGCGGTGACGGTGATCGCCACCATGCTGCTGGGCGGCTTGATGATCGGCGAAGTGGGCGCCAACGCGGTGCTGTACCCGCTGCTGCTCGGCGGCGTGTCGATCATCGCCTCAATCATCGGCACGCTGTTCGTCAAAGTGAAGGAAGGCGGTTCGATCATGGGCGCGCTCTACAAGGGCGTGATCGTCTCGGCCGTGCTCGCCGCGGCCGCGTTCTATCCGATCACCATGCAGCTGATGCCCGATTTCGGCCACGGCGCGATGAACCTGTGGGGATGCTCGCTGATCGGCCTGGCGCTGACCGGCGCGATCGTGTGGATCACCGAGTACTACACCGGCACCCAGTTCAAGCCGGTGCAGCACATCGCCGCGGCCTCCACCACCGGCCACGGCACCAACATCATCGCCGGCCTCGGCGTGTCGATGAAATCGACCGCAATGCCGGTGGTGGTGATCTGCGTGGCGATCTGGGGCGCGTACGGCTTGGGCGGCCTGTACGGCATCGCGATCGCCGCCACCGCCATGCTGTCGATGGCCGGCATGATCGTGGCGCTGGACGCCTACGGCCCGATCACCGACAACGCCGGCGGCATCGCCGAGATGGCCGACCTGCCGCCGGAAGTGCGCGGCGTCACCGATCCGCTGGATGCAGTGGGCAACACCACCAAGGCGGTGACCAAGGGCTACGCGATCGGTTCGGCCGCACTGGCCGCGCTGGTGCTGTTCGCCGACTACACGCACAACCTGCAGGCCAGTCATCCGGGCGAGGTGTTCACCTTCGACCTGTCCGACCACATGGTGATCATCGGCCTGCTGATCGGCGGCCTGATCCCCTACCTGTTCGGCGCGATGGCGATGGAGGCCGTCGGCCGTGCCGCCGGCGCCGTGGTGGAGGAAGTGCGCCGGCAGTTCCGCGACATCCCCGGCATCATGCAGGGCACCGCCAAGCCGGAATACTCGCGCGCGGTGGACATGCTGACCAAGTCGGCGATCCGCGAGATGATCGTGCCGTCGCTGCTGCCGGTCGCCGTGCCGATCGTGGTCGGCCTGCTGCTCGGGCCGAAGGCGCTCGGTGGCGTGCTGATCGGCACCATCGTCACCGGCCTGTTCGTGGCGATCTCGATGACCACCGGCGGCGGCGCATGGGACAACGCGAAGAAGTACATCGAGGACGGCCACCACGGCGGCAAGGGTTCCGAGGCGCACAAGGCCGCGGTCACCGGCGACACCGTGGGCGACCCGTACAAGGACACCGCCGGTCCGGCGGTGAATCCGCTGATCAAGATCATCAACATCGTGGCGCTGCTGCTGATTCCGCTGCTGTAGGCCACGCCTCCGTCGTTCGCAGAAATCCCGCCCGCACGGCGGGATTTCTGTTTCCGGCCCGCGCTCCTGACTTTAGTCACGGGCAGCCGTATCCTCGGCCGGTTACGCTCGACTGACGGCGGGCCGCGCCCGTCATGTCCATTACGTTCACTCGCGCACATGGGGGGCACACGATGAAATCGGTCTGGCTGATGCTGGCACTCGGCGTCACACTGGCGGGCATGAACGACATCCACGCCCGCGATACCACCCCCAAACCCGCGCCCACGAATGCCCCAGCCGGCGACGATCCGTTCCTGTGGCTGGAAGACATCCACGGCGACCGGGCGCTGGACTGGGTGAAGCAGCAGAACGCAGCGACCGCGAAACAGTTCGTCGACAACGCCGAATTCGCACGCACCCGCGACAGCATCCTCGAAGTGCTCGACTCGGAAGCGCGCATCCCCTATGTCAACCGCATGGGCAACCACCTGTACAACTTCTGGCGCGACAAGGCGCACCCGCGCGGCGTCTGGCGGCGCACCACGCTGGCCGAATACCGCAAGGCCGATCCGGCGTGGGAGGTGCTGCTGGACGTCGACGCGCTGAACAAGGCCGAGAACAAGCGCTGGGTGTTCAAGGACGTGGAATGCCTGAAGCCAGCGTACGAACGCTGCCTGGTCTCGCTGTCGCCGGACGGCGGCGATGCGACCGTGGTGCGCGAGTTCAGCATTCCGCACAAGGCGTTCGTGAAGGGCGGCTTCGAGTTGCCGGTGGCGAAAAGCCAGGTCGGCTGGATCGACGAAAACACCCTCTACGTCGGCACCGACTTCGGCCCCGGCTCGATGACCGAATCGAGCTACCCGCGCATCGCCAAGGAATGGAAGCGCGGCACGCCGCTGGCGGCGGCACGTACAGTGTACGAGGGCAAGCCGAGCGATCTCGCGGTCAGCGCGCACCACGACCGCACGCCGGGCTACGAGCGCGATTTCGTTTCCATCGCCAGGGATTTCTATCACAGCGACCTGTACCAGCGCGTCGAGGGCAAGCTGGCCCGCGTCGAGGTGCCGGCCGATGCGGAGGCCGACGCCCATCGCGACTGGCTGCTGGTGCGGACCCGCTCGCCGTGGACCGTCGACGGCATCACCTACCCCGCCGGCGCGCTGCTGGCAACGCAGTTCGACGACTTCATGGCCGGCAAGCGCCACCTCACCGTGCTGTTCGAACCCGACGCGCATACCTCGCTGGACTCGTACGCCTGGACCAAGAACCACCTGATCCTCAACCTGATGGACGACGTCAAGAGCCGGCTGGAGGTGCTGACCCCGCCGCAGATGGCGACGCCCGATGGCGACTGGAAGCGCGCGGCGATGGCGGGCGCGCCGGCGATGAGCACGATCAACGTGGTCGACACCGACCCCGACCACAGCGACGAGTACTGGCTCGACGTCACCGGCTTCCTGGCGCCGTCGTCGCTCCAGCGCGGCGTGCTGGACGGCGCGGCGGCCGAGACGATCAAGCAGGCGCCGGCGTTCTTCGACGCCGCGAAATTCACGGTCAGCCAGCACTTCGTGAAGTCGAAGGACGGCACCCGCGTGCCGTACTTCGAGATCGCCCCGAAAGACCTCAAGCTGGACGGCTCCAACCGCACCCTGCTGTACGGCTACGGCGGCTTCGAGGTGTCGCTGCAGCCGCAATACAGCGGCAGCGTCGGCCGCGCCTGGCTCGAGCGCGGCGGCGTCTACGTGATCGCCAACATCCGCGGCGGCGGCGAGTACGGCCCGCAGTGGCACCAGGCCGCGCTGAAGGCGAACCGCCCGCGGGCGTACGAGGACTTCGCCGCGGTGGCCGAGGACCTGGTCAGGCGCGGCGTCACCTCGGCGAAGCACCTCGGCGCCGAAGGCGGCAGCAACGGCGGCCTGCTGATGGGCAACATGCTCACGATGTACCCGCAGCTGTTCGGCGCGATCGCCTGCGAGGTGCCGCTGCTGGACATGAAGCGCTACATCCACCTGTCCGCCGGCGCCTCGTGGATGGCCGAGTACGGCAACCCGGACACGGCGGACTGGAATTTCATCCACACCTTCTCGCCGTACCAGAACGTGAAACAGGGCGGCCGTTATCCGCCGGTGCTGTTCTATACCGCCACCAGCGACGACCGCGTCGGCCCGGTGCAGGCGCGCAAGATGGCCGCACGGATGCAGGCGCAAGGCCACCCGGACGTGTGGTTCTACGAGAACCTGGAAGGCGGCCACGGCGCCGGCGCGGACAACCGGCAGTCCGCCCACATGCACGCGATGGCGTACGACTTCCTGTGGGACCAGCTCAAGTAGGTTCCATCGGCCTTCCGCACCCGCAAGCATCATCCGAACGCCCGGAACGGGTCTCCCGCTCCGGGCGTTCGTTTTCACGGGATGGTCAAACCACTCTCGCCATCCGCCTGCGACCGGCCTTGCTCGCCGGCACCTGAGCGGTTCCGAAAGCCGCCCTGTTCCATCGCCCTCGATCGGCGCGTTCCGTCGATGACGACACCAACCGGCGTGAAACCATGCCGATGATCCGGGTCGATTGGACGTCCAATTGAAAGACGCACGATCGCTTCTTCCTGCGTAGGGCGACGACATGTCGCCGGCGCACATTCTTGATGAACACCCGGTGGCCGTCCGACGAATTGGCATCATCGAATCAAGAAGAATTGGCTATGTATCGAATCGGCTTCGATCACTACGCTACAAAAAAAGACGGTTTTGTAACGAAACGTTGACATCGAGACGAACCCGTCCTCCTTCCCCAAGCTTCGTTTTTCAGCCTCGTACGAGGCTGATCCCCACTACGGAGATCATCGGTATGTCGACGATTGCATCTTGCCCCGAGCTGCATCCACCTCGCGTGGATGCGGGCCCGGGTCGCGCGAATGACCTCAGGCGTGACGACCCCGCCACTCTCGGAGCCTCGCTCAAGCAACTACGCACCATGCACGTGGTTGCGCCATGCGCGGCAGAGCCCCTGCCATCGAAGGAACGCACGGCGGATCCCGCGCGCGGACTGCCTGCGCGCATACAAAAGCTGATCGAGCTCCACGGCGGAGCTGCCGTCATTGCCGGACGCTGCGGCTTTTCCGAGGGAGCGGTGCGCAACTGGCGCGACGGTCGCAGTAATATTTCGCGCGAGCGCTGCATCACCATGGCCCACACCCTTGGCGTCTCCTTGCTCTGGCTGGTGGCGGGCGAGGGATCCATGCAGGCCGGGACGGAAAACCCGGCACCCCCGGATGCCATTCCCGTTGCTCCGTCGCGGCCCGAGCAGTGCGCATCGGACCCGCGGTACACGTCGACACTCGATTCCAGGCTGCTCGCGACTTCCCTGCGCCTGCTGCAATCGTACATAGGACTCATCGGCGGCTCACTGGACCCGAACTCGCGCGCCGATCGGCTGGCCGAGCTCTACGACATCTCCAGCCGCGTCGGCGATGTCACCCTCATCAGTCGCCTGATCAACTTCCACAGCACGCTCGGCGAACAGCTGAGGCGCAACCGCGCGCTGATCGCCTGAGCCACTCCAGGTAACGCCACCGCAAGTTCGCGGGATGAGCCACGACTGCCGGCTCCGGCAGCCCCTTGCCATCCAATTTCCATTCCAAGGTGGACGCGGATTCATTTCTCCGTATCCGACTTCCACCGCCACTGAGACGGGGAGTTACATGAAAAACCGCAAGAGCAATATTGAACACGAGTCTCGCAAACACCGCCTGACGGGGCGCGCACTGAGCCTCGCCGCTGCGATCACCCTGGGCCTGTACGGCGCCGTCGCGCCTGCACCGGTCCATGCGCAAGCCACCACAGGCAGCATTTTCGGCCAAGCCCCCGCCGGCAGCGGCGAGAGCGTGCTGGTGCGCAGCAACTCCGGCGTCTCGCGCCAGGTCGCGGTAGATGCGAACGGTCGCTACACGGTGGACTCGCTGCCGCTGGGCGACTACACCGTGACCCTGCAGCGCGATGGGCAAGCCATCGATTCGCGCTCCCATGTCACCATGCGCGTGGGTGCCGGCACCGAGGTTTCCTTCGCGGGTGCGGCGGGCGCGCAAACGCTGAGCGCGGTCACCGTACAGGCCAACGCGCTGCCCAGCATCGACGTGACCGGTGTGGATTCCCGTACCGTCATCACCTCCCAGCAACTGGCCCGCTTGCCGCTGGCACGCAGCGCCGAAGCGATCGCTTTGCTCGCTCCGGGCGTGGTCGAAGGCAGCGGCCTGTTCAACGGCTTGAGCACCACCGGCGGCTCGGTGGTGTCACTGGGCGGTTCCTCGGTCGTCGAGAACGCTTACTACATCAACGGTTTCAACACGACCGATCCGCTGAGCGGCTTCGGCGGCCTGACCCTGCCCTACGGCGCGATCGACCAGCAGGAAGTGCTCAGTGGCGGCTACGGCGCGGCCTATGGACGTTCCGACGGCGGCGTGATCAGCCAGGTCGGCAAGCGCGGCACCAACGAGTGGCATTTCGGTGGCCAGGTGCAGTGGACGCCCACCGACCTGCAGGGCGACCCGAAGAATTTCTACTACGTCAACAGTGACGGTTCGCGCGGCAATATCTACCGTCGTCGCGTCGACAACAAGTCGTGGACGACCACCGTCGATGCCTACGTCGGCGGCCCGCTGATCAAGGACAAGCTGTTCTTCTTCGCCGCCGTCGAAGCCGAGCGCGAGCAGGGCAACGGCGACTCCAACAGTGCGGCCGACCGTGGCGTGGGTCCGGTGACAGCGCCGTTCGATACCCGCACCCGCGAGGATCGGCCGAAGTGGTACGGCAAGCTGGACTGGAACATCAACGACAGCAACGTGCTGGAACTGACCGGCGCCTCCAGCAAGAATTCGTACCAGGGCACGACGTACAACTACGACTACGACAGCGACAAGCAGACCGACTACGTCGGTGGCGCCACCTCGACCAAGAACGGCGCCGACCTCTACTCGGCGAAATTCACCAGCTACATCACCGACGACCTCACGGTGAGCGCGCTGTACGGCAAGATGAAGGGCACCTATTACAGCGACACGCCCGGATTCGACCCGACCAACCCGTATCTTTTCCATCCGGAAAACCAGAACCCGGACATCACCGGCGGCGACATCATCACCAACAACCAGACGGTGTCGACGATCAACCTGCCGGGGCATCGCTCGACCAATACCAACCTGCGTCTCGATGTCAGCTACAGGCTGGGCGATCACACGCTGACGGCCGGCATCGACAACCAGAACTCGTCCAACGTCGATGCCGGTACGTACTTCCCGCCCGGCGGCACCGGCTATGCCTGGTACTACGACCGGATGACCGACGGCGACGGCAATCCGCTGCCGAACCAGTACATCCTGGGCGGTCCGGGCACCGCGGCCGCGGGCGCCGACTGGCGCAACTCGCCGTGGGTCGCCGCAGCCGGCCCCGGCAGCAACGGCTACTACGTCTACCAGTATCGCTATCACGACAACGGCTCGTTCCGCGTCGCACAGCGCGCCCAGTACATCGAGGACAGCTGGCAGATCAACGACCGCTGGCTGGTCAAGCTGGGCCTGCGCAACGACCAGTTCACCAACTACGGTGGCGACGGCCAGCCCTATCTGCGCCTGACCTCGCCGCAGTGGGCGCCGCGCGTGGGCTTCAGCTGGGACGTCAACGGCGACTCCAGCATGAAGGTCTACGGCAACGCAGGCCGCTACTACCTTGCACTGCCGAGCAGCGTGGCGCAGCGTTCGGCCGGCACCTCGCTGTACACCAGCACCTACTACACCTACACGGGTATCGATGCCAACGGCGTGCCTACCGGCCTGGCCCCGATCGATACCAGCGTCGGCGCCGGCCAGCCGCTGTCGAACAATGGTGAATACGGCCAGGGACGTGACCCGCGCACCGCGGCTTCGAACAACCTGAAGTCGGAGTACCAGGACGAGTACATCCTCGGTTTCGACAAGAAGCTGGGCGATTCGTGGGTGTACGGCGCCAAGGCCACCTATCGCAACCTGCGCAACGCCATCGACGACATCGCCGACAACGTGTCGATCATCGCGAAAATGAATGCGATGGGCATCGACCCGAACAGCTACGACGCCACCCAGGTGCCGGGCAGCATCCTGATCAACCCGGGTGCCACTTCGTCATTCAACATCCCGAAGCTGGCCGGCGGCTACTACACCGTGCAGATGGACTGGAAGAACGACTTCCACTTCAACACCACGATGAAGCGCAAGTACTACGGCCTGGATCTGTACCTGGAGCATCCGTTCGACGGCAAGTGGCAGGGCAAGATCGACTACCTGTGGTCGCGCAGCTACGGCAACAGCGAGGGCCAGGTGAAGACCGACGTCGGCCAGACCGACGTGTCGGCCACGTCCGACTGGGATTACGCGCAGATCATGGACTACGCCAATGGCGAGCTGGCCAACAGCCGGCGTCACCAGATCAAGGCGTACGGTTCGTACCAGTTGAACCCAGCGTGGATGCTCTCCGGCAACCTGACGATCATGTCGGGCGCACCCAAGAGCTGCCTCGGCCTGTATGCCAACAACACCAATCCGGGGCTGGGTTACGGCACCTACTATCACTTCTGCAATGGCCAGCCTTCGCCGCCGGGCGAGTCGCACAACCCGTGGACCTACCTGCTGAGCCTGAGCGCGGAGTACCGGCCAGAGTGGGCGCAGCGGCGACTGGGTTTCAACGTGATGGTCTACAACGTGCTTGACCAGCAGGAGACGACGCAGACCTACGCGCGTCAGGGCGTCAACTACCTGCGTCCGTTCACGGCGCAGACGCCACGCTACGTACGCTTCGGCGTGAACTACGACTTCTGATCGCCCGGAAGTGCTGAACCAGGAACACCGTCGGCATGCCGGCGGTGTTCCTGTTTTTTGACCGCCGCGAAAACTCGCGCCACCTCGGCGTGTACATGCGGAAAACAGCCGATCGACAAGGGCGGCGAAGACGATCCGCTTCGGCGCCGGCGCATTCAGCCGAAGGTCTCCGCTCCACCGCTGCCGATCGTTGTTCGCCATATCGACAGATCTGTCGACGGCATGACTTCTGCCGCACGCACCGGACCGCCGCAGCACCTAAGCTCGCTTGCCATCGCAGCGCTTCCCCCGCGTCGCGATGGAAAATCCAACGACAGCATTTCTGAAACCCCTCGGAGATCTGGCATGTTTCTCATTCTTGACGGCAATGGTCCGCAGTACGGCCAGCTCATCCGGGCCATGCGGACCGCGATTCTCAGCGGCCGCATAAGGTCGGGCTCACGACTGCCTGCCACGCGAGAGCTGGCACAGCAACTGGGACTCTCGCGCACCACCGTGCTGGCGGCCTACGAGCAGTTGCGCGCCGAAAGTTTCATCGAGGCCCGCGTTGGTTCGGGCAGCTACGTAGCGGAGCTGCAAATAGGCCAACCGCCACACCAGACCGAGCGCTCGATCACGGCCCCCTCGCGCTACGCTCATCGGGCGCGTGGAATACAGGACCGAAAGGTCGCCCAGGCACATCAGGGTTTGCGCTACAACCTGCAGTACGGCAACCCGCTGCTCAATCCCTCCCTGAGCGAGGTCTGGGGGCGCGAACTGGCGCGCGCGGCCACCTATACGCCAACCAGCGCAATCTCTTCACAGGGTTCGCTGCCACTACGCGAGCAGGTTTGCGAATACCTGGCCCGCCGACGTGGCGTGCAGGCCTTGCCCGAAAACGTGCTGATCGTCAGTGGAACCCAGCAGGCCATTTCGCTCACTGCCCGCGTGCTGCTGAATGAGGGCGACCCGGTAGTCATCGAGGAGCCTCATTATTTCGGCGTCTACCAGGCACTCATCTCCCACGGCGCACGCGTTTGTACCGTGCCCGTGGACGAGGACGGCTTGCTCTGTGCCGCGCTGCCAAGGCCGTCCCCGCCGCTGATCTGCGTGACTCCATCGCACCAGTTCCCCACCGGCGTGTCCATGTCCCTGCCGCGACGATTGGAACTGCTGCGCTATGCGGAGGCACAGCGCTGCTGGATTCTCGAGGACGACTACGACGGCGAATTCCGTTATGACGCCCAGCCCCTGGCTGCGCTGCGATCGCTTGATCAGCACGATCGTGTGATCTATGTCGGCACCTTCTCCAAAGTGTTGTTCGGCTCCCTGCGACTGGCTTACATCGTGCTGCCGGTGGCGTTGCGGGACGACTTCATCAACGCCAAGTTTCTCAGCGACTTCTCCTGCCCAGGCATCGCGCAGGCCGCACTTGCACACTTCATGGAAAGTGGCGGCTTCGAAAGACATCTGCGACTCGCGCGCAAGGAGCTCAAGGCGCGCCGCGACGAACTGATTCGCGGCCTGCAGCAATATGCGGGGCAGCGGGTGGAAATCGTCGATTCACCAGCGGGCATGCACGTCGTGGCATGGCTGCCCGGCTACGATCATGCGCAGGTGCAGCAACTGATTGATCTGGCTCATGAGCGGGGCCTGGGCCTGTACTCCATGGCGCCTCACTACATCCACGCGCCTTCGCGGCCTGGCCTGATGTTGGGCTATTGCGGCCTGTCCATCCATGAATTGCGGGAGGCCATGCAACTGTTTGGCCGCTGCCTGGATGAAATCGACATGCAGATCGCGAATGAATCGTTCGAACTTCGGCAGCGTTGCAGTGTGAAGTAAGCTCTGTACACCCCGGTCGATCCTGCAAGTCATGCACCCACGCACCACCATCAGCCCCGAATTGCGCGAATGGATCCTGGCCACGACGCGGGCCGGGCATGGTGTGCCGGAAGTGTTGCGGCTGCTGAAGGAGAACGGCTACGACCCGCGGCAGAGCCGCAGCATCGTCGCCGAGGTGCTGAAGCTGCCGCTGGCCACGCTGCTCGCCAGCACCGCCAAGGGATCGCCGCAGGGTCTGCGCACGAAACATCCCGAGGCGCCGGAGGTCTGCATTGACGGGCATGCCGTGGGCGTCTCGCTCGGCGTCGACATGCCGGCGCTGCGGGTGCTGGAAAACATCCTCAGCGCGGAGGAATGCGACGAACTGATCGAGCTGGCGCGACCGCGGCTGCAACGCGCGCTCACCGTCGACAGCGAGGGCCGCCATCAGGTGGACCAGCGGCGCACCAGCGAGGGGATGTTCTTCACCTTGAACGAAGTGCCGCTGGTCGGCCGCATCGAGCAGCGCCTGGCCACCCTGCTCGGCGTGCCGGCCAGCCACGGCGAAGGGCTGCAGATCCTGCATTACCTGCCGGGCCAGGAGTACGAGCCGCACTTCGACTGGTTCGACCCGGAGCAGCCGGGCTACGGCGCGATCACCGCAGTGGGCGGTCAGCGCATCGCCAGCGTGGTGATGTACCTGAACACGCCCGCGCAAGGCGGCGGCACGGCGTTCCCCGAGATCGGCCTCACCGTCACCGCGCGGCGTGGCGCAGCCGTGTATTTCGCCTACGAAGGCGGCGACCAGAGTTCGCTGCACGCCGGCCTGCCGGTGCTGCAGGGCGAGAAGTGGATCGCCACCAAATGGCTGCGCGAGCGGCCTTACAAGAAGCCGAAGAAGGCCTGACCACCGCCGTGGCGAGCCCGCCGTTGCTGCGTCGCAGCAGCGTTTGGCGTATTCTTGCGAACCTTCTTTTCCCCTTCATCGCCAAGGACACTCCATGGGTCTGCACCTCGTCTCCGCCGGCCGCAACGTGCCGGACGAAATCAACGTCATCATCGAAATCCCCAAGGATGCCGAGCCGGTCAAGTACGAAGTGGAGAAGGAAAGCGGCGCGATCTTCGTCGACCGCATCCTGTCCACTCCGATGCGCTACCCGTGCAACTACGGCTACGTGCCGCGCACCTTGGGTGGCGATGGCGATCCGCTGGACGCCGTGGTGATCCTGCCGCTGCCGCTGGCCGTGGGTTCGGTGATCCGCTGCCACCCGGTCGGCATGCTGAAGATGACCGACGAGGCCGGCAGCGACGAGAAGCTGGTGGTGATCCCGTCGCCCAAGGTGTTCCCGGGCTACGCGCACATCAACGACATGAAGGGCGTCTCGCCGCACTGGCTGGAACGCATCGGCCACTTCTTCGAGCACTACAAGGATCTTGAGAAGGGCAAGTGGGTGAAGGTGGAGGGCTGGGTCGGCGCCGACGAGGCCAAGGCCGAGATCGTGGCCGGTTTCCAGCGTTACCAGGATGCCATCAGCGACTGAGGCGCGCGTCCCCTCCTCAGCTACACCAGAAGCGCCGCAGACCCCCGCACCATTCGCCGCGTGATGCGCCGGTGGCGCGGGTGAAGATGAAACACGCCGCTGCACGACCAATCCCGCCGAAGCGGGAGTGGTCGTGCAACGGACTCAGCCGCGCCTGAGCAACTCGCGCAGGTCGATCAGCGCCGCATTCGCGCGCGACACGTAGTTCGCCATCACCAGCGAATGGTTGGCGAAGAAGCCGAAGGGCGAACCGTTCAGCACCATCGGGCTGTGCAGCGGGCGCTGCGCTTCCTCCAGCTCGCGGATCACCTGTTGCAGGCTGACGTCGGCGTGCTTGCTGCGCAGGATCGGGCCGAAATCCTGCTGGAACGCCTTCAGCTGTTCCAGCAGGGTCCAGGTGTAGCCGCGCGCCTCGTAGAAGTTGTCGTCGATCCTGCTCCACGAGGTTTTCACCAGCCGGCCGCCGCCGGGCGCGCGCGCCGTGCTGGCCTCGGCCGGCGCGTCGACCGAGGGAACATCGCCGAGGCGGATCTGGCCCACGCTGGCCGACAGCCGCTGCGACAGCGAGCCCAGCCGCGCCGAAGCGACCTGCAGGTAATCGGCCAGGTTGTCGGCGCGCGCGTAGAAGTGCGCATTGCTGTCGTCGCTGTCGCCGAGCCGGCCCAGATAGCCGTCCAGATGCTTGATCGCCTTGCGGTACTGGCTCTCCGAGCTGGGCAGCAGCCAGCGGTCGTTCGGACTGTTGAGCAGCGGATCGGCCTCGGCCAGATCCTTGTCCTCGGTCGACTGCGTCTGCGAGCGGCTGAAGTCGTTGCGCAGCGCACGCACCAGGTCGCGCGACGCGGTCAGCGAACCGAATTCCCAATTGGGAACGTTGTCCATGAACACGCCCGGCGGCAGCTTGTCGTTGCTGAGGTAGCCGCCGCGCTTGTCGAGCAGGGTGCGCACCGAGGTGATCAGGGTGACCGTGGTAGCGGCGCCGGTGCTGGCCGGTCGCTTCAGTTTCTGCATCTGCGCCTGGGTCACCGCCGCCGGCTCGAACAGCGGCGGCTCGCTGTCCCACCACCACATCAACGCCGCCACGCACAGCACCAGCAACGCGAGCAAGGCCAGGATGGCGCGGCGGATACCGTGACGCGGCGGGTTCGAAGTGTCCTGGCTGTGCATCGGGCGACTCCTGCGGGGGATGGTCGAAGCTTACAAGCTCAGCGCTCCCACGGCGGATGCTCGCCCAGCCGCTCGGCCAGGAAATCCACGAACGCGCGCACCCGTGGCGGCACCAGCCGGCGCTGCGGCATCACCGCGTGGATGCCGGTGGCGGCGATCGGATAGTCGGGCAGCAGCACCTGCAGCCGGCCGTCGCGCAGTTGCTCGTGCACGTGCCAGACCGAATGCAGCGCGATGCCGAGCCCGGCCACCACCGCGTCGCGCAGCAGTTCTCCCTGGTTGCTCTCGAAGCGGCCCTGCACCCGCTGCGCGATTTCGCGGCCCTTGCGGTCGGTGAAGCGCCAGATGTCCTGCCGGCCCTGGCTGCCGACCAGCAGCAGGCAGTCGTGCGTTGCCAGGTCCGCCGGCGTGCGCGGCGTGCCGTGCCGCCGCAGGTAGTCCGGCGAGGCACACAGCACGCGCCGGTTGGTTGCCAGCTGGCGCGCGACCAGGCCGGAATCGCCCAGCGCGCCGACACGGATGCCCAGGTCGAAACCCGAGCCGACCAGATCCAGGATCTGGTCGTTGAGGTTCACGCTGAGCTTCACCCGCGGATGCAGGGCGAGGAACTCCGGCAGCAGCGGCGAGATGTACTGCTGCCCGAACGAGGCCGGGATGGTCACCCGCAAGATGCCGCTGACCTCGGTGGCGGACTGGCGCAAGCCGCCGGTAAGCGCTTCCAGATCCTCCACCAGCGCGCGTCCCTGCTCGGCGAGCGCGGCGCCTTCGGGCGTGGCGTGCAGCTGGCGCGTGGTCCGGTGCAGCAGGCGCACGCCGAGCTCGCGTTCCAGCCGCTTGAGGCGCTGGCTGGCCACCGCCACCGACAGGTCGAGGCTGCGCGCCGCGGCGCTGATCGAGCCGAGGTCGAGCACGCGCAGGAACAGGCTGAGGTCGCCGATGCGATCCATGACTTTCAATCATTTGTTGATAATGATTAGCCATCCTGGTGGTTTTTGGCGAAAAGGCAAGCGCCTAAGCTGCGCCTCTTTTCCTCCGGACGACCCTGATGCGCTCTCTTTCCCCCCGACCCCGCACACCACTGGCGCTGTACGCGCTGACCGCGGGCGCGTTCGGCATCGGCACCACCGAATTCGTGATCATGGGCCTGTTGCTGCAGGTCGCCGCCGACCTGCACGTCGGCATCGCGGCCGCCGGCTTGCTGATCTCCGGTTATGCGCTGGGCGTGTTCGTCGGCGCGCCGCTACTGACCGCGGCGACCAGCCGGCTGCCACGCAAGACCGCGCTGGTCGCGCTGATGCTGATCTTCACCGTCGGCAACCTGGCCAGCGCGCTGGCGCCAAGCTACGGCGTGCTGATGATCGCGCGGGTGATCACTTCGCTCGCCCACGGCACCTTCTTCGGCGTGGGCGCGGTGGTGGCGACCGGGCTGGTGGCGGAGGACCGCAAGGCCTCGGCGATCTCGATCATGTTCACCGGCCTGACCGTGGCCACCCTGCTCGGCGTGCCGGCCGGTGCCTGGCTGGGCCATGCGTTCGGCTGGCGCGCCACGTTCTGGGCGGTGACGGCGATCGGCGTGCTGGCCACCGCGATCATCGCCACCCTGGTGCCGGCCGACCGCGGCGACGCCGCGCCGGTGCGCTTCATGGAGGAGTTGAAAGGCATCGCACGGCCACAGGTATTGCTCGGCCTGCTGGTCACCGTGCTCGGCTTCGCCGGCGTGTTCGCGGTATTCACCTATATCCAGCCGATCCTGACCCGCGTCACCGGCTTCGCCGACAGCGCGGTGTCGCCGATCCTGCTGGTGTTCGGCGGCGGCCTGGTGATCGGCAACCTGCTCGGCGGCCGCCTCGCCGATCGCGCCCTGGTACCGACCCTGCTCGGCTCGCTCGCGGCGCTGGCGATCGTGCTGGCCGCGATGACGTTCGCCCTGCACAGCAAGCCGGCGACGATCGCGTTCACCGGCCTGCTCGGCATCGCCGCGTTCGCCACCGTGGCACCGCTGCAGTTGCGCGTGCTGCAGCAGGCCGCCGGTGGCGGCCAGGTGCTGGCGTCGAGCTTCAACATCGCCGCGTTCAATCTCGGCAACGCGATCGGCGCGTGGCTGGGCGGCGCGGTGATCAGCCACGGCCCAGGCCTCGGCGCGGTGACCTGGGCGGCGGCGCTGGTCACCGTGCTCGGCTTCGCCGTGGCGCTGTGGAGCGTGCGCTCCAGTTCCCGGCCGGTACGCAGCGCGACCGTCGCGGCCTGCACCGACAGCTCACTTTGACTTCGAAGGACTGCATTCATGGACTACCGCTATCTCGGCACTTCCGGCTTCAAGGTGCCCGCGCTCGGTTTCGGCGCCGGCACGTTCGGCGGCAAGGGGCCGCTGTTCAGCGCCTGGGGCCACACCGATGTCACCGAGGCGAAGCGGCTGATCGACATCTGCCTCGATGCCGGCGTGAACCTGTTCGACACCGCGGACGTCTATTCGGAGGGCGCGTCGGAAACGATCCTGGGCGCCGCGCTGAAGGGCCGACGTGAGCAGGCGATCATCTCGACCAAGATCTCCCTGCGCGCAGGCGATGGCCCGAATGACGCCGGCGCCTCGCGCCATCATCTGATCGGCGGCGTCGAGCGCGCGCTGAAACGCCTGGGCACCGACTACATCGACCTGCTGCAGCTGCATCACTTCGACGCGATGACGCCGGTGGAGCAGGTGATGTCGACGCTGGACGACCTGGTGCGCGCCGGCAAGCTGCGCTACCTCGGCGCGTCGAATTTTTCCGGCTGGCAGCTGATGAAATCGCAGGCCGCCTCCGACAAGCTGGGCTACTCGCGCTTCGTGGCGAACCAGACCTACTACTCGCTGGTCGGCCGCGACTACGAGTGGGAGTTGATGCCGCTGGGGCTGGACCAGGGCCTCGGCGCGATCGTGTGGAGTCCGCTCGGCTGGGGTCGGCTCACCGGCAAGATCCGCCGCGGCCAGCCGCTGCCGCCCGGCAGCCGCCTGCACGACACCGCCGGCTTCGCGCCGCCGGTGGACGAGGAACGGCTGTATCGCGTGGTCGACGCGCTGGACGCGGTGGCCGCGGAAACCGGCAGGAGCGTGCCGCAGGTCGCGCTGAACTGGCTGCTGCAGCGGCCCACCGTGTCCAGCGTGCTGGTCGGTGCGCGCAACGAGCAGCAGCTGCGCGACAACCTGGGTGCGGTCGGCTGGGCGCTCGATGCGGCGCAGGTTGCGCGACTGGATGCTGCCAGCGCGGTGATGCCGTCGTATCCTTACTATCCCTACTGGAACGGCATGTTCGCCGAGCGCAATCCCCCACCGGTGCCGTTCAACGTCCCCACGGAGCCGCCAGCATGAAAGCCGTCGCACTCACCCGCTACCTGCCGATCGACGATCCGCAGTCACTGCTCGACGTGGAACTGCCCACGCCCGTACCCGGCGCGCACGACCTGCTGGTGCGCGTCGAGGCGGTGTCGGTGAATCCGGTCGACACCAAGGTCCGCTCGCCCAAGCCGCTGATCGAGACGCAACCGAAGGTGCTCGGCTACGACGCCGCCGGTACCGTCGAGGCCGTCGGCGAATCGGTCGACGGTTTCCAGCCGGGCGATCGCGTGTACTACGCCGGCGACGTCACCCGCCCCGGCAGCAACGCGCAGTTCCAGCTGGTCGACGCACGCCTGGCCGGCCATGCGCCGCGGTCGCTGGACCTGGCCGAGGCAGCGGCGTTGCCGCTGACCGCGATCACCGCGTGGGAACTGCTGTTCCAGCGCATGCCGTTCGACAGCGAGCACGGCGGCGAAGACAAGTCGCTGCTGGTGATCGGCGGCGCCGGCGGGGTCGGCTCGATCGCGATCCAGCTGGCGCGACGCGCCGGTTTCACGGTGATCGCCACGGCGTCGCGCAACGAGACCACGGAGTGGTGCCGCACGATGGGTGCGCTGCACGTGGTCAACCATCGCCACGCGCTGGCGCCGCAGTTGGAAGCGCTGGGCTTCGGCCAGGTCGACGCGGTGCTCAACCTCGCCGATACCGATCATTACTGGGACGCGATCGGCCAGCTGCTCGCGCCGCAAGGCCACGTCGGCCTGATCGTGGAACCGGCCGGCGCGCTGAGGATCGGCGACCCGTACAAGGCCAAATGCATCGGCATCCACTGGGAATTCATGTTCGCCCGCGCGCGCTTCAACACCCCCGACATGGCCGAGCAGGGCCGCATCCTCGAACGGGTCGCCAGCTTGATCGATGCGGGTGAATTGAGCGGCACGCGCACCGAAACCCTGGTGCCGATCAATGCGGCGAACCTGCGCGAGGCGCATCGCCGGCTGGAGTCGGGCAGCACGATCGGCAAGCTGGCGCTGGCCGGCTGGTGATGCGTCGCGCGGCGCGCATGCGCGCCGCCGCGCACGATCAGCCGCGCTTGCCGGCGGCTTTCCGGGTCGGCGACGGCTTGGCCGGCTCGCCCTTCTTGCCGAGCTGTTCCAGCAGCGTGTTCATGTCCTCGGCATGCTCCTCCTCCATCGCCAAGATGCCTTCCAGCACACGGCGGGTGGTCGGGTCGTCGGTGCCGACGTAGCTGATCATCTCGCGGTAGCTGTCGATCGCGATGCGTTCGGCAACCAGGTCTTCCTTGATCATGTCGACGATGTCCTCGCCCTCGACGTAGTCGGAATGGCTGCGGCTGAGCAGGCCTTCCGGCGACAGGTTCGGCTTGCCGTCGAGCTGGGTGATGCGCTCGGCGATCAGGTCGGCGTGGCCCTGCTCCTCGTTCGCGTGCTGCAGGAACTCGGCCTTGATCGCCTGCGAGTGGATGCCCGAGGCCATGTAGTAGTGGTACTTGTAGCGCAGCACGCAGACCAGCTCGGTGGCCAGCGCATGGTTGAGCAGCTTGACCACGGTAGCCCGGTCCGCACGGTAACCTGCCGTCATCGCGCCCTTGTCGATGTCTTGGCGCGCGCGCTTGCGGATGTTCTCGATGTCGCTGACGAACGGCTTGGTCTTGGCCATGGCTTGCTCCTGCGGACGTGGGGATGGGTACCGATGGACATGCGGTACCGTCGAAAGTCGCAGCCTAGGAACGCGCATGAAAAAGCCAGGTGAAGAGAACTTCACCTGGCCCGGTTCAAGCGTATCGATTCAACGCGGCTGGTAGGCGCGCAGGAACATCTCGACGCCGGCTCGCGCGGTGCTTTCGATTTCCTCGGTATAGCTCTCGGGGCATTCGGTGCAACCGAACATCTGGCGCATCATCAGGTTGCCCTTGATCAGGCTGAGGAATTGCCCGCTGGCGCGCGCCACGTCGTCGATATCGAGTTGGCCGGCGTCAACCGCCTGCTGCAGCAGGCGTTCCATCAAGCCATGTGTACGCTTCGCGCCCTCTTCCCAGATCAGCTTGCCGTAGCGCGGGTTGCCCTGGCGGCAGTCGCTGAGAATGGCGCGGAACGTACCCACGGTCTCGGCGTTGCAATCGAGGTGGGCATGGGTCAGCGCCACCCGCAGCAGGGTGGCGCGGATGTCGGCGTGCGGATCGAAGAAATAGGTCTCCTCCGGCAGCAGGTCCTGGATGCGCGAGCGGATCACTTCGCGGAACAGGTTGTCCTTGTCGCCGAAGTGGCTGTACACGGTGAGCTTGGACACGCCGGCATCCGCCGCGATCGCGTCCATGCTGGTACCAGCAAACGCGTTGCGGATGAACAGGGCCTTCGCCGCCACCAGGATGGCCGCACGCTTCTCCATGTCCTTCGGGCGACCGGGACCCTGGGGCCTGATTTGCGCGCTGGTATTCATGCCTCCACCTTCCCAAACGGAAACTCTCGCTTTATTATACGTGGCGGTTCAATTATTTTCCAAGTTGGCGTCGGAACCACGGTTTCGAGGCCTTTCCGCTTGCGCGCGGCAACGGGTGACGCCCGTCAACCCCTTGCGATGACTTCCGGCACTTCGTGGCCTGCCATGCAACCGGCAGGCTTGTCACTGTCGGGGCACGTCATTGTAGGGGCAGGCGCAAGCGCTTATCCTTTTTGACCTTTTTCGATCCGCACGGGACACGAGCAGATGGCGATGAATATCGAGCAGGCGCGACTCAACATGGTGGAAAACCAGGTGCGCCCGTGGGAAGTACTGGACGGCCGCGTGCTGGACGTGATCAGCCGCGTGCGCCGCGAGGATTTCGTCGCCGCCGAACACCGCCAGCTGGCCTTCGCCGACCTGTGCCTGCCGCTGGGTCATGGCGAAGTGATGATGAAGCCGGTGGTGGAAGGCCGCGTGCTGCAGGCGCTGGAGCTGCTGCCCACCGACCACGTGCTGGAAATCGGCACCGGTTCGGGCTTCCTCACCGCCTGCCTGGCCACCCTGTCCGCCCAGGTGACCAGCGTCGACATCCATGCCGATTTCACCGCGGCCGCCGCACAGCGCCTGCAGGCCGCCGGCATCGCGAACGCCAGCCTGGCCACCGGCGAGGCGGTCAACGCATGGCAGCCCGATGGCCTGTTCGACGCGCTGGTGGTGACCGGTGCGGTGCACGCGATCCCGTCGC
The DNA here is from genome assembly GCF_040548735.1 of Rhodanobacter soli. Taxonomy (NCBI): domain Bacteria; kingdom Pseudomonadati; phylum Pseudomonadota; class Gammaproteobacteria; order Lysobacterales; family Rhodanobacteraceae; genus Rhodanobacter; species Rhodanobacter soli. The sequence goes on along the minus strand of NZ_JBEPSD010000001.1, from coordinate 2,291,762 downwards.
GCTGGCTGACCTGGCTCAAGCCCGGCGCGCGCGCACTGGTCGTCCGCGGCCAGTCGCCGGTGCAGCAGGCCACCTTGCTCACCCACGAGGGCGCCGGCCGCTATCGCGAGGAAACCCTGTTCGAAACCGATCTGCCCTACCTGACCCACGCCGAACCGCCGCAACGGTTCGTGTTCTGATTTCGCCCCCGAATCGATCCCCACGAGGCACTCCATGCGTTTGAAGCTGCTCACTCTTGCACTGGCCCTGGCCGCCATCTCGCTGCCCAGCCACGGCGAGGATCTGCTCGATGCCTACCGCGAAGCGCGCGCCAATGATCCGGTGCTGTCGCAGGCCGATGCCACCCGGCTGGCCATCGGCGAAGGTGTGGACCAGGCGCGTGCGTCGTTGCTGCCACAGATCGGAGCAAGCATGAGCCTCAACCAGACCAACGGCGGCAACCAGATCGGCCACAGCCGTTCACGCGCAATCAAGGGCACGCTCAGCCAGACCGTGCTCGACTTCAGCAAGTACGCCAACCTCAAGGCCGCCCATTCGGCGGCGGATGCGCAGGACGAGCAGTACCAGGCGGCAGCGCAGGACCTTTACGGGCGCGTGGCGGCAGCCTACTTCGGCGTGCTGACCAGCGAGGACGAACTGACCTATGCCAAGGCCAACGAGGACGCCTTCCGCCAGCAGTACGAGCAGTCCGACCAGCGCTTCAAGGTCGGCCTCTCGGCGATCACCGACGTGTACCAGGCCAAGGCCTATTACGAGGCGGCCAAGTCGCAGACCATCGCCGCGCAGAATGCGCTCAACGATGCGCGCGAGGCGCTCACCCAGATCACCGGCAAGCCGACCGGCGACCTGAAGAAGCTGCGCGACGACCTGCCGATGCAGCCGCCGGCGCCGGCCGACCAGGAAAGCTGGGTCAAGCAGGCGCTGGAAACCAATCCCAACCTGCTCACGCAGAAATACAACGTGGAGACGGCCCAGCACAACATCAGCGCCGCGCGCGCCGGCCACCTGCCCACGATCACCGCCGGCATCAGCTACGGCAAGGGCGCCGGCTGGTCGGAGAGCGACGCCTCCGCCCGCTATCGCGACCCGGCCTCGACCACGATCGGGTTGACCTTGAACGTGCCGATCTTTTCCGGCGGCGCGACCCAGTCGTTCGTGCGCCAGTCGATCTACCAGCGCGATGCCGCCACCGACGCGATGGAAGCGCAGCGGCGTCAGGTAGTACGCGACACGCTTAACTATTATCGCTCGGTGATCGCCGGCATCGCCCAGGTGGAATCGGCCAAGGCCTCGGTGGAATCCGGCCGCAAGGCGCTCGAGGCGACCCGCGCCGGCTTCGATGTCGGCACCCAGACGATGACCAACGTGCTGCTGGCCATCCAGACCCTGACCTCCTCGGAAAGCAGCTATTCGCAGGCCCGCCACCAGTTCATCCTGAACAAGCTGCTGCTCAAGCAGACCGCGGGCACGGCCGGCCTGAAGGACATCGAGGAAATCAACGCGTTGCTGCAGTAAACCGCCGCGCATCGCACGCGAAGGCGGCCGGGCCCATGCCCGGCCGTCCTGTTTTGCGCGCCGTCATTCCTGCAACAGCGTGTCGATCAGCCGCATGACCCGCTGCACTGCGCCGCGCTCGCGCTCGAACACGCGCTGCGCAGCCTGCCCCATCCGTGCGCGCTTCGCTGCATCGAGCAGCAGTTGCAGCACGGACGGCCCCAGCCGCTCGGCGTCCGCCACGCGTTCGGCGCCGCCTTCTTCGATCAGGCTGCGGGTGATCTCCTCGAAGTTGAAGGTCTGCGGCCCTACCAGCACCGGCACCGACAAGGCCGCCGGCTCCAGCACGTTATGGCCACCGATCGGCACCAGGCTGCCGCCGACGAAGGCCAGGTCGGACGCCGCGAAGAACGGCATCAACTGTCCCATGGCGTCGATCACGAAGACCTGGTGCGATGGCGATGGCACGCCCTCGAGACTGCGCGTGGCGGCAGTGAAGCCGAGGCTGCGCACCGCATGCTCGACCGCGCGGAAGCGTTCCGGATGGCGCGGCGCGAGCAGCAGCAGCGCATCGGGCAACCGCTTCAATACCTGCAGGTGCGCTTCCAGTACCGACAGCTCCTCGCCCTCGTGGGTGCTGGCCGCCATCCACACCGGCCGCCGCGGACCCCAGTGCCCGCGCATCGTCGCGCCTTCGGCCACCGCGCCACCCGGTATCGGCATGTCGAACTTCATGTTGCCGGTCACCAGCACCTGCTCCGGATCGGCGCCGAGTAGGCGATAGCGCGCGGCGTCGGTACGCGACTGCGCGGCGATCAGGCGCACGCAGCGCAATGCCGAACGCAGCAACCCGCGCAGCGGCTTGTAGCCGCGCAGCGAGCGTTCCGACAATCGCGCGTTGACGATCATCAGCGGAATGCCGCGCTTGCGGCAGGCGTGATACAGGTTCGGCCAGATCTCGGTTTCCACGATCAGCGCCAGCCGCGGCCGGACCTTCTTCAGGAAGCGGCCTACCGCATACGGCAGGTCATACGGCAGGTAGACGTGGAACACGCTGTCGCCGAACAGTTGCTGCACGCGCGCCGTGCCGGTCGGCGTGACCGTGGTGACCACCAGCGGGGCATTCGGATAATCCCGGCGCAACGCCTTGATCAGCGGCTCGGCCGCATTCACCTCGCCGACCGATACCGCATGCACCCACAGGCTGCCGCTGAAGCCGGGTGGATCGAAGAAACCGAACCGCTCCGGCCAGCGCCGATGGTAGGGCCGCGAACGCACACCACGCGCCAGCAGCCGCAGCACCAGCAGCGGCGTCACCAGGAACATCGCGAGGGTGTAGAGATAGCGCAACGTCAATGCCCGTCAGTCCAACGCGGCAGTATACGAGAGCAGGTGAGCGGGAAGGCACGAGGCTGAAGCATGCGACACGCTGCCACCCGCCGTTCCCGCTTCCCCGCCTCCACTACAATGCGCACGATGCCCGGCATGCCCCGCCCCACCTTCACCCGTTCGCTGCTCACGCCGCGCCACTGGCCGGCGTGGCTGGGTGTGGGCGCGATCTGGCTGATCGCACGGCTGCCGCAGCGCGCGCTGATGTGGCTGGGCCGGCGGCTCGGCGCGCTGGTGCGGCGGGTTCCCTCCCAGCGGCGGCGCATCGCCGCGGCGAACATCGCGCTGTGCTTTCCCGAACTCGATGCCGCCGCGCGCGCCGCGCTGGTCGACGCGAACCTGCGCGACATCGGCCTGATGTTGGTGGAGTTCGCGCTGGGCTGGATGGGCAGCAAGCGGCGCATGACCAGCATCTCCACCCGCATCGAAGGGCTGGAACACCTCGAGGCGGCGCGCGCGCAGGGCAAGGGCGTGCTGCTGGTCGGCGGGCACTTCTCGCACCTGGAGCTGTGCGCGCGGCTGGTCTCGCAGCGCATCCGCATCGCCGGCATGTACCGACGGATGGACTCGACCGTGTTCGAGTGGGTGGTGCTGCGCGCACGACTGGACTACGCCGACGCGATGTTCGAGAAGGACGACATCCGCGGCACCGTGAAGTACCTGCGCGGCGGCGGCACGCTGTGGTACGCGCCCGATCAGGACATGCGCAGCAAGGACACCGTGTTCGTGCCGTTCTTCGGCGTGCCGGCGGCCACCATCACCGCCACCCATCACCTGGCGCGGATGTCCGGCGCACTGGTGATCCCGTTCTTCCATCGCCGCCTGCCCGACGGCGGGGGTTACGCGCTGCGCCTCGGCGCACCGCTGGACGGCTTCCCCGGCACTGACGTGGAAACCGACACCGCCCGCGTCAACGCCTGCATCGAACAGATGGTGCGCGAGGCACCCGAGCAGTACCTGTGGGTGCACAAGCGCTTCAAGACCCGCCCGCCCGGCGCACCCGCGGTCTACTGATCCCTCCGACAGCCGGGTGAAAGCCTCGCCGGCCGAGAATTGCGCCGCTTTCGAGATCCGGGTCGACTCCGACGATCCGTCTCGCCGCCGAGTGGCGACTTTGCGCAACCACCTCGACTCCCGCGGACCGCCGGGCCTTTTCGGCTTGCGGGACGGCCGGACTGGAGAAGACCGCGCGATGACTCGCCATTCCCTTGCACCGCACCGGCATAGGAGTTGGAAAAGTGAGCGACGCCGCTTCGCGGGGAACACCCGCCCTGCCCATCCTCATGTACCACAACATCGCGCGCACGCCGCGCGACCTGCGCGTGTACCGCAGCCTGTTCGTGAGCCCGGCCGCCTTCGGGCGGCAGATGTGGCTGTTGCGTCGACTCGGTTACAGCGGGCTGTCCATGTCGGCCGCGATGCCGTACCTGCGGGGTGAACGCAGCGGCCGCATCGCCATCATCACGCTGGACGACGGCTACGCGGACAACCTGGACGCCGCGCTGCCGATCCTGCAGCGCTACGGCTTCAGCGCTACCTGCTACGTAGTCAGCGGCAGCATCGGGCGATACAACCAGTGGGACGCCGAACGGCTGGGCATGCGCAAGCCGCTGATGTCGGCGGAGCAACTGCGCGATTGGCACCGCGGCGGCATGGAAATCGGTGCGCACAGCCGCAGCCACCCACGGCTGACGCAATGCGATGACACGCAACTGCACGACGAGATCCACGGCAGCAAGGCGACGCTGGAGGATCGCTTCGGCGTATCGGTCACGCAGTTCTGCTACCCGTACGGCGACGCCGACGACCGCGTGGCTGGCATGGTGCGCGAGGCCGGCTTCGCCGCCGCGACCACGACCCGGCGCGGCCGGGCCTTCGCCGGCATGGACCTGTGGCTACTGCCGCGGGTGCAGGTGGCGCGCCACCACTTGCTGCCGCAGTTCGCCGCGCGGGTGCTGTCACGCTACGAGGATCGCCGCGCGTGAAGCTCCTCTTTGTCGGCACCAACCCCGAAAATAGCGGGGCCGCCAGCCACTTCGTCGCATTGGCGCAAGCCATGGCCGCGGCCGGGCATCAGGTCGGTGCGGCGGTCTATCCTGATGGCCCGGTCTGGCAAGGACTGGCGTGCTCCGATGTCCGCCGGTACAAGGCGAAATTCTGCAATGTGTTCGATCTGCGCGGCTATGTCGCCGTCATCAAGGCTGCGCGACGGCTGAAGCCGGACTGGCTGGTGGGAAATTTCGGCAAGGAATACTGGCCGCTGATCCTGATCGGACGACTGCTGCGCGTGCCGGTGGCGCTGTTCCGGCATCGCACGCCGCCGATGAAACGCCTTTCCGCCTACCTGATCCCGCGCCTCGCGCAACGATTCCTTGCCGTCTCGAAGCATGCCCGCCAGGCCTATCTGGATCGAGGCGTCCCGGGCCATCTGGTACGGGTGCTCTACAACCCGGTCGACATGGAACGGTGCCGGGCCGATCCGCGCCGCCGCAGCGAGATCCTGCACTCGCTCGGCCTGGATGAAGAGGCGATCGTGCTCGGCTACAGCGGCCGCATGCACAACGGCAAGGGCATCTTCCCGCTGCTCGAAGCCGCCAGCGCAGCCATGGCGGAACAGCCTCGGCTGCATTGCCTGTGGCTGGGCGACGGTCCGGATGCGCGGACGCTGCGCGAGCGCGCGACGGCGCATCCGACCGCGGGCCGGCATCACTTCCTGGGCTGGATCCCTGACGTCCACCCCTATTACAGCGCACTCTCCATGCTGGCCTTCCCGTCGATCGCCACGGAAACCTTCGGCCGGGTCTCGGTCGAGGCGCAGGCCGCCGGCGTTCCCGTGCTGGGCAGCGACATCGGCGGGATTCCCGAGACACTCGAGGCGGGCGTGACCGGCCTGCTGCTGCCGCCGGGCGACACGGCGGCGTGGCGCGACGCGATCCTGAAGCTGTGCGATCCGGCCCTGCTGGCGTCGATGGGTGCAGCCGCACACGACTACGTGCAGCAGCACTTCAGCATGCAGGTGATCGCCGCCCAGTTCCTGCAGATACTGGCCGGCAACTGAGTCTTGGAGCCCGTTCAATCCCGCGGGCGTCGCCGCTCGTACAACTTCGCGTATTTCAGGAATGCGTAGAACGCGTGGATGCGCGCCGCGATGAAGCCGGCCCAGCCGGAGCGCCAGTGTCCGCGCAGCACGTAGTAGCGCAGGAACGCCACGGCCGGATACGCCACCATGCGCAGCCGCAGCCAGCCGACCTTGCGTTTGGCCAGGTCGGCCTGTTGCAGGCTGGAGTAGCGATTCGCCTTGGCCACGCGTCCGGCGATGTCGGGCTCGCCGTAATGATCGATGACCACGTCGAGTACACCCACCGGGCCATCCACCTGCACTTCCTCGTGCACCTCGTGACCGCTCATGCGCGCGCGCTGCCGGTCGAACAGGCGCACGTAGTGGTTGAGCCGGCCGCGCCGCGACTGCCAGCGCCAGAACTGCCACTCGCGCCGCCACAACTGGTAGCCCGCATGGGTCGGCGCCAACAGTGCCTGCTGCAGACGCGTGGCGGCGTCCGCGTCCAGCGATTCGTCGGAATCCAGCAGCAGTACCCAACGATGGCTGGCCAGATCGATCGCCGCCTGCTTCTGTGCGCTGTAGCCGGCGAACGGCCGGGTGTGGAGGCGCGCGCCGTAGTGCGCGGCGATCGCCGCGGTGGCGTCGGTCGAGCCCGAATCCAGCACCACGATCTCGTCGGCCCAGCTCACCCCGCGCAGGCAGGCGTCAAGCGTGCCGGCGCTGTTGAACGTGGTCACCACCACCGACAGCAACTCACGCTCCATCGAGACTCTTCCGAGGAAGCGCTCTTTTGAAGAGTCCGGCACGGATGCCGGGCTCTTCTTCGCCGGCAGGGACGCCGGCAACGAACAAACTGGCGCACCACAGCCCGAGCAGCCAGGCGAACAGCAGCCCCCACCACGCCGAATAGAACGCCAGGTGGGTGTTCAGCGGGAACAGCATCACGCCCAACGCCAGGGTGACCGGGAACGCCCGCGCCCGCGCCGCCGCACCGACCCGGCGCCATGCGCGCCACGCCAGCGCCACCGCGGCCAGCCACAGCAGCAGGCCGAGCGTGCCGGTTTCGGCGAGCACCTCCAGCACCAGCTGGTGCGCGTGGCAGGCGCCCTCGCCCACGCCGCAGGCTTCCGTGGTCACCACGAAGTGATCGTTCGCCGCGGCGTATTGCGGATACGCATAGCGGAAGCCGCGCACGCCGACGCCGTTGATCGGGTGCGCCATGAACATGTTGACGCCGGTGCGCCAGATCTCGAGCCTGCCGCTGAGCGCAGTGTCGATGGACTGGTCGGTGCCCTGCAACGCGAGCAGGGTGCGCTCGACGCGGTCATGGAAGCGCGCGGAAGCCTTCCAGGCGATGCCGCCGGCCAGCGCCAGCAGCACCGCCGCGATCACGCAGAAACCGGCGAAACGCAGCGGCGAACGGGCCTCGCGCCAGGCAAAACCCAGCGCCACCAGCGCGTAGCACAGCCAGGCCGCACGCGAGCCGGCCAGCAGCACCGGCCCCAGCACCAGCGCGAACGCGAGCAGCAGGCCGGGCAGACCCCAGCGCCGCCGCGCCGCCCACAGCGCGAACGGCGACAGCACCGCCAGGGTCGGCCCCAGCTTGAGATTGTCGGCACCGAAGATGCCGGAGACGCGCTCGGCCTCGGCGCGCCCGCCCAGACTCCAGCCGGTCAGCGCCTGCAGCCAGGCGTCGGCGCACCACAGCGCCAGCACCCACGCCACGGCCACATACAGCGCCTGCAGCTTGTGCTCGCGGCGAATCGCGAAGCAGGCGTACAGGCCCAGCGGCGCGTAGCGCAGCAGGGCGGGCACGGTGCTCCAGCTCTTGCCCGGCATGATCGCGTCGACGGCGGAGAGCAGCGCGGCCCCCGCGTAGGCGGCCAGCAGCCACAGCAGCAGCCGCGCGCCGGCATGCTGGCGCAGCGCCTGCGGGTCGCGCGCGAACAGCATGATCACGCCGAGCAGGCACAGCACGGTGCCCAGTTCGGAACTGCGCCCGAACGGCAGCAGGGCGATCACCAGCCAGAACGGCAGCAGCGGGGAACGCAGCGCGGCCTTGAGTGAGGTGGTGAAGGAATTCATGCGCGGACCGTGGCGAAGACGATCACGCATTGTAGGCGAGTGCGCACACCCGCCAAGCGGGCTCTCAGCCGGCGGTCACTTCGTCGTACAGCGCCAGCGTGGCCTGCTGCATGTCGACCAGGCGGTAGCTCTGCAGCGGCGAGATCGGCGGCGCCACCCGCAGCAGCTCGGCGGCACGCTCGACCAGCCGCTCGCGATCGCCCGGGGGCACGCGGCCGGCCGGATACAGTTCGGCCAGCAGCTCGCCGACGCCGCCGTGCGCGTAGCCCAGCACCGGCCGGCACAGCGACAGCGCCTCGATCACCGTGCGCCCGAACGATTCGGGCTTGTTCGACAGCTGCAGTACCAGCGCCGAGATCGCGTAGATGTCGCGCATGTCGTGGCGCGGCGGCGCCAGTACCACCTGCGAGGTCACCCCGCGCACGCGGATCAGCTCGCGCAATTCGGCCACGTAGGCCTCGCGGCCGGGTTCGATCACGCCCAGCAGCAGCAATCGCGCCTCGATGCCGCGGCGCTTCAGGTCGGCCAGCAGCTCGATCGCGTCGTGGTGCCCCTTCAGCCGCGTGCCGCGTCCGGGCAGGGTCAGCAGCGGCGCGCCGGTCAGCGCCGGGAACTCGGCGAAGAACGCCTTCTGCCACGCATCGTCGGGGCGGTGCCCATAGGGAAATGCGACCGGATCGATGCCGCGAGGGATCACCCGCACCTTGCCGGGTTCCAGCCAGCGGTAGTGGCTCAGCACGTAGTCGCGCAGGGTCTGCGAGACCGCCACCACGCGCTCGCCGCGCAGCAGGATCGCGCTGTAGCGGCCCGGCGAATTGAGCCCGTGCACGGTGGTGACGAAATGCGGCCGTGGCGTCATCCCCTTCAGCGCCCACCAGCCCATCCAGGCCGGCAGCCGCGAACGGGCATGCACGATGTCGGGTTTCAGCTCACGCAGCGCACGGCGCAACGCGCCAAGCCTAGTCAGCGTGCCCAGTGACTTGCGGCCCAGGTCCAGCGTGATGTGTTCGCTGCCCTCGGCCTGCAACTGTTCGACCAGCCGTCCGCCGGCCGAGATCACCACCGAGCGGTGGCCGGCCTGCACCAGCGCCCGTGCGATTTCCAGCGCCGAACGCTCCGCGCCGCCGGAATGCAGCGCGGGGATCAGTTGGACCACGGTCAGCAGCTTGACGGGCACGGCAATGCTGGACATGAGCTCTGGGCTGGAGGCTTTCATTCTCTGGAGACATGCAAAATTAGTGCCGCCAGCTGTTCGGGTGGACCCGGACGATCAGTCGCGCAAGACGTAATGCGCGCCACAGTAGGCGCAGGTTGATTCGCCGCCATCGTCGACGATCGGCAGGTACACCTTCGGGTGCGAATCCCATAGCGCCATGCCGGGCATCGGACAGGACAGCGGCAGGTCGGCGCGCGTCACTTCGTAACGATTTTCGGCATTTGCCGGCATCAATGACGCCGCCGCGGAAAGGGGGGATGACATCAGTGGACTCCAGACTGGACATCAGGCCGCAAATGGTAGCAGGCTGCAGCCTTCTGTCGGGGGACAGCACAGGGGAACTCCAGGGAAAAACCACCGCCGCGGCGCCCAGCCGTCATACAGCTGCGGCGGTTGTCATGAAGTGAGCACACCATCCTCGACCCGGCGCCCTGCGCCGGGCCAACTGCAACGGGCTTAGGAGCTGACCATGGATTTCGGAAAGATCATTGAACGCATCAAGGCCATCCTGACCACGCCCAGGACCGAATGGCCCGCGGCCGCCGCCGAGCCGGCCACCGTGCAAAGCCTGTACGCCGGCTACATCGCGATCGTCGCCGCCCTGCCGATCATCGCCGGCTTCATCAAGGGCAGCCTGATCGGCACCAGCGCGTTCGGCATCACTGTGCGCACGCCGATCGGCATGGGCATCGTGGGCATGGTGCTGCACTACGTGCTGGCGCTGGTGATCGTCTACGTGGTGGCGCTGATTATCAACGCACTGGCACCCACCTTCGGCGGCCAGAAGGACATGGTGCAGGCACTGAAGACCGTGGCCTACGCCTGGACCGCCAGCTGGATCGCCGGCATCGCGGTGATCGTGCCGTGGCTGGGCTGGCTGATCGCGATCGCCGGTGCGGTCTACGCCATCTACCTGCTGTACCTGGGCCTTCCGCACACCATGAAGTGCCCGCCGGAAAAAGCCGGCGGCTATACCGCGGTCAGCGTGATCATCGCGATCGTGCTGAGCTGGATCGTCGGCGCGATCGTCGTCGGTGTGGTCGGCACCGCCGCGATGACGGGTGCGGCGATGGGCGGCATGCACGTCACCGGCAGCAACGGCGACAGCGTCACCATCGACAGTGACAGCGCACTCGGCAAGCTCGCCGCGATGGGCCAGCGTGCCGAACAGGCCAGCAAGGAGCTGGACGCCGCGCAGAAATCCGGTGATGGCCAGGCGCAGTCCGCCGCGATGGGCAAGATGATGGGCGCCATGGCCGGCAGCAACGGCAACGTCGAGGCGCTGGCGCCGGACCAGATCAAGGCCTTCCTGCCCGATAGCCTGGGCAACCTCAAGCGCAGCAGCCTGTCGGCCGAGCGCAACAGTGCGATGGGCATGCAGATCTCCCAGGCCAGCGCCAACTACGCCGCCGACAACGGCCAGCACGTCACGCTGGAAGTCTCCGACACCGGCGGCGCCAAGGGCTTCATGTCGCTGGCCGCCGCGATGGCGCCGGAGGAAGAAAAGCAGACCGACCACGGCTACGAGAAAACCTACAGCGCCGACGGCAACCTGGTCCACGAGGAATGGGACACCCAGTCGAAGTACGGCGAATACAGCGTGGTGGTCGGCAAGCGCTTCACGGTGAAGGCGAACGGCAACGTCGACAGCATCGACCAGCTGAAGCAGGCGGTCGCCAGCATCGACCTCGGCAAGCTGGAATCGCTGAAGGACGCGGGTGTGAAGGCGAACTGATCCGCTTTGTCAGCCCACAAAAAAACCGCGCCGATGATGGCGCGGTTTTTTTGTGGGCCACGGAATTTTACTTGGCCGCGGCCTTCTTCGGCACCGAACCTTCGGTGGTGATGCGGATGGTGAGCTCGTCGCTGACGTTCGGCACATAGGCGCCGACGCCGAAATCCGACCGCTTGATGCTGGCTGTGGCGTCGAAACCGATCGACGGCGCCTTGGTCATCGGATGCGGGCCGACCTTGTTCAGCGTCGCATCCAGCACCACCGGCCGGGTCACGCCGTGCACGGTGAGGTTGCCGGTGACCTTGAACTTGTTGCCGCCCAGCGGCTGCACCTCGGTGCTCTTGAAGGTCACCACCGGGTACTGGTCGGCATTGAGGAAATCCGGCTTCTTCAGATGCTCGTCCAGCGCCGACACGTGGGTGTCGAGCCTGGCCAACGGCAGGGTCACTTCCACGCTGGAATTGGCCGGATGCTGCTCGTCGAACACCAGGGTGCCTTCACCCAGGCCGAGGTCGGCGGTGGGGTTGGAGTAGCCGAAGTGGTTCCAGCTGAACAGCACCATCGTGTGGCCGGGATCGAGCTTGTAGGTGACCGGGGCGGCCTGGACCGACACGGCGGCGCCGAGCAGGCCGGCGAGAGCGAGATACTTCAATGCACGCATGGAAAAGCTCCTGGAAAAGTGGGGACGGGACAGTGGGATGTGACGTGGACTTCAGGCGATCGTGCAGGCTTCGCCGAACGCGAGGCGGGGGCTGCGCGCGAACAGGTTGCGGCTGGCGTCGCCGTAACCGATGCTGATCAGGAAGTTCGACTTGATCGAGGTGCCGGCGAAGAACGCCGCATCCACGCCGGCATTGTCGAAGCCGGACATCGGGCCGCAGTCGAGCCCGACCGCGCGCGCCGCCAGCAGCAGGTAGGCGCCCTGCAGGGTGGCGTTGCGGAAAGCGGTGGTGTCGATCAGCGGCTGGTTGCCGACGAACCAGCTGCGCGCGTCGGTGTGCGGGAACAGCCGCGGCAGCTGCTCGTAGAATTCGTGGTCGGTGGCGACGATCGCGGTGACCGGCGCTTCCATGGTCTTGGCGCGGTTGCCGTCGGACAGGAACGGCTCCAGCTTCGCCTTCGCCGCCTTCGACTTCACGAAGACCACCCGCATGGGCGAGGAGTTCGCGCTGGTCGGGCCGAACTTGGCCAGGTCGTAGACCTGCTGCAGCTGCTCGTCGCTCACTTCTTTCGGCAGCCACGCATTGAAGGTGCGGGCACTGCGGAACAACTGGTCCAGACTGGCCTCGGAAAGCAACTCGCTCATCGGTATCCTCTGTGGAAAGACGCGCCGGCAATGACGCCATCCTGCAAGTGTATAGGCGCTCGTACGCGAACAGCCCACCCATTAGGGGAACATACCGTGTTCATTCGGGAAACAATGCAGGGCCTGTGCCCGTGCTGAGACTGCACGGCGAATGCTGGGTGGTCACCGACAGCGCGGCCGGCAACCAACGCCAGGCGCTGGCGCTGGCGGGACACCTGCAACTGCCGCTGCGTCATCTCGTATTGCGGCCGCGCGCACCGTGGTCGTGGCTGGCGCCACGGCTGGAACTGGGCGGCCGGCTCGCCCTGCCCGCCCGTCAGCGCCGCCTGTTCGCGCCGCCGTGGCCGGCCGTGGCGATCGGCTGCGGCCGCGCCGCCGCGCTGTTCACGCGCATGCTGCGCCGGCTGTCCGACGGGCAGTGCTACACCGTGCAAATCCTGGACCCACGCATCGACCCCGCGCACTGGGACACGGTGATCGCGCCCCGCCACGACCAACTCGACGGTCCCAACGTGCTGCACCCGCTCGGCTCGCTGAACTCGGTGGACGACGAATGGCTGGCCGACGGCCGCGATGCCTGCCCCAGCTTCGCCGAGCTGCCGCAGCCGCGTGTGGGCGTGCTGCTCGGCGGCCCGCGCCAGGGCATCGCGCTGAATGCGGACTACGCCCGCCAGCTCGCCGTACGCCTGCTCGAACGCCAGCATCATGAAGGCGGCAGCCTGCTGGTGCTGGGTTCGCGGCGCACCTCACCGGCGCTGATCGAGGTGTTCCGCAGGACGCTGCACGACGTGCCGGGCCTGGTCTGGGCCGGCCCCGACGACGGCCGCAACCCCTATCCCGGCGTGCTCGGCTGGGCCGATCGCCTGGTGGTCACCCCCGACTCGGTGAACATGCTGAGCGAAGCCTGCGCCGTCGGCTGCCCGGTCGAGACCTTCGTCACCACGCCGCTGCCGGCAAAGATCGCGCGCTTCCATCAGGCGTTGCGCGCGGCCGGGCGACTGCATGATCTCGACAGCCAGGCGCCGGCCTCGGCCACCCCGCTGCGCGAGACCGCGAGCATCGCCGCCGAACTGCGCGCGCGGATCCAGCGACGGCAGGCGCAGCAGGCGCTGGACTGAGCCGCTGCTCAGTCGAACGCAAAGCCCAGCGCGTCGGTGACCTCGCGCACGCTGCCGCACAGCTGCTCCAGCTCCGCATCGCGCGGGGCGATACGCGAGCGCAGGTCGAGCGTGCAGGCGAGCGCGCGTTGCAGCAGGTCGGCATGGGCCACGGTAAGGATCGCGGACTGGTCGCTGTCGAGCAGGCCGGCGACGCGGCACGCTTCGATCAGCCCGGCGTTCGCGGTAACGCCGAGCAGGCCCGGTTGCTCGGCCGCATGCGCCAGCACCAGTCCCTGCAGTGCGAACTCGATGTCGAGCAGGCCGCCGTGACCCTGCTTCAGGTCGAGCTGGCGCTCGTCGGAGCGGTCGCGCTCGGCTCGCCAGCGCGCACGCATGCTGCCGACCTCGGCCAGCACCGTGGCGCGCTCGCGCGGCACCGCCAGGATGTCGCGACGCACCCCGGCCAACTCGGCGTTGAGTGCCGCGTCGCCGGCGACCGGCCGCGCGCGCAGCAGCGCCTGATGCTCCCACGTCCACGCGCGGCTCTGCTGGTACGCCACGAACGCGTCAAGGCTGCTGACCAGCAGGCCCTTGGAGCCGTCCGGGCGCAGGCGCGTGTCGACTTCGTACAGGCGGCCGCCGCGGGTCAGCACGGTAAGCCAGTTCATCACCCGCTGGGCCAGCCGCTGGTACCAGCGCGAACCCTCGATCGGCCGGGCGCCGTCGCTCATCACCTGCGCACGGCGACTGTCGTAGACGAAGACGAGGTCGAGATCGGAGGCGAAGCCGAGCTCCTCGCCGCCGAGACTGCCGTAGCCCAGCACGGAAAAACCCGAACCTTCGCCGGGCAGGCGGCCGTGCTGGGCGACCAGCTCGCGCTCAGCCAGCGCCAGCACCGCGCCGATCACCGACTCGGCCAGTGCGGCGAGCCGGCGCGCGGTGGCGACCGCGTCGGCGCGGCCGTCATTGAACGCCAGGCCGAGCCGGAACGCGGTGGAGGCTTTGAACTCGTTGATCCGATCGAGCTCCGCCTCGGCCTCGCGCTCTTCCAGCGTGCCCAGCACGCGCGCGATCTCGGCGGTGATGTCGGCGCGCTTGAACGGCAATTGGTCGATGCGCGGGTCGAGCACGTCGTCCAGCAGCAGCGGCTGCGCGATGACGCGCTCGGCCAGGAATGCACTGTCGGCAAACAGCCGCACCAGTCGCCGGCGCGCCGACGGCTGCTCTTCCAGCAGGGCCAGGTAGGACGAGCGCCGCGCCACCGCCTGCATCAGCCGGCACAGCCGCAATAGGCTGGCCACCGGCGCGGCGGTGGCGCGGGCGGCGTCGAACAGCTGTGGCATCAGGTGATCGAGCCGCTCGCGCGAGCGCGCCGACATCGCGCGCACCGCCGTGGCCTGCGGCAGTTTCAGCAGGGCATCCGCCAGCTCGTCGCCGGGCGCGAAGCCGGAGGCTTCCAGCGTGGCGGCGTCCAGCGATTCGTCGCAGGCACGCTGCCACAGCACCATGTCGGCAGCCGGCACGCGGGCGGCACGGCCGCCCTGCGGCATCAGCACGGCGGCGAATTCCTCGCTAACGATGGCGCGCTGTTTCGCCAGCGCCGCATGCAGGCTGTCCCAGTCGGGATAGTCCAGGCTCAACGCGATGCGCTCGCGGCTCAGCGCGTCGGCGGGGATGTCGTGGGTCTGCGCGTCGCGCAGCATCTGCACGCGGTTCTCGACCCGGCGCAACAGCGCATACGCCTCGCGCAACACGCGCGCGCGCGCCGCGTTGATATGGCCGCGCGCCTCGCATGCGGTCAGCGCGCTCAGCAGGCCGCGCACGCGCAGGGACGGTTCGCGGCCGCCGCGGATCAGCTGGGTCAGCTGCACGATGAATTCGATCTCGCGGATGCCGCCAGGGCCGAGCTTGAGGTTGTCGGCGAGATCCTTGCGCGCCACTTCCGCGTCGATCAGCGCCTTCATCTCGCGCAGCCCCGCGAACGCGGTGTAGTCGAGGTACTTGCGATAGACGAACGGGCGCAGCAGTTCCTGCAGCTGCTTGCCGGCAGCCCGGTCGCCGGCGACCGGGCGCGCCTTGATCCACGCGTAGCGTTCCCAGTCGCGGCCCTCGCTCTGGTAGTACTGCTCCATCGCGGCGAACGACAGCGCCAGCCGGCCGGCGTTGCCGAACGGACGCAAGCGCAGGTCGACCCGTGCGCAGATGCCGTCCATGGTCGGCTCGTTCAGCAGGCGCACCAGCTGGCGGCCGAGCCGGATGAAGTATTCGCTGTTGTCGAGCGGGCGCGCGCCGTCGGTCTGGCCGGCGTTCGGGTACGCCAGCACCAGGTCGATGTCGGAGGAGAAGTTCAGCTCGCTGCCGCCGAGCTTGCCGAAGCCGATCACCAGCAGCCGCTGCAGTGCGCCGTCGTGGTCGCGGCTGTGGCCGTAGCGCGCGGCCAGCGCGCGCTCGGACCAGTCCAGCGCCACGCCGAGCAACGCCTCGTACAGCACGCTGGTGGCGGACAGGGTTTCCGGCAGCTCGTCCAGCCCGTTGACGTCGCGAAACACCAGCCGCAGCGCTTCGGCGTGGCGGAAGCGGCGCAGCGCGACCATGCAGGCGGCTTCGTCGTCCGGCAACCTCAATGCATCGATGCGAGCGCTGGCGTCGCTGCCCGAGCGCAGCCGCTCCAGCCCGGCCGGCGCCAGCAGTTGCGGCTGGCGGCACCACACGTCGAAGGCGAAGTCGCTGGCCAGCAGGGTGCGGCGGATCCGCTCGGCTACGCCGGCGTCGTCGTGCAGGGGCACGCCGGCGGCGCGGCAACGGGCGGCCAGATCGCCATAGCGGTCGTCGATCAGCGCTCGCAGCGCGGCGGATTCCGGGTGGGTCATCCCGCCATTGTGCCGCATGCCGGCCGGTTGCCGACGCCCGGCGACGGACCATGACGACAGCTTGAACAAGCCGCGGCCAAGCCCGAAACTCGCCGGCCACGCCCTACCCATTGTTCATCTGGATGCCATTACATTGGCGTGTCCAGACCATGACAGCAACCGCAGGACGGCCATGTCCCCGAATTCCGCCCATCCGCCCGCACGCTGGCGCGCCATCGTCCCGCGCGCCGCGCTGCTGCTGTTGCTGGCGCTGGCCTTCGTGCTGCTCACCGGCCTGGTGGACGGCGGCGTCGGGGTGACTCCGCTGCGCCTGTTCGACCAGGCGCGCTACCCGCTGGCCAATGCGTGGCCGGGCCTGCTGCTGGCCGGCATCCTGCTGGCGATCAGCCGGCGCGCATTGCTGTCGTTCGCGCTGGCGTTCCTGCTGCAGGGGTTGTTGTATGCGGTCAACCTGCTGAAGGTGGCGAACCTCGGCACGCCGCTGCTGCCGGACGATTTCCGTATCGTCGGCCAGCTGCACAAAGGCGGCATGCACCTGCTGTCCGGTTACCTGCCGCACAGTCCGTGGCCGTACCTGGGCCTGCTCGCCGCGATGGCGCTGATCGTCGCGGCATGGCGGCTGGAGCCGCCGTTGTTCCCGCGCCGCACGCGTGGCGCGCGCCTTCTCGGCGGCGGCGTGCTGGCGCTGGCGCTGGCCAGCATGCTGGTCGGCCTGCCCGCCTGGGCGAAGATCTACAACGGGAAGACACTGTGGCTGGAACCGTGGTCGGCGATCTCCACCACCACCCATTCCGGCCTGGTCAGTGCGCTGATGCTGTTCCACCTGGAATACGGCAAGGGCGAGCACAAGCCCGACCGCGCCGCGGCGGCGAAATTGATCGAGCAGTCCACGCCGGCCCTGCTGCAGTCGATGCAGGCGCCGGCTGCCGGCGGCGAACTGCCCGACATCGTGGTGGTGCAGAGCGAGTCGTTCTTCGACCCCACCATCATGCGCGGCTACGAGCACAGCAACTTCGCGCCGAACCTGCGCCGGCTCGCCGCACACGGCACCAGCGGCAAACTGCACGTGCCCACCTTCGGCGGCGGCACCATCCGCACCGAGTTCGAGGTGCTTACCGGGCTGTCCCTGCGCTACTTCGACAACCTGCAGTTCCCCTATCTGCAGATGAGCCACAAGGCGCTGCCGGGGCTGGTGCGCACGCTCAACCGGCACGGCTACACCACGCTGGCGCTGCACGGCAACGACCCGGCGTTCTGGAACCGCACCACCGCGTTCAAGGCGATCGGCTTCGACCGCTTCGTCTCGCAGTCGTCGTTCCCGCCCACGGCGCCGAACGACGGCAAGTACATGGCCGACAGCGCGATGACCGACGAGATCATGACGCTGCTGAAGAACGACGGCCCGCCGCAGTTCATCTTCGCGATCAGCATCGAGGCACACGGCCCGTACGACGTCGAGCCCGCCCACGTCGCCGAACGCGACGCGATCCCGGTGCCCGACGGCATTAGCGGCCGCGACAAGCTGGAACTGCAGACCTACCTCTACCACCTCAAGCATGCCGACGCCGAGCTCGGTCGGCTGGTGAAGCTGCTGGCGCAGCGCCAGCGGCCCAGCGTGGTGCTGTTCTACGGCGACCACCTGCCGGCGCTGAGCAACAGCTACCAGATCACCGGCTTCGTCGACGGCGGCGACATGCTGAGCCAGGCCGGCGTATGGCTGTTGGTCGATCCGAAGCGCCCGGGCAAGCGCAGCAAGGCCGACACCGCCTCCTGGCTGCTGCCCGGCAAACTGCTGGCGCACATCGGTATCCACGACGATCCGTACTTCGCCCTGACCGAACTGGTCGGCCCGCAACTGGCTGCGCTCACCGAGGCTCCCGGCGCCCCGCCGCTGGCCGAGGGCGACGACCAGCAGCAGCTCGACAAGGCCATGGCCAGCATCGACCAGTTGCGCATGAGCAACAAGCTGGACAGCCTGCTGCCGCAGCCGGCGACGCCGGCGCTCACGCCCGCACCCGGCAAGATCGCCCACAACGACGTGCCGCCGGCGCCGTTGCCGGCATCCGCCGCACAATGATGCGCACGATTCGAACCCTTGCTCCGGGCTTGCCGTTCAGCGAGCTGTCCGGCGACTGAAGACCGCGGCACGGCGTTCACACGGTAGTGGGGCAGCGCCAACTAGCGTCGACGTGTCCGTGAGGCGCGTGCAGTGCGCCTTGCGGCGGCATTCCCCCACTTGGAGGTCCATCTCATGCGCAAGACCATACTTTCCGCCCTCGTCCTCGGCGCCAGCGTGTTTACCGTGTCCGCCTTCGCCCAGGCCAACCTCGGCGGTGCTGCCCGGGTCGGTGCCGGCGCCCACGTCGGCGCAACCGCACCGAGCGCCATGCGCACCGTTGGTCAAACCACCGCGCAGACCGAGCAGACCCTGCACCGCACCGATTCCCACGTGAAGCACCGGACCCGCAAGGCCGTCGACAAGACCCGCTCGACCGTCAACGACCACGCCAATGCCAACGCCAACGCGAATGCCAATGGCACGATCGGGGCAGGCGCCGGCGACTCGCATGCCGGCGCCAACGCCAACGTCGATACCGGTGCCGGTCTCGATACCGCCGCCACCGCAGGCAAGGCCGGCGACATGGGCCAGGGTGTGGGCGGCGACGTGCGCGACGCCGCGCATTCGGCGATCCAGTCCACCGACCGCTCGGCCGGCTCGGTCGGCGACGCGGTGCAGCAGACCGCCGCCGGGCAGTCGGTCGGTGCTGGCGTGAAAGCGGATGCCAACGCCGGCGCGCACGGGCACTAAGCCACACCGCCGGCCCGGCGGATATCGCCCGGGTCCGGTGCAGCAAAAAGAAAACCCCGCCGTAGCGGGGTTTTCTTTTATCGTGCCTTGGGCGTGGAACCTAGAAATCCATGCCGCCCATGCCACCCATGCCGCCGCCCATGCCACCGCCGCCATGGCTGTGGCCTTCGTCCTTCTTCGGCAGTTCGGCAATGATCGCCTCGGTGGTGATCGCCAGACCGGCGACCGACGAGGCGTGCTGCAACGCGGTGCGGGTCACCTTGGTCGGATCCAGGATGCCCATCGCCACCATGTCACCGAACTCGCCGGTGGCGGCGTTGTAGCCGAAGTTGCCCTTGCCTTCCTTGACCTTGTTGAGGATCACGGACGGCTCTTCACCGGCGTTGGAGACGATCGCGCGCAGCGGCGCTTCCAGCGCACGGCGGGTGATCGCGATGCCGAGGTCCTGATCGGTGTTGTCGCCCTTCAGGCCTTCGACCGCCTTCAGCGCGCGGATCAGCGCGACGCCGCCGCCCGGGACCACTCCTTCTTCGACGGCTGCGCGCGTGGCGTGCAGGGCGTCTTCGACACGGGCCTTCTTTTCCTTCATCTCGATCTCGGTGCCGGCACCGACCTTGATCACCGCAACGCCACCGGCCAGCTTGGCCACGCGCTCCTGCAGCTTCTCCTTGTCGTAGTCCGACGAGGTCTCCTCGATCTGCGCCTTGACCTGAGCGATGCGCGACTGGATCTTCTCCGCTTCGCCGGCACCGTCGATGATCGTGGTGTTTTCCTTGGTGATGACGATGCGCTTGGCGCGACCCAGATCGGCGATCGTGGTCTTCTCCAGCGACAGGCCCACTTCCTCGGACACGACCTGACCGTTGGTGAGGATCGCGATGTCTTCCAGGATCGCCTTGCGACGGTCACCGAAGCCCGGCGCCTTGACGGCGGCGACCTTGACGATGCCGCGGATGGTGTTGACCACCAGCGTGGCCAGCGCCTCGCCCTCGACTTCCTCGGCGACGATCAGCAGCGGCTTGCCGGCCTTGGCGACGGCTTCCAGCACGGGCAGCAGTTCGCGCACGTTCGACACTTTCTTGTCGTGGATCAGGATGTACGGGTCATCCAGCTCGACCTGCTGGCTCTGCTGGTTGTTGATGAAGTACGGCGACAGGTAGCCGCGGTCGAACTGCATGCCCTCGACCACGTCGAGCTCATTCTCGAGACCCGAACCTTCCTCGACCGTGATCACGCCTTCCTTGCCGACTTTCTTCATCGCGGTGGCGATGATGTCGCCGATGTTGGCGTCGGAGTTGGCCGAGATCGTGCCGACCTGCGCGATTTCCTTGTCGTTCGCGGTCGGGTTGGACATCTTCTTCAGCTCGCCGACGGCAGCGGCGACGGCCTTGTCGATGCCGCGCTTCAGGTCCATCGGGTTGATGCCGGCGGCCACAGCCTTGAGGCCTTCCTGGATGAACGCCTGCGCCAGCACGGTGGCGGTGGTGGTGCCGTCACCGGCGACGTCGGAGGTCTTGGAAGCGGCTTCCTTGACGATCTGCGCGCCGAGATTCTCGTAGCGATCGGCCAATTCGATCTCTTTCGCGACGGACACGCCGTCCTTGGTGATCGTGGGCGCGCCGAAGCTCTTCTCGAGCACGACGTTGCGGCCCTTCGGGCCGAGGGTGACCTTGACCGCATTGGCCAGGGTGTTCACGCCCTTGAGCATGCGGGCGCGGGCGTCTTCGCCGAATCGGACTTCTTTAGCTGCCATAAAATTTTTCCTTGAAAAATTTTGAAATTAAGTGTGGGGAAATCTTGCGCAGTGGTGCGGAAAGGAGCCGAAGGCGACTGGCGTGCGCGCTTTCTCGCGCTCGGCCAGTCAGCCGTCGATTACCCCTCGATCACGGCCACGATGTCGTCTTCCTTCAGGAAGACCAGCTCTTCGCCGTCGATCTTGATTTCCTGGCCGGCGTACTTGCCGAACAGCACCACGTCGCCGGCCTTCAGCGACATCGGGCGCACCTTGCCGTCGCTCATGATCAGGCCGGTGCCGGCGGCGACGACCTTGCCGCGGGTCGGCTTCTCGGTGGCGCTGTCGGGGATGACGATGCCGCCGGCGGAAACGCGCTCTTCTTCGAGACGCTTGACGATGACGCGGTCATGCAACGGACGCAGTGTGCTCATGGACGACTCCAACTGACTAGATTGTTGATGGACAAGGCTTTCAAGACCGGACCTGCGATCTTGTTAGCACTCAGAGTGAATGAGTGCCAATTTTACGGGTATACGACCCCGCTGCAAGAGATCTTTGACGGGGGATGCAACAGCTAATTGGGCGAACAAGGCGGCGTTTCAAGGGCGTGCCGCAAAAATCACCCGCGGCACGCGCAGCCGGCGCGACCCGGGTACGCTTTGGCCATGACTTCGACCGACCCTGCCACCGTCCTGCTCTGCTATTGCAGTTGTCCGGACGCCGCCAGCGCCCAGGCCATCGCCGAAGCGCTGGTCGGCGAGCGGCTGGCCGCCTGCGTCAACCGCCTGCCCGCCGTCCATTCCACCTACCGTTGGCAGGGCGTCGTGACCTGCGACAGCGAGGAGCTGCTGCTGATCAAGACCACCGCCGCCCGCTTCGACGCGCTGAAAATCCGCCTGCTCGAATTGCATCCGTACGAGCTGCCCGAACTGGTTGCGGTGCCGGTGCAGCGCGGCCACGAAGCCTACCTGGACTGGGTGCGCCAGGGCGGCGGCTGATCGCGAGGATCGATACCACGTGCACAATGACCCTGCCCGCCTGATCCCCGCGCTCGGCGTGTGATGGGGCGTGCCGTTTCTGGCCGACACCTTCCCGCGGCGCGGCCGCTCGGTCCGCACACGGGTCGCGGCGACGTAAGGCCGCAGGCGGCGAACCCGCCCACGGCCGCTGGGTCATAATGCCTGCCTGCCTGTCCCCACAGGCCCCAAGTTGCTGGAGTCGTGATGCGACCGTTGTCTTCCGGCCGACTGGCCACCCGCCTGCCCGTGCTCGCCTTCCTGTTGCTGGCCCTGCTGTCCGCCGCACTGCCGGCGTCGGCGCAGGACACCGCCGACCTGCTGCCGGTGACCGAGGCGTACAAGCTGAGTACCGACGCCGCCACGCCCGGCGTGCTGAAGCTGCACTGGACGATCGCGCCGGACTACTACCTCTACCGCGGCCGCATGAAGTTCAAGGGCGGCGACGGCGTCACCCTGGGCGAGGCGCAACTGCCCGACGGCGAGAAGCATCACGACGAATACCTCGGCGACGTGGAGACCTACCACCACGGCGTCGACGCCAGCATCCCGTACACCGTCGCCGCCGGTACCACGCGGTTGCAGTTGAGCGTGCAGTACCAGGGCTGCCACGAGGTCGACCCGAAGATCTGCTACCCGCCGCATACCGAGAAGCTGGACCTGCCGCTGCCGGCCACTGCCGGTGTCACGGCGACGCCGGCGGCCGGCAACGCGCTGGGCGCGGCGCTGAACCGGCTCGGCAACAACACGGGCGCCGCCACGACCGGCGCGCCGCTGCCAGCCGAGCAGGCGTTCCGCTTCGAGGCGCTGGCGCAGGGTCCGCAGCAGTTGCTGCTGCGCTGGACGATGCCGAAGGGTTACTACCTGTACCGCGACCAGACCACGTTGAAGCTCAAGGATGCCGCTGGCCTCACGCTGAAACCTGCATGGCCGGCCGGCACCGCGCACCACGACGAACACTACGGCGACGTCACCGTGTACTTCGGCCAGGTCGAGTTGCCCGTGGCGCTGGAAGGCGATCTGGCCGGCCACCAACGGCTCATCTTGCAGGCAAGCTTCCAGGGCTGCCAGGACGGCGGCCTGTGCTATCCGCTGATGACGCGCGCGGTGGATATCGATCTGGGCAGCGGCGCCGTGGCGCCCTCCGGGGCCGTGGCACCGGAACTGCCGCCGGCTGATCTCGCCGGCGGTCCGCTGCAGGTCAGCCTGATCGCCGCATTGCTGCTGGCGCTGGGCGGCGGCCTGGTGTTGAACCTGATGCCGTGCGTGCTGCCCGTGCTGTCGATCAAGGCGGTCAGCGTGCTGGAGAGCGGCGACAGCCAGGCCACCGCGCGCCGGCATGCCTTGTTCTATACCGCCGGCGTGTTGTGCAGCTTCGCCGCGCTGGGGCTGGGCATCCTCGCGTTGCGCGCGGCTGGCCATGCGCTGGGCTGGGGTTCGCAGTTGCAGCAGCCGTTGCTGGTCGGCGCACTGGCCTGCGTGATGCTGGCGGTCGGCCTGTCGATGTCCGGCGTGGTGCAGTTCGGCGCCTCGCTGGGCAATACCGGCGCCGGCCTCGCCGCACGCTCCGGCCCGGCCGGCGATTTCTTCACCGGGGTGCTGGCGGTGGTGGTGGCCAGCCCGTGTACCGCGCCGTTCATGGGCAGCGCGCTGGCGTACGCGTTCGCCGCGCCGATGCTGTCCGCCCTGCTGGTGTTCCTGGCGCTGGGCGTGGGGCTGGCGCTGCCATTCCTGGCGATCGGTTTCGTGCCGGCGCTGGCGCGCCTGCTGCCGAAGCCGGGGCGCTGGATGGAAACGCTGAAGCAGGTACTCGCGTTCCCGATGTATCTCACCGCCGTGTGGCTGGTGTGGGTGCTGGCGAATCAGCGCGGCGCCGATGCGGTCGGCCTGGTGCTGGTGGCGATGGTGCTGCTGGCGATGACGCTGTGGTGGTTCGAACGCAGCCGCTCGCGCGGCGTACCCAGCAGGATTGCCGTGGCGGTGCTGGCACTCGCCACCCTGGTGCCGATGTACCTGCTCGCTCACGTGCCGCCGCCGTCGAGCACGGCCGTGGCCGAGGAAGGCGTGGTCGCCTACAGTCCGCAGAAGCTCGCCGAGCTGCGGGCGGCCGGCACGCCCGTTTTCGTCGACATGACCGCCGACTGGTGCGTCACCTGCAAGGCAAACGAGCATGCGGTGCTGGACACGCAGGCGTTCCGCGACCTGCTCAAGCGCACCGGCGCGGTCTACATGAAGGGCGACTGGACCGACGTCAACCCGACCATCAGCGCGTTCCTGCAGCAATACCATTCGCCCGGCGTGCCGTTGTACGTGGTGTTCCCGAAGCACGGCGGCCCCGGCAAGCAGTTGTCCACCGTACTGACCCGCTCGATCGTCGAGCAGGCGCTGACGGAAGCGGCTCGCTGATGCTGAGTCGCAGCAACTGGCTGATTCTCGGTCTGGCGGTACTGGCCGCTGCGCTCGGCGGCTATGCGCAGCACCGCGGCCAGCGGCCGGCGCCGCTGGAAACGGCTGCGATCGGCCAGCCGCTGCCGGCGATCAGCCTGCCCGACCTCGACGGCAAGCCCCATCGGCTGAGCGACTATCGTGGCCGCCGGGTGCTGCTGAATTTCTGGGCCAGCTGGTGCGTACCCTGCGTGACCGAAATGCCGGCACTGGCCCTGGCACAGGAAAAGTTCGGCGAACATGCGCCGATCGTGGTCGGTATTGCGATGGACGAACCCGCTCATGTTCGGGCATTTTTGGCTGCACATCCGGTGAATTACCCGATCTTGATCGGCCAGATGAGCCCGCCCAGCACCTCGTTGCAACTGGGCAATACCCGTCAGGTTCTTCCATATAGTGCACTGATCGATGCCGATGGGCGCCTTTTGGCGACACATGCCGGCCCGCTGTCTGCGGCGCAGCTGCAGCAGTGGCTGGCGCCAGGGCACGAACCGCGCTAAGCCGGCGTCGACATACGCCTACGCACGGGAACCCGACGCTTCTCCGGCAAACATCGCCGATCTGCAGCGAACTGGACAAGATTCCCGACTGCGCGCACACTGCGCCGGGTTCCGGGACCTCCGGACGCTGGCTGGACGGTTTCGTGGCGAAGATCCTGGTCCTGCATGGACCCAACCTCAACCTGCTGGGTGCGCGCGAGCCGCAGATCTACGGCCGCGAGACGCTGGCCGACATCAACCGGCTGCTGGCCGAGCGGGCGCAGGCGGCCGGGCACGAGCTGGCCTGGTTCCAGTCCAACGCCGAGCACGAGCTGGTCGGGCGCATCCATCAGGCCCGCGACGACCGCACCGCGATCATTTTGTGCAACGCCGGCGCGTTCACCCACACCAGCATCGCGCTGCGCGACGCCTTCGCCGCGACGGCGATTCCGTTCATCGAGGTGCACCTGTCGAACGTGTTCGCCCGTGAGTCGTTCCGCCATCACTCCTACCTGTCCGACATCGCGCTCGGCGTGATCTGCGGCTTCGGCGGCGACAGTTACCGGCTGGCGCTGGACGCGGCGCTGCCACGGTTGCAGGCAGGCGCCGCGCCCTGACGTCCCCGGCCACGCGGCCACCCCATTCACCCCCGGCCACCCTAGCGGTGGCATGACTGACCAAAGGCTGATCCGATGGATTTGCGCAAAATCAAGAAGCTGATCGACTTGCTCGAGGAATCCAACCTCGCCGAACTGGAAATCAAGGAGGGCGAGGAAGTCGTCCGCCTGTCGCGCGTGCCGAAGAACGCCGCGCCGGTCGCCGCCGCACCGGCGGCTCCGATCGCCGCCGCCGCCCCCCCGGTTGCTGCCGCGCCTGCGGTCGCCGTCGAGGCGCCTGTCGCGAATGCGCTGCCGGCCGGCCACGTGGTGAAGGCGCCGATGGTCGGTACGTTCTACGCCTCGGCCACACCGGGCACGCCTGCCTTCGTCAAGGTCGGCCAGCAGGTCAAGGCCGGCGAGACGCTGGGCATCATCGAGGCGATGAAGATGTTCAACCAGATCGAGGCCGACGTGGCCGGCACCGTGCAGGCGATTCTGGTCGAAAACGGCCAGCCGGTGGAATTCGACGAACCCATGTTCGTGATCGCCTGAAGAGCCGGGATTCGAGAATGGGGATTCGGGATTCGTCACAGCAACGGCCGCATGAGCGGCTGGAAGTGTGGCGCGACGCAATGGACCTCGTCGAAGCCATTTATCGAATCAGTGCCGGTTTCCCAGACTCCGAACGCTTTACTCTCACTTCGCAACTACGGCGTGCCGCGATCAGCATACCCTCGAACATCGCGGAGGGCGCGGCCCGCCGATCCACACCTGAGTACCTGCGGTTCTTGTCCATGGCTCGCGGCTCCCTGTCCGAACTGGACACACAATTGCAAATCGCCGAGCGACTCGTTTATGTCTCCAGTACGCAGGATGTAACTGAGCTGATCAATCGAGTCTTTGCCAAACTCAACGCGCTTATCCGATCCATCCAGGCCAAGAGAGGTGACTGATGCAACGCCAGCTCTTGCTCTTACAAATCCCGAATCCCGAATCCCGAATCCCATGCTAGAAAAAGTCGTCATCGCCAACCGCGGCGAAATCGCGCTGCGTGTATTGCGCGCCTGCCACAGCCTTGGCATCAAGACCGTGGCGGTGCACTCCACCGTGGACCGCAACCTGAAGCACGTCGGCCTCGCCGACGAGTCGATCTGCATCGGCCCCGGGCCGTCGGTCGACAGCTATCTCAACATCCCGCGCATCATCGCGGCGGCGGAGATCACCGACGCCCAGGCGATCCACCCCGGCTACGGTTTCCTGTCCGAGCGCGCCGACTTCGCCGAGCAGGTGGAGCAGTCCGGCTTCGTCTTCATCGGCCCGACCGCCGACGTGATCCGCCTGATGGGCGACAAGGTCGAGGCGATCCGGGCGATGAAGGCGGCCGGCGTGCCGTGCGTCCCCGGTTCCGGCGGCCCGCTCGGCGAAGACGTCGACACCAACATCAAGATCGCGCGCGAGATCGGCTACCCGGTGATCATCAAGGCTGCCGGCGGCGGCGGCGGCCGCGGCATGCGCGTGGTGCGCACCGAGGCGCACCTGGGCAACGCGATCACCATGACCAAGGCCGAAGCCAAGGCCGCGTTCGGCAACGAACAGGTGTACATGGAGAAGTTCCTGGAGAATCCGCGTCACGTGGAAATCCAGGTGCTCGCCGATGGCCAGGGCAACGCGATCCACCTGGGCGAACGCGACTGCTCGATGCAGCGCCGCCACCAGAAAGTGGTCGAGGAAGCACCGGCGCCGGGCATCACGCCGGAGCAGCGCGCGGCGATCGGCAAGGTCTGCGTCGACGCCTGCCTGCGCATCAACTACCGCGGCGCCGGCACGTTCGAGTTCCTGTACGAGAACGGCCGCTTCTACTTCATCGAGATGAACACCCGCATCCAGGTCGAGCATCCGGTGACCGAGCTGATCACCGGCGTCGACCTGGTGCGCGAACAGCTGCTGATCGCCGGCGGCGAGAAGCTCACGCTCAGGCAGGAAGACATCGTCGTACACGGCCACGCGATCGAGTGCCGCATCAACGCCGAGGACCCGGACACGTTCATGCCCAGCCCCGGCACGGTGAAGCGCTTCGAGGCGCCCGGCGGCCCCGGCGTGCGCGTGGACACGCATCTGTACGACGGCTATCGCATCCCGCCGAACTACGATTCGATGATCGGCAAGCTGATCGTGCACGGGCCCGACCGCGAGACCGCGATCGCGCGCATGCGCCTGGCCCTGGCCGAGACGGTGATCGAGGGCGTCAAGTGCAACATCCCGCTGCAGCAGCGGATCATGGCCGACGCTGGCTTCCAGCACGGCGGCCAGAACATCCACTACCTCGAGAAGCGGATGGCCGAGCAGAAGGAAAAGAATGCGGCGACGGGCGGAGAGCAGTGAGAGGCACCTAAGCGCGTCACCACCCACCCTTCTCACTCCTCATTCGTTCCTCGCCCATGCCATTCCTTGAACTCTCCCTGATCGTCCGCACCGAGCAGCAGCCCGGCGCGGAGGAAGCGCTGGACGATCTCGGCGCGCTGTCGATCACCCTGCAGGACGCCGACGCGGAGACGCCGGACGAGCAGGCGATCTTCGAACCGGGCGTGGGCGAGCTGCCGCTATGGCCGACGATCACCCTGCACGCGCTGTTCGACGAGCACGCCGACCGGCGCGGCCTCGCCGCCGCGCTGGGCGAGCTGCTGCCATGGCTGGAACCCGACCAGCTGAGCTTCGCCGAGGTCGCCGACCAGGACTGGGAGCGTGCATGGATGGACCAGTTCAAGCCGATGCCGTTCGGCCGCCGGCTGTGGATCTATCCGTGGAACATCGAGCCTCCCGTCGATGATGACCTCGTGGTGGTGCGCCTCGATCCCGGCCTCGCCTTCGGCAGCGGCACGCATCCCACCACCGCGCTGTGCCTGGAATGGCTGGATGGCCTGGACCTTGCCGGCAAGACGATCACCGATTACGGCTGCGGCTCGGGCATCCTGGCGATCGCCGCACTGAAGCTCGGCGCGGCCAGCGCGGTCGGCGTCGACAACGACCCGCAGGCGCTCACCGCCTCGGCCGACAACGCCGAACGCAACGGCGTGGCCGACCGGCTCGCGCTGTTCCTGCCCGAAGACGTCGTCGCAGATGCCGCCGACGTGTTCATCGCCAACATCCTCGCCGGCCCGCTTGGCGAACTGGCGCCCACCTTCGCCGCCGCGGCGAAACCCGGCGCGCCGTTCGCGATCTCCGGCATCCTCGCCGGCCAGCAGGACGAACTGCTGCAACGCTACGCCGAATGGTTCGACGAGTTGCGCGTGGACAGCCGCGAGGACTGGGTGCGCATCAGCGGCCGTCGCCGCGGCTGAGGCCTTCGGACCGCCGGCTTGCCCGCGCGAGCACCCTGCTAAGCTTGCCGGATACCGATTCAAAGCGGCCTGCATGTACACACAATGTCCCGAATGCCTGTCCGTGTTTTCGCTGGATGCGCAGACGCTAGCGAAAGCGCACGGCCACGTCGTGTGCGGACATTGCGAGGCCAGCTTCGACAGCCTCGCCACGCTCGCCGAGCAGTTGCCGCCGGAACCGTTCGCCGAGCTGCCGGTCAATGAACCCGCGTTCGAGCCGCCACTGCTCGACCTGGTGGTGTACCGGCCGCGGCCCGATCCGCCGGCGGTGGTGGTGGCCGACGAGATGGTGACGGCGGCGGCGCCCAGGCCGGCCGTCGAGGACTTCTCGCAACTGGTCTTCGCGCCGCGCTTCGCCCGCGAGCCACATGCCCGTCCGCGTGAACGATCGACCCGGCGCGAACGACGGCGGCACCTGCGTCCATCCGGCGAACGGCGCTGGCCATGGGTCGCGGCGTGCCTGCTGCTCGCACTGCTGCTCGCGATCCAGCTGGCCTGGGCCAAGCGCGACGACCTGATCCGCAACCCCGCCGTGGGCGGCTGGCTGCGCGCCAGCTGTGGCGTGCTCGGCTGCGAGCTGCCGCTGGTTTCTGCGCCGCAGCAGCTGCGCCTGCTGGCCAGCAACGTGCAGGCGCACCCCAGCGTCGCCGGCGCGCTGATGATCAGCGCCAGCGTGCGCAACGACGCCACGTTCGCGCAACCCTGGCCGGTGCTGACCATCACCTTGTCGAACGCGCAGGGCCAGCGCATCGCGATGCGCCGGCTGCAGCCGGCCGAGTACCTGGACGACGCCACGATCTTGCGCCATGGCCTGGCGCCGGGCGCCAGCGCCGTGCTGCTGCTGGAAGTGGAAGACCCGGGCGACAAGGCGGTAGCGTTCGAGATCGGTTTCGAATAACGACGCCTCCGGTACTTAAAATTATCCGCCCGCGCGGGTAGACTCGATCCCTCGCGCGGACATGCCGGACGGCATGCGATACACGCCGCGACCTGCAAGATCAGTCATAACCATGAGCAGCGGCCTATGCAGTCGTCGCTTCGTACGTGAGGGAAGATGCCCGTGAATGCCGTAAGACTGCCTGCCGCCGAGGCCGCAAAACAGACCTCGTCGCAAAGCGCAGGCTCGTCTGGCGCCAGCTCCCAAGGCCAAAGCGCGCTGAGCGAATGCGTCACCCGCACGGTGCGCCGCTACCTTGCCGACATCGGCGACACCGAATGTTCCGAGGGCCTGCACGCGCTGGTGTTGCGCGAGGTCGAAGTACCGCTGCTGCGCGAAGTGCTGGCCTTCCATGACGGCAACCAGAGCCGCGCTGCCAGCGCGCTGGGCATCAACCGCGCCACCTTGCGCAAGAAGCTGGCCGCGCACGGCCTGCTGTAACCCGCCCGGCGTATTCGTACAAAAGCCACCCACCATCCGGGCGGCTATAATGAACGGCTTTCCCCTTCTGGTAACCCGCTCATGTCCGCTCCCCAGCTCGTCCCGGTCCGTCGTGCCATGCTCAGCGTCTCCGACAAGGCCGGCCTGATCGACCTGGGTCGGCGCCTCGCCGCCAGGGGCATCGAGCTGCTCTCCACCGGCGGCAGCGCGAAGGCGCTGCGCGAGGCCGGCATCGCGGTCACCGAGGTCAGCGACCTCACCGGTTTTCCCGAGATCATGGACGGCCGCGTGAAGACGCTGCACCCGAAGGTGCATGGCGGCCTGCTCGGCCGACGCGGCACCGACGACAAGGTGATGGCCGAACTCGGCATCGCACCGATCGACCTGCTGGTGCTGAACCTGTACCCGTTCGAAGCCACCGTGGCGAAACCCGGTTGCACGCTGGAGCAGGCGATCGAGAACATCGACATCGGCGGCCCGGCGATGCTGCGCTCGGCGGCGAAGAACTGGAGCGACGTCGGCGTACTCACTTCGCCGGACCAATACGCCGATGCGCTGGCCGAGATCGAGCAACACGGCGGCCTCAGCCGTGCGACGCGCTTCAAGCTCGCCGTGGCCGCATTCAACAACGTGTCCAGCTACGACGGCGCGATCAGCGACTACCTGTCCGGGCTGGAACTCAACGACACGCAGGACGCGATCGCCGGCCACGCCGCCTTCCCCGGCCAGGTCAACGGCCGCTTCGTGAAGCTGATGGACCTGCGCTACGGCGAGAACCCGCACCAGCAGGCCGCGTTCTACCGCGACCTGTACCCGGCGCCGGGCACGCTGGCCACCTTCCGCCAGTTGCAGGGCAAGGAGCTGTCGTTCAACAACATCGCCGACGCCGACGCGGCATGGGAATGCGTGCGCAGCTTCGCCAAGCCGGCCTGCGTGATCGTCAAGCACGCCAATCCCTGCGGCGTGGCGGTGAGCCTGGACGGCGTCGGCAAGGCGTATGACCTGGCCTTCCAGACCGATCCCACCTCCGCGTTCGGCGGCATCATCGCATTCAACCGCGAGGTCGACGGCGCCACCGCCCGCGCGATCGTCGAGCGCCAGTTCGTCGAGGTGGTGCTGGCGCCGGGCTACGCGGACGACGCGCTGAAGGCGTTCGCGAAGAAAGGCAACGTGCGCGTGCTGGTGATCCCGCTGCCGACCGACGGCAACCTGCTGGCCGCGCATCCCGGCAACAGTTCCAGGCGGGTCGGCTCGGGCCTGCTGATCCAGAGCGCCGATACCGGCATGGTCACGGCCGGCGACCTCAAGGTGGTCACCCGCCGCGCGCCCACCGAGGCGCAGATCCACGACCTGATCTTCGCCTGGAAGGTGGCCAAGTTCGTCAAGTCCAACGCCATCGTCTACGCGCACAACCGCCAGACCATCGGCATCGGCGCCGGCCAGATGAGCCGCGTCTACAGCGCGAAGATCGCCGGCATCAAGGCGGCCGACGAGAAGCTCGAGGTGCGCGGCTCGGTGATGGCCAGCGATGCGTTCTTCCCGTTCCGCGACGGCATCGACGCCGCCGCCGAGGCGGGCATCAGCGCGGTGATCCAGCCCGGCGGCTCGATGCGCGACGCCGAGGTGATCGCCGCCGCCGACGAGCACGACATGGCGATGGTATTCACCGGGATACGCCACTTCCGGCATTGAGTCTCGGCCCGCAGAGGCGCACGCTCGGCATCCATCCTTCGATCCGGAGGCTGCCATGCATTACGAGCTGTATTACTGGACCGGCATCCAGGGCCGCGGCGAATTCGTGCGGCTGGCGCTGGAGGATGCCGGCGCCGACTACGACGACGTGGCGCGTATACAGGGCGACGACGCCATCGTGCGTTACCTCGATGGCGTCCACGAAGGCGCGCTGCCGTTCGCGCCGCCGTTCCTCAAGGCCGGCCGGCTGCTGATCGCGCAGACCGCGAACATCCTGCAGTATCTCGGCCCGCCGCTCGGCCTGGTGCCGGAGAGCGAGAGCCGGCGGCGCTACGCGCACCAGTTGCAGCTGACCATCAGCGATCTCGTCGCCGAGGTGCACGATTCCCACCACCCGATCGCCGGCAGCCTGTACTACGAGGACCAGCGCGTCGAGGCGCTGCGCCGCGCGGCCGACCTGCGCGCGACGCGGCTGCCGAAATACCTGGACTATTTCGAGCAGGTGCTGGAACGCGGCGGCGGCCAGCACGCCCTGCACGAGCACTCCTACGTCGATCTTTCGCTGTTCCAGCTGATGAGCGGGCTGGAGTACGCGTTTCCGCGCGCCATGCGGCGCCTCGGGCACGAGTTGCCGCTGCTGCATGCGCTGAAACAACGGGTGGCGCAGCGGCCGCGCATCGCCGCCTACCTGGCGTCACCGCGGCGGTTGCCGTTCAACGAGAGCGGCATCTTCCGCCACTACCCGGAACTGGACGACCCGGCTTAGAACAGCGCGATCACCATCGCGCCGGCCACGATCAGCGCGCCGCCGACCAGCAGCGGCCAGCTCGGCTGCTCGCCCAGGAACAGCAGGCCCAGCACGATCGCCAGCGCCACGCTGAGCTTGTCGATCGGCGCCACCTTGCTCACCGGCCCGAGCTGCAGCGCACGGTAGTAGCACAGCCACGACAGCCCGGTGGCGATGCCGGACAGCACCAGGAACAGCCAGCTGTGCAGCGGCAGCCCGGTGGGCTTGGCCCATTCGTTGCGCAGGCTGAGGATGCCGGCGGTGACCAACAGGATCACGATGGTGCGGATGAAGGTGGCGAGGTTGGAATTGATGCCGACCACGCCGAGTTTGCCGAACAGCGCGGTCAGCGCCGCGAACAGCGCCGAACCCAATGCAAACAGCAGCCAGCTTTCACGCAGTTGCATCGCGCCGCCCTCCGCTTGGATACCGGCCGAGCGTCGTCAGCATGTCCGGCGCCGACGACGCGGTTCAGCGCGTGGCTCAGTGGCCGTCGTCCGCCGGCGCCGGCTCGCTCGAACCCTCGGCGGACGGCCGGCTCTTGCCCCATTCCAGCACCTTGTACATCACCGGTCCGACCGGCTTCATGCCGTGCTCGTCGACCAGTCGACCCTGCGGATCGACCATGTAGGTCTGCGCTATGCCGCTCTTCGGGGTGATCACCACCATGTAGACGCGGCCGTTGCGGCTGTACTCCTGGATGCTGTTGTCGCCTTCCTGGCGTATCCGCACTTCCGGCGGCGGCTGGTCGCGGCTGGTCTGCACGCTGCTTTCATCGTGCATCGCGGGCAGCGCCTGCGGCTTCAGGTTCAGCGGCTGAGCGGGCGAGGACGGTGCGGCGTGGGCCGACCGATGCGTGGCCGTCGGCTTGGCGGCCGGCTTGGCCGGCGGCTCCACCGCTTGCACGCCCGGATCGTTGATCCCGGGCGGCGGCGGTACGTTTGTCGACGGGGCCGACTGCGCCAACACGCTCGACGTGAACAGGACGCTGGCGGCAACCAGCAAGGCAGCGGTTTTCATGGCGGCAACCTCGTTCGGGGAGCGCAGCATAACAGCGCCTCTGCCGGGCTTTCGTGAAGCGCGACGTTTCGCCGTGCATGCGAGAATGGCGCCATGCCCAAACTCATCCTGATCGACGGCTCCTCCTACCTGTACCGCGCGTTCCATGCGCTGCCGCCGTTGAGCAACGCCCGCGGCGAGCCCACCGGCGCGCTGTTCGGCGTGGTCAACATGCTGCGCGCCACGCTGAAGGCCAAGCCGGATTACCTGGCTTTCGTCGGCGATGCGCCCGGCCCGACCTTTCGCGACACGTTGTACGCCCAGTACAAGGCGAACCGCCCGCCCATGCCGGACGATCTGCGCTCGCAGGTCGAGCCGATGCTGGCCATCGTCGGCGCGCTCGGCTTTCCGATCCTGTGCGTGCCCGGCGTCGAAGCCGACGACGTGATCGGCACGCTGGCGGTGCAGGCGCAGGCGCTCGGCATCGATGTGCTGATCTCCACCGGCGACAAGGACATGGCGCAGCTGGTGAGTCCGCACGTCACCCTGGTCAACACCATGAGCAACACGGTGATGGACAGTGCCGGCGTGATGGAGAAATTCGGCGTGCGGCCGGACCAGATCGTCGACTTCCTGGCCCTCACCGGCGACACCATCGACAACGTGCCGGGCGTGCCCAAGTGCGGGCCCAAGACCGCCGCCAAATGGCTGGCCGAATACGCCACGCTGGACGGCGTGATCGCCAACGCCGGCAAGGTCGGCGGCAAGATCGGCGAGAGCCTGCGCGAAGCCCTGCCGCGGCTGCCGCTGTCGCGCGAGCTGGTGACGATCAAGACCGACGTGCCGCTGGAGTTCGGCCCCACCGACCTGGCCCAGCGCGTCGCCGACACCGCGCAGTTGCGCGAGCTGTATACGCGCTACGAATTCAAGGCCGCACTGAAGGACCTGGACGCCGCGGAGCCGGCAACGGGAATCGTGGAACAGCAACCGGGAGAAACCGTACCCGCCGAGCCGGCCGTTCTGACGGGGCCGGTCGCGGTCATTGACGCTGCCCTGTCCGCTGCCGGCGAATACGAACTGGTCACCACGCAGGCGCAGCTCGACGCCTGGCTGGAAAAACTGCGCCATGCCGAGCTGATCGCGTTCGACACCGAAACCACCAGCATCGACGCGATGCGCGCGGACATCGTCGGCATCAGCTTCGCGGTGGAGGCGAGCAAGGCCTGCTACATCCCGCTCGGCCATGATTATCCCGGCGCACCGAAGCAGCTCGACCGTGACGCCGTGCTCGCCGCGCTGAAGCCCGTGCTCGAGGACCCATCCCGGCCCAAGCTCGGCCAGCACGCGAAATACGACATCAACATCCTGTCCAATTACGGCATCGTGGTGCAGGGCCTGAAGCATGACTCGATGCTGGAATCCTACGTGTGGAACGCCACCGCCACGCGCCACGACATGGACTCGCTGGCGAAGAAGTACCTCGGCTACGACACGGTGAAGTACGAGCAGGTCGCCGGCAAGGGCGCGCGGCAGATCTCGTTCTCGCAGGTGGATCTGGACACTGCCTGCCGCTACGCCGCCGAGGATTCGGACATCACCCTGCGCCTGCACCTGACGCTGTGGCCCAAGCTCGAGAGCGTGCCGGCCCTGCGCAAGGTCTATGAAGACATCGAGATCCCGCTGGTGCCGGTGCTGGCCGCGATGGAACAGCGCGGCGTGCTGATCGACGGCGACGAGCTGCGCCGGCAGAGCCAGCAACTGGGCAAGCGCATGCTGGAACTGCAACAGCAGTCGTATGCGCTGGCCGGGCGCGAATTCAATCTCGACTCGCCGAAGCAGTTGCAGGCGGTACTGTTCGACGAGCTTGGCCTGCAGGCGAAACTGAAGACGCCGACCGGCCAGCCGTCGACCAACGAGGAAGCGCTGGAAGCGATCGCCGATACCCACGAACTGCCGCGGCTGATCCTCGACTACCGCGGCCTGGCCAAGCTGCGCTCCACCTATACCGACAAGCTGTCCGGCATCGTCAATCCGCGCACCGGCCGCGTGCACACCAGCTACCACCAGGGCTCGGTGGCCACCGGGCGGATTTCCTCGTCCGACCCGAACCTGCAGAACATCCCGGTGCGCACCGAGGAGGGCCGGCGCATCCGCCAGGCCTTCATCGCGCCGCCGGGCTGGCAGGTGATGGCCGCGGATTATTCGCAGATCGAGCTGCGCATCATGGCGCACCTGTCCGGCGACGAAGGCCTGCTCAAGGCGTTCCATGAAGGCGGCGACGTGCACCGCGCCACCGCCGCCGAGGTGTTCGGCCTGAAGCCCGAGGACGTCAGCGCCAACCAGCGCCGCGCCGCCAAGGCGATCAACTTCGGCCTCATGTACGGCATGAGCGCGTTCGGCCTGGCGCGCCAGCTCGGCGTGGACCGTGGCGAGGCCGGCGACTACATGGCGCGTTATTTTTCCCGCTATCCCGGCGTGCACGCGTTCATGGAAGCCACCCGCGAACAGGCCCATCGCGACGGTTACGTGGAAACCATCTTCGGCCGCCGGCTGTATCTGGAAAACCTCACTTCGCGCAACCAGGGCCTGCGCCAGGGCGCCGAGCGCGCCGCGGTGAACGCGCCGATGCAGGGCAGCGCCGCCGACATCATCAAGCGCGCGATGATCGCCGTGGCGGCGTGGCTGAAAGACCGCGACGACGCCCACATGCTGATGCAGGTGCACGACGAACTGGTGTTCGAAGTGCGCGCCGACGCGGTCGACGCGGTGCGCGCCGCAGTCGTCGGACGGATGTCCGGCGCGGCGGAACTGGCGGTGCCGCTGCTGGTCGATGTGGGCGTGGGCGCGAACTGGGACGAGGCACATTGAACGCGAGTCGGGGAATACCCTCTGCGCAACAACGACTTGGTGGTTAACTTTCCATGAGAATGAATCGTTTTTAAATTTCTTTGGGAATCGTGCAACTTTCTCCGCGAATCACGCACTAACACTTCGGATGCACGCAACGGCATCCGCGGCGAGCTCACCTCCCTGAGCCGCCACAGGCGCGAACCTCTCCCCTGGGTCTTCGCGTCTGCCCCCGCCCCGGAGGCTCCCCCTAGCCTCCGGGGCTTTTTTTGCCCGCGATCCGCGCGGCCTGTACATTCCATGCACGACGACACCCGGCATACTCGATCCACCATCCACCGAGGGGAACATCCATGCGCACAGGCCTGATCATCGTCGGCATCATCCTCATCGTGGCCGGCATCTGGGTGGTGGCGGGCCATGCCTTCTACCAGGACACCGACACCTTGCTGCAGATCGGGTCGGCCAAGATCACCGCCACCCACGACAAGGGCGTGCCGCAGTGGATCGGCATCGCCGGCATCGTGATCGGCGCGCTGCTGGCTCTCGGCGGCTTCCTGCAGAAGCGCTGAGCCGCAGTCTGCTGCCCGAAAACCGCCGCTTTCGCGGCGGTTTTCGTCTGCGCCCACTACAATGGGCGCGATGGATGTCTCGTACCTGATCGACCCGCTCAACGAAGCCCAGCGCGAAGCCGTCTGCGCCCCACCCGGCCACTACCTGGTACTGGCCGGCGCCGGCTCCGGCAAGACCCGCGTGTTGACCCACCGCATCGGCTGGCTGACCCAGGCCGAACGCGTGCCGCCGTGGGCGATCCTCGCCGTCACCTTCACCAACAAGGCCGCCGGCGAGATGCGCGCGCGTCTCGAAGCGCTGATCCCCGGCGGCACCCAGGGCCTCACCGTGGGCACCTTCCACGGCATCGCCCATCGCCTGCTGCGCCGCCACTGGCGCGAGGCGGGGCTGCCGGAGACGTTCCAGATCCTCGACGCCGACGACCAGTTGCGGCTGGTCAAGCGCGTCGTCGCCGGATTGGGCCTGGACGATGCGAAATATCCGCCGCGCCAGGCCTGCTGGCAGATCAACAACTGGAAGGACGAGGGCAAGCGCCCGGACGGCATCGAGCATCGCGACCATCCGGTCACGCACACCTTCGTGAACATCTACAAGGCCT
This sequence comes from Rhodanobacter soli, assembly GCF_040548735.1. Classification (NCBI taxonomy): domain Bacteria; kingdom Pseudomonadati; phylum Pseudomonadota; class Gammaproteobacteria; order Lysobacterales; family Rhodanobacteraceae; genus Rhodanobacter; species Rhodanobacter soli. The sequence continues at coordinate 2,254,172 of NZ_JBEPSD010000001.1, read as the reverse complement.
ACGAGGACGCCTGCCGCCGCGCCGGGCTGGTCGACTTCGCCGAGCTGCTGCTGCGGGCGCACGAGTTGTGGCTGAGGAACCCGGCCGTGCTGGAGCACTACCAGCAGCGCTGGCGGCACCTGCTGATCGACGAATTCCAGGACACCAACACGCTGCAGTACGCATGGGTCCGCGTGCTCGCCGGCAGCACCGGCAAGGTTTTCGCCGTGGGCGACGACGACCAGTCGATCTACGGCTGGCGCGGCGCCAAGGTCGAGAACATGGCGCAGTTCCTGCGCGACTTCCCCGGCGCACGCACGATCAAGCTGGAACAGAACTACCGCTCCACCTCGACCATCCTGAAGGCCGCCAACAGCGTCATCCAGCGCAACGGCAGCCGCCTCGGCAAGGAGTTGTGGACGGCCGGCGACGAGGGCGAGCGTATCGCGCTGTACGCCGCCTACAACGAGCAGGACGAGGCGCGCTTCGTGATCGAGCGCATCCGCGAATACATCGACGAGCACGGCCAGGCGAAGGATTGCGCGATCCTGTACCGCTCGAACGCGCAGTCGCGCAACTTCGAGGAACAGCTGGCCCAGCGCAACATCAAGTACCGCGTCTACGGCGGCCAGCGCTTCTTCGAGCGTGCCGAAGTCAAGGACGCGCTGGCCTACCTGCGGCTCACCGCGAACCGGCACGACGACGCCGCGTTCGAGCGCGCGGTGAACACCCCGCCGCGCGGCATCGGCGACCGCACGCTGGACGCGCTGCGCCGCCGCGCCCGCAGCGAGAACATCTCGATGTGGGAAGCGGTGCTCGCCGAACTCAGCGGCGGCAGCGAGCTGGCCGGGCGCGCGAAGAATGCGGTGAAGGCGTTCCTCGGCATGATCGACACGATGGCCCATGCCTTCCAGCCGTCCACGCCCGACGGCGAAAAGGACGCGCTCACCCTCGCCGAACAGATCGACCACGCGATCACCCATACCGGCCTGCGCGACTTCTACGAGAAAGATTCGCGCGGCAACGCCGAGTCGCGGGTGGAAAACCTGGACGAACTGGTCAACGTGGCCAGCCGCTTCGAGCGTACCGCCGAGGACATCGACGCCGGCCTCAGCGAACTCTCCGCGTTCCTGTCGCACGCCACCCTGGAAGCCGGCGAGAACCAGGGCGAGGCGTGGGACGACTGCGTGCAGCTGATGACCCTGCACTCGGCCAAGGGGCTGGAGTTTCCGGTGGTGTTCCTGGTCGGCATGGAGGAAGGCCTGTTCCCCAGCCAGCGCTCGGTCGACGACGAAGGGCGGCTGGAAGAGGAGCGTCGGCTCGCCTACGTCGGCATCACCCGCGCCCGCGAGAAACTCGTCGTCACGCACGCCGAATCGCGGCGCATGCACGGCGCCGAGATGCTGGCGCGGCCGTCGCGCTTCCTCGGCGAGATGCCGGCCGGACTGATCGACGAGGTACGCCCGCGCGTCCACGTCACCCGCCCGCTGTACGCCGGCCGGCCGCACGAGATCTCGCCGTCGCTGGAGGAATCGCTGCCGGTGAAACTCGGCCAGCGCGTCAGCCATCCCAGCTTCGGCGAAGGCGTGGTGATCAGCGCCGAAGGCAGCGGCGCACACACCCGGCTGCAGGTGAATTTCGAGGCCGCCGGCAGCAAGTGGCTAGTGGCGGCGTACGCGAATCTGACGCCGCTGTAGACAACCTATTCGCGCAGGCGCGGCACGCCGTGCACGTCGCGTTCCTCGATCGCGATCGGCTGCGTGTCGGGCTGGCCGGGGTTGGCAGTCTGCGCCAGCGGGACGACCGCGTCGCCGCGGGCGGACGCCAGTGCGTTGCGATAGCAGCGCTGCGCCTGCTCCGTATCGCCCTGGCCGGCGAACGCGTCGCCCAGGGCTTCCCAGGCGGCGCTGCCGGGCGCCAGCGCCAGCGAGCGTTGCAGGTACTGCCGCGCCTTGCCCCACAGTTTCAGCCGCACGCACATGCGGCCGAGCGTGAGCAGCAGGTGCGCGTCGTTCGGGTGCGCGTCGAGCCAGCCTTCGGCGCGGCGCAGGCGCGCCTCGACGTCGTCGCCGGCCAGGGTGCCGTAGGTTTCGATCAAGAGCGGCGACCACTCGCGGCGCAACGCGGATTCCACTTCGTCCATCGCCGGCAGGGTCAACCCGAACGCGGCCGCGCGGCGGGCGTAGGCGTCGATCACCGCGGGCACGCGGCGCTGTGTCTTCGGCAGTTGCGACCACAGCGTGTTGAGGCTGGCGCCGTCCGCTGCGGCCTGGATGGTGGCGGCCAACACCTGCGCTTCCAGCGCGGCGTAGGCGCGGTTGCCCAGCGCGCCGCTCTTCTGCAACGGCGCCAGTGCTTCGCGGGCGCGCCGGATGTCGCCGTTCGCCATGGCCGCCTGCACCAGTTCGCGCCAACCGCCCGGGGTCAGCGTGCCCTTGTCGGCTTCGGGCACCAGCAGCGCCAACGCTTCGGCCGGCTTGCCTTCGCGGCGCAGCACGCGGGCGCGCAGCACGCGGGCCGCCTGCGGTGCGGATTGCGCGGCCTGGTCCAGCGCCTCTAGCGCACGGCCGTGTTCACCGCGGCGCGAGGCTGCTTCGGCCGAGGCCAGCAGGGCCGGGCCGCGCAGGCTGTCCAGCCGCGAGGCGCGGTTGAGGTCGCGCTCGGCGTCGCCGTGGCGGCCTTCCATCAGGGCGATCAGGCCGGCGCCAAGACGCTGCTGGCTGAGCCGCCGGTGCCGCCGCGAGAACGCGCCGAACGGCCAGCGCGCCAGCCGCCACAGCACGGTGAGCAGCGCCCACGCCAGCAGCAGGATGACCAGCGCCGCCACCACCGTGGTCTCCACCCGCCAGCCGCGCAGGCGCAGCAGCACATAGCCGGGATCCTCCGCCACCCAGTGCCAACCGAACGCGGCCAGCGCGGCGGCCACCACCAGCAAGCCGATGCCGTACCAGAGCCTCATGGCCGGGCCCCGCCCGGCGCCGCGGAACTGGCCGAGGCGGGACTGAGCGCATGCACCGCGCGCAGGTTGCGCAGTTCAGTCAACGCGGCGCCCAGTTGCACCGGCGGGTTCGCCGGCAACTGGCTGGCGAGCTGCTTCAAGGTCTCGCGCGCCTGCTGCACCGCCGGCGCACTGCCGTCGAACTGGTTGGCCAGCGCCGCGTCCACCCGCTGCAGCGCGGCTGCATAGCCCTTGCTGTCATAGGCCAGCAACGCTGCCTGCGCCTGGGCCAGGTCGAGCGCGGCCAGCTCGCGCGCGAAACGCGCATCGGCGACCGCCAGTGGCGCGCCGTCGTCGCGCTGCACGCTGACCACGCCGGCCAGCGCGCGGCGGATGCGCGACCACGCATCGGTGGCCTCCGCGGCATGGCTGTCGAGCGGCTTCAGCGGCAGATCGGCCAGACCGCCACGCAATGCCACCAGCTGCTGCAACGCGCCGGCCTGGCTGGCCGGCTGGCTCTTGGCCAGCGCCTCGCGCTCGGCGTTGACGCTCTGGCGCAGGCCGCTGAATGCGCCGTCGTTGACCGCGGCCAGGGTCTGGTCGGCCAGCGCGTACGCGGCGGCCGCGCCCTGCGCGTCATGGAACAGCGTGTAGCGTTCGCCGGCCATGCGCAGCAGCGATTCGGTTTCGTCCAGCAGCATGCCGTCGCGGCCGCTCAGCGTCTTCTCGGCGAGCTTGGCCACCGCGTCCTCGAGATGGCGCGTGCGCTCGGCTTGGCCGAGCAGTTCTTCGCGCAGCGAACGATTGACCTGGGCCGCATCGTCCAGCCGCTGGTTCAGGCTGCTGCGCTGGTCGCCCAGGGTAGTCAGCGTGGTTTCCAGCGTGGCCACGCGCTGCTGCAGACTGGCGACACTCTGGTTGTCGGCGGCGCTGCCCTGCTCCTGCTGCCACTGGCGCCAGCCGATGTAACCGGAAGCACCCACCGCGATCAGCGCCAGCAGCACCGCCAGCGCCAGGCTGCCGCCGCCACGCGGACGCGGTGCGGGCCGCGTGGGTGCGGTGCGGGTCGCGCGCACGGACGGTTCGACCATCACCGCATCGGGCGCAGCGGGATCGGGACGGGCGCCCTCGGGCGCGGCGGACGCGTTCGGCTTGTCTACGTTGCTCATGCGCGCATGCTAGCAGCCCATACGGCCGCGTTCGTAGCACGCGGATGTGAAGGGCGCTCAGTGCGCCGGCATGGCCGCGGCCAGCAGGTCCGCCGACAACGCCGAAGCCGCCGTGGCGATGCGCTGGAAACCCGCCGCACGCGCCGCCACCGCCAGCCGTTCGCTGCTGACCACCGCGGTCGCCGCGCACAGCCGCGTCCACGCCGCTGGCGGCAGCAACTGCTGCAAATTGTGCAGCGCCTCGGCGCTGGACAGCAGCACCTGCGACGAGGCCGGCAATGGCAGCAGCGCATCGACATGACGCCGGTCCAGCCGCGGCGGCACCCGCCGGTAGACGTGCAGCTCGTGCAGCTGCGCGCCGCGGGCGGCGAGTTGTTCGCGCAGCACGCCGCGGCCGCCGGGCGCGCCGATCAGCGCCACCCGACGACCACGCAGCGCGTGCAGCGCGGGATGTTCGAGCAGGCCTTCGCTGTCCTGCCGGCGCGGCGCCAGCGGCGCGGCGATGCCATGCCGGCGCAACGCCCGCGCCGTACCCTGGCCCACCGCCAGCACGGTCGCCGCGGTCTGCAGCGGCGACAGGGCCGCGGCGTAACGCACCGCGGCGGGGCTGGTGAAGACGATCAGCTCAGCCGTCAGCGCCGCACGCAGGCCCGCACGCGCCGCGGCGGCGTCCGCTGCGCCGCGCAAGGCCAGGCCCGGCAGCAGCAGCGGCACGCCACCGAGCGCGCGCACCCGGCGCGCCAACGCCGACGCGGTACCGGCCGGGCGGGTGATCACCACGGTCCGACCGTGCAGGTCCTGCTTGTCCCGAGGGGATTGTCGCTGCATCCGCGCACCGCGTCCGGCCACTGTCATGGCCCCAGTGTAGCGGTGGCCCTACACTGGGAGGTCTCCCCTTCCCCGCGGACCCCCGACCACGTGAGCACGACCGACGACGCAACACCGCACGCGCAGCAACTGATCCAGTTCATCCGCGACGAAATCCCGCTGGCCCATGCGATGGACCTGCAACTGGCCGGCTGCGACGACGATAGCCTGAGCCTGCGCGCGCCGCTGGCGCCGAACGTCAACGACAAGGGCTGCGCGTTCGGCGGCAGCCTGGTCAGCCTGATGACCCTGAGCGGCTGGGCGCTGGTGGAACTGGCGCTGCGCCGGCGCGGCCACGACTGCGACGTGTTCGTGGCCGAATCCAGCGTGCGCTACCTGGCGCCGCTGTGGCAGGACTTCCACAGCGAGGCACGGCTGGCCGTGGACGCGGGCTGGGACACGTTCTTCAACACGCTGGGCGCACGCGGCAAGGCGCGCATCGGCGTCGACTGCGTGGTCCCCGGCGAACACGGCAAGCCCGCCTGCACCTTGAACGCGCGCTTCGTCGCCAAACGCCGCAGCTGAGTCGCGCGCTTCCGCTTGAGGCAGAATGGGCGGGTATCCATCGGGGAGGAACCACCATGCGCCGCATCCTGAGCATCCTTGTCGTGCTGTCCGTGCTGTTGCTGGCCGGCTGCGCCACCAAGACCCGCAGCGACGCGCTGACCACCACGCTCAAGGCCTACGGCAGTGCACTGCGCTGGGGCGACTTCCAGAGCGCCGCGCAGTTCATCGACCCGGCGGTACTCGCCGCGCATCCGCTGACCCAGCTGGAGCTGGCGCGCTACCAGCAGGTCCGCGTGAGCGAGTACGACGACGGCGCCGGCCCGGTGCCGGCCGGCGACTTCGACGTGCGGCAGACCGCGACGATCAGCCTGGTCAACATCCACACCCAGTCCGAGCGCAGCGTGGTCGACCACCAGACCTGGCACTACGACGAGAAGACCAAGCACTGGTGGCTGACCAGCGGCCTGCCGGACATCACCCAAGACTGAGCGCCTGCCCCGGATCGGCGGGTGCCCCGCGCCGATCACGGCATACCCGTATAATCGCCGGTTTACCCGAGCAGATGCCATCAGGGCACAGTGGACTGACGATGAACGATTTCCTGCACAAGCTGCCCGAATTTATCGGCAACCATGTGGCCTTGTCGGCCCTGTTCGCGATCCTGCTGGTGGCGTTGATCGTCATGCAGGTCAGCACGCTTTTCAGCAAGATCAAGGAACTCAGCCCGACCGGCCTGACCCACCTGATCAACCGCGAAAGCCCGCTGCTGATCGACCTGTCGGCGATCGCCGAGTTCGAGAAGATGCACGTGCCGGGCGCGAAACACGTGGCGATGAGCCAGTTCGACCCGGAGCACAAGGACCTGGCCAAGGCGAAGGAGCTGCCGGTGGTGGTGATGGACAAGGACGGCCGCGGCAATTCGCTGAAGGCCGCGCAGCGGCTGGCCAAGGCCGGCTTCGGCAAGGTCTATACGCTGGGCGGCGGCGTGCTGGCATGGCACGCGGCGCAGTTGCCGGTCGCCAAGGGCTCCAAATAAGTAAGCAGGAACGAGTGGAGAGGAGTGAGAGGTGAGAGAAGAGCCTGAGCAGCGGCGCTTCTCACTCACTTTTCACTCCTCTCCATTCACTTCCCTGCGGTCGTGAATGCCGGCGCGCGCGGCCATGATCTGCGCCAGCACATCAGGCGCGTATTCGAACGAGTCGTAATACAGCCGCTCTTCCGGCAGTCCGGCGTCGAGGAACAAAGGGTGGGCGGCGTCGATCATCGCCGGTGGCCCGCTCATGTACAGGTCATGGCCGGACAGGTCGGGTTGATCGGCCAGCACGGCCTCATGCACCAGCCCCGTGCGCAGACCCGCGGCCTGTTCCGGCTCGGATACCACGGCGTGGAACCGCAGGTTAGGCAGTTCGCGCGCCCAGCGTTCGGCCAGAACGCGCATATACAGATCCGCCGCCGTGCGCGCGCCCCAGTACAGCTGCATCGGCCGGCGCGTACCCAGCGCAATGAAGTGTTCGACGATCGCCTTGACCGGTGCGAAGCCGGTGCCGCCGGCCATGAACAACATCGGCCGCTCGGAGTCCTCGCGCGGCACGAAGGTGCCCAGCGGTCCCTCGATGCGCAGGTGATCGCCCACCTTCAAGGCATCGTTGACCCACGAGGTGAAGCCGCCGCCGGCCACGTGGCGCACGTGCAGCTCGATCATGCCATCCGCCTGCGGGCCGTTGGCGATCGAGAACGGCCGGCGCTTGCCATCCTCCAGCAGCACATCCACATACTGACCGGGCAGCCGGTTGAGCCGACGCTCACCGTGCGCGGGCAGCAAACGCAAGCCGGTCACGTCCGACGCCAGCTGCCATTTGTCGGTGACCACCATGCCGAGCTGGCGCCGCGCGATGTCCTCCACCGAGGTCACCTCGCGCGCCTCCAGTAGCAGGTCGCTGGTCGGCACGGCCTGGCACAGCAGCACCGCACGATGGGCCAGCGCGCTGGCGCTCAGCGCCAGTGGCGGGTTGCGCGGATACTCGCAATGTCCCTGCAGCAAGGTGGCCTTGCAGCTGCCGCAGACGCCGGAGCGACAGGAATACGGCAAGGCCACGCCTGCCCGCTGCGCCGCTTCCAGCACGGTTTCGCCGTCGGCCACCGAAAACTGGCGGTCCGAGGATTTCAGGGTAACGGTATGCACCAGGCGCATTGTCGTTGCGATCGCAGCGGACAACAATGCGGGCTCGCATCACGGGAATCAACGATGAGCCTCTGGAAGCAACCCGCCGACCTCGCCCGCCTCAACGGCTGGAGCGCCAACACCATGATGGAGGCGCTGGGCATCCGCATCACCGCAGTCGGCGACGACTGGCTGGCCGGCAGCATGCCGGTCGACCAGCGCACCCACCAGCCGTACGGCCTGCTGCACGGCGGCGCCTCGGTGGCGCTGGCCGAGACCCTGGGCAGTACCGCGGCGATGCTCACGCTGGACCCCGAGCGGGAACTGGCGGTGGGCCTGGACATCAATGCGAACCATATCCGCGGCGTGCGCAGCGGCACGGTGACCGGCACCGCGAAGGCGCTGCACATCGGCCGCACCACCCAGGTGTGGGAGATCCGCATCGAGAACGAAGAGGGCGCGCTGGTGTGCATCTCGCGCATCACCATGGCGGTGATCCCGGCGCGCGGCATGGGCGTACGTTGAACGACACGCCGTACGCCAGCCTCACCCCCGACCTGGTGCTGGACGCGGTGAGCGCCTGCGGCCTGTGGCCGGACGGGCGCCTGCTGGCGCTGAACAGCTATGAGAACCGGGTGTGGCAGATCGGCCTGGAACCGGTTGGCGTGGAGCCGGCGGCGCCGGTGATCGCGAAGTTCTACCGGCCCGGCCGCTGGAGCGATGTTGCAATCGCCGAAGAGCACGCGTTCGCGCAGGAGCTGGCCGACGCCGAACTGCCGGTGGTGGCGCCGCTCGTTTTCGGTGGCCGCACCCTGTTGCATCACGCGGGCTTTCGTTATGCGCTGACGCCGCGCCGCGGCGGTCGCGCGCCGGAGCTAGAAGCCATCGACCAACTCCAATGGCTGGGCCGGCTGATCGCGCGCATGCACCTGATCGGCGCCCGTGCGCCGTTTGCCCACCGCGGCCGGCTCGACCGCGACACGATGGTGCAGCAGCCGATGCAGGCGGTGCTCGGCTCGTCCCTGCTGCCGGCCTCGTTGCACACGAACTACCGCGCCGCCGCGACGCGGCTGGATGCGGCGATCGCCGCACGCCTGGAGGCCATCGGCCCGGTGCGGCAGCTGCGCCTGCATGGCGACTGCCACCCGGGCAACGTGCTGTGGACCGACGCCGGCCCGCACTTCGTCGACTTCGACGACGCGCGCACTGGCCCGGCGGTGCAGGATCTGTGGATGCTCGCCAACGACGCGCGCGCGATGGAAGCCGTGCTCGAGGGCTACCAGCAGTTCCGCGACTTCGACCACGCCGAGCTGGCGCTGATTCCCGCATTGCGCGCGATGCGCCAATTGCACTATGCCGGCTGGATCGCCGCGCGCTGGCACGACCCGGCGTTCCCCGCCGCCTTCCCGTTCGCCGCCGAATCGCGCTGGTGGGAACAGCACGTCGCCGACCTGCACGAACTGGCCGACGAGCTGGAATGAGGGGTCGCTGCGGCATTCGACCGCAAGAACTTTCATCCGCACGCACAAGCAGGCATGCTTGCCGGATACCTTGCCGAGTGTGCCCATGAAACGATCCAGGACCGCCGCCCTGCTGCTGATGAGCACGGCCCCGTTGTTGCTGACCGCCTGCGACCGCAGCGAAAGCGCGTCGCGCGAAGGCCTGTACACCTCGGTCGAGGCCTGCGTGGCGCAGACCAACGACAGCAACACCTGCCAGCAGGCATTCGCCAAGGCGCAGCAGGACGCGGTGGCCACCGCGCCGCGCTTCGCCAACCGCGAGGCATGCGAAGCCAGCTACGGCAAGGAAAAGTGCGCCGAACGCAACGACGGCGCCAGCCATTCGTTCTTCGGCCCGCTGATGACCGGCTTCTTCCTGTCGCAGATGATGTCGCGCAACGGTGCCGCGATGAACGGCTTCAACAGCACGCCGGCGTTCCGCGACAGCAACGGCGGCTGGCAGCGCCCGGCCACCGGCGCCGGCGGCGTCTACCGCGGCGGCGCCGGTACCGCGATGGTGCCGGTCAACGCCACGCCGAACCGCGCGGTCACGGCCAGCCGTTCCGGTTTCGGCACGTCCGGCAGCAGCCGCGGCATCGGCGGCTGATGCGCCGGGTCGCCACGGCCGAGCGCCCCGACTGGCGCGCCAAGGCCGCCGCGTGCGGCTTCGGTTTCCACACTATCGACGACGCGCCGTACTGGGACGAGTCGGCGTACTACGCCTTCAGCCTGCGCGAGATCGAAGTCGACATCGAGGCGCCCAGCGAGGAACTGCACGCGATGGCGCTGGACATGGTCGGGCGCATCGTCGGCAGCGAGCAGCATATGCAGCAGCTGGCGATTCCGGAACCGTACCGGGACTGGATCGCGCAGAGCTGGCGCGAGCGCCAGCCGCACCTGTACGGCCGCATGGATTTCGCCTACGACGGCACCGGCCCGGCCAAGCTCTACGAATTGAACTACGACACGCCGACCTCGCTGTTCGAGGCCGCGTTCTTCCAGTGGCAATGGCTGGAAGACCAGCTCGCGCGCGGCCAGCTGCCGGCCGGCAGCGACCAGTTCAACTCGATCTACGAATCCCTGGTGGAAGCGTTTGGCACGATCGCGCGCGGCATCGCGCGGCCGTTCCACTTCGCCGCGGTGCGCGACTCGGTGGAGGACCAGGGCACGGTCGCCTACCTGCGCGATTGCGCGCTGCAGGCGGGCATCGACTGCGGCGCGCTGGCGATCGAGGACATCGGCATCTCCGCCGACGGCCGCTTCACCGATCTCGACGACCAGGTGATCGGCTGCCTGTTCAAGCTGTATCCGCTGGAGGACATGTTCCGCGAATCGTTCGGCGAGCATTTGCCGCGCTCCGGCCTGCAGCTGATCGAGCCGCCGTGGAAGGCGCTGCTGAGCAACAAGGGCATCCTGCCGCTGCTGTGGGACGCCCATCGCGGCCACCCGAACCTGCTGCCGGCCGAGTTCGACGGCGGCGGTGCGCTGCCGCGCGGCTGGGTGCGCAAGCCGCTGCACTCGCGCGAGGGCGCCAATATCGCGATGCACCTGGACGACGGCCGCGAGCTGCGCACCGACGGCCCGTACCGCGATGGCCCGTGCATCCGCCAGGCCTGCCATCCGCTGACCGGCTTCGACGGCCACTATCCACTGATCGGCAGCTGGGTGGTCGGCGACCGCGCCTGCGGCATCGGCATCCGCGAAGACAGTTCGCTGGTCACCCAGGACAGCGCCCGCTTCGTGCCGCATGCGATCGTCGAGGAAGCGCGCGGCGTGCTGATCGCCTGAGCCGGGTCGCCATCTGCGGAAAACAGCGACGCCCGCACCCATCCCGCCGGCCCTGCTCGGCTAAGCTTGCGTCTTTTGAACGGGGCCACGCGTGCGCAACTTTCTCTTTCGCCTGATCGGCATTCTCGAAGTCGCCGGCGGCCTGTACGGCGTGGCGGTGATGCTGCGCCGCCTGCTGCCGCTGGGCTCGACCCACGACAGCATCGTCGCGCTGATCGGCCTGCTCCTGTTCGGCTTCGTGCTGGTCGCCGGCGTGCTGCTGCTGGAAGGCAGCGAGAGCGGCGTGCGGCTGTCGCGCTGGGCGCAGCTGCTGCAGCTGCCGCTGATCGCCACCCCGGTGTTCAGCTATGCGCTGCACAGCGGCGCCTTCGTCAACGTGTTCGCCACCCTGCAGGCTGCGCCGCGACTGGGCATCGACTGGCATCTGGGTACGCAGGGCTTCGTGCTGGCGGTGGCCGGCCCCGCCGTGTCGCGGCTGGGCATCAACCTGCTGGCCTTGCTGTCGTGGCTGGTGCTTCGCCTGCGCTGATGCGCAGCCTTGCTCCCTCCCCTGCATCGCAGGGGAGGGCCGGGGCGGGGTTCGCTCTTGATCGTCCCTACCAGTCCGGAGCAACCCCCTCCCAACCTCCCCCTGCAAAAGCAGGGGGAGGAGTTTGGCCACCAGCTATCATGCGTGGATGAATATCCCCGCAGCCCTTCCCGTCATCCGCCTGAAGTCCGATCGCAACCCCGGCCACCCGTGGGTGTGGTCGGCGCAGATCTACAAGCCGGAGTCGAAGTTGCCGCCGGGCAGCCTGGTCGAGGTGCAGGACGCCAAGGGCCGCTTCGTCGGCCGCGCGTTCTGGAACGGCCACGCGCGCATCGCGCTGCGCCTGCTCGACACGCATCCGGACGCCAGCATCGACGCCGACTGGATCGCCGCGCGCATCGCCCGCGCCGTGCAGTTGCGCCGCGACTGGCTGCAGCTCGATCAGGTCAGCGACGCTTGGCGCGTGGTGCACAGCGAGGGCGATGGGCTGTCCGGCCTGATCGTCGACCGCTACGCCGACATCCTGGTGATCGAATACTTCGCCGCCGGCATGTGGCGTTTCCGCGAAGCGATCCACGCCGCCCTGCTGACGCACTTCCCCGGCACGCAGCTGTACTGGTTCGCCGAATCGCACGTGCAGAAGCAGGAATCGTTCGACTGCCGCAGCCCCGACGTGCCCGCCGCGTTCGAGGTGCACGAGCACGGCCTGCGTTTCCACGCCGCACCCGGCTCCGGCCACAAGACCGGCTTCTTCGCCGACCAGCGCGACAACCGCAAGCGCTTCGCCGAACTGGCCAAGGGCCGCCGCGTGCTCGACCTGTGCTGCAACGCCGGCGGCTTCGCCGTGCATGCGATGGCGGCCGGCGCGCGCGAGGCGGTCGGCGTGGATCTCGATGCGGGCATCCTGGAAGTCGCCCGCGCCAACGCTGCCGCCAACGGCGTCGAAGTCGGTTTCGAGCAATCCGACATCTTCGACTGGGTGCGCGCCGCGGTGGCGCGCGGCGAGCGCTACGACGCGGTGATCCTCGACCCGGCCAAGCTCACCCGCGACCGCAGCAAGGTGATGGACGCGCTGAAGAAATACTTCGCGATGAACCGCATGGCGCTGGACATCATCCCGCCCGGCGGCCTGTTGCTGACCTGCTCGTGCACCGGCCTGGTCGGCGAAGGCGAGTTCCTGGAGATGCTGCGCCGGGTCGCGCTCAACGCCGGCCGCGAAATCCAGGTGCTGGAAGTGCGCGGCGCCGGCGCCGACCACCCGTTCCGCACCGACGTGCCGGAAGGGCGTTACCTGAAGGCGGTGTTCTGCCGGGTGGACTGAGACCTCCGGAACTTGCAGTTACGCCTCGCGCGGCAGCCGCCCGCGCAGCGACGCCGCATCCAACGGTCCGGGTTGCGCAATCAACTCACGCGCGGCATCCACCTGGTCCCACGTGTTCCACAACAGCACGCCGCGCACGCGACCGGCTTCGAGGTAGTACACCACGCCCTCGCGGTTCGGCTCGCGCCACTCCTCGACCACCTCCAGTCGCGTATCCAGCAGGCCGACCGCTTCATAGCCGAGATCGAACAGGTCGGAATAGAAGAACGGCAGCGTGGTGTACGCCTCCTCGACGCCGGCCATCGCGCGGCCGGCGAGCCGGCCCATGCTGACCGCCGCATCTTCATGCTCGACGCGAAGGCGTCGATCCAGTGCCGCGCTGCGGAAATTCGCCACGTCGCCGGCGGCCCAGATGTCCGCGTCGCTGCTGCGCAGGTGGGCGTCGACCACGATGCCGTCGTCGACGGCGAGGCCGGCCTGTTCGGCCAGCGCGGTGTTCGGCGTCACACCGAGACCGGCCACCGCCGCCTCCACACGTAGCAGGCTGCCGTCGGACAGCACCAGCTCCACGCCGCCGTCGGTGGGGTTGCTGCCCTGCACGCGCACGCCGCTGCGCACGTCCACGCCGTGGCTGCGGTAGTAGTCGTCGAGATAGTGCGCCAAACCATCGGGATAACGCCCCGCGCCGATCGTCTCGCCGGGAAACAGCAGGGTCACCTTGCAGCCGAGGCTGCACAGCGACGCCGCCAGTTCGCAACCGATGAAGCCGCCGCCGATCACCGCGATGAAGGCACCGGGCTGGGCGTAGCGCCGCAAGGCCTGGTAATCGTCCAGCGTGCGGAAATGGATGATCCGCTCGCCGCCCTCGAACGGCAGCCGCCGCGGGGTGGCGCCGGTGGCCAGCAGCAGGCGGCGGTAGCGATAACTGTCGCCGCGGTCGTCGCGCGCCGTGCGCGCCACCCGGTCCAGCGACTCGATGCGCCGGCCCGAATGCAGCGTCGCGCCGCTTTGCGCGGTGGCCAGGTCGATATCGGCCACCGACTTGTCGCCCTTCCACAGCGCCTTGGACAGCGGCGGCCGCTGGTACGGCGGCTGGGCCTCGGCGCCGACGATGCCGACGTTCGCCGCGGCATCGACCTCGCGGATCGCCTTGGCCGCCGCATCGGCGGCCATGCCGGCACCGATGATCAGGTAATCGTGAACATGTTCCATGACGCTCTCCCAGGCCAACGGATCGGCCCATGATGCACCGCCCTGGCAGCGGCAACGTGAAATCCAGGCGCAGCCGATGAGACCGCTCGACGTACACTGGATGCATCGACCCGGGAAAACGTTCCATGCCGCTCAATGAAATCCTGCTGATCGCCCTCGTCATCCTCGCCGCGCTGGTGCTGCTGTTGCAGGTCGCGGTGCTGCTGCGCGGCCGCGGCGACCCCAGCCTGGGCGCGAAGCTGGACGCCCTGAAGGACGACAGCGCGCGCGTCGAACGCACCCTGCGCGAGGAACAGCGCGCCGGGCGCGAGGAGCTGCAACAGGGCTTCGACCGCTTCCGCGGCCACCTCGGCGAGCAGCTCAACGGCATGTCGCAGCAGCAGGCCGAGCGCATCGACGGCTTCGGCCAGCGCCTGAACCTGCTCACCGAACGCACCGATACCGGCCTGCAGGCGCTGGCACAGCGCCTCGCCGAGGACGCGCGCAAGAGCCGCGAGGAAACCACACTCGCGCTCAACCATTTCGGCGAGCAGCAGCAACAGCGCTTCGCCGCGCTCAGCGCCGAGCACGAAAAGCGCATGGGCGAAGTGCGCGCCACGCTGGAGGCCAAGCTCGGCGCGATCCAGCAGGACAACGCGGCCAAGCTGGAGCAGATGCGCGCCACCGTCGACGAGAAGCTGCAAAGCACGCTGGAGACGCGGCTGGGCCAGTCGTTCCAGCTGGTGTCCGAACGGCTGGAGGCGGTGCAGCGCGGCCTCGGCGAGATGCAGAACCTGGCGATCGGCGTGGGCGACCTGAAGCGCGTGCTGACCAACGTGAAAAGCCGCGGCATCCTGGGCGAAGTGCAGCTGGGCGCGCTGCTCGAACAGATGCTCACCGCCGAACAATACGAGTCCAACGTGATCACCGTGCCCGGCAGCAACGAACGCGTCGAGTTCGCGATCCGCATGCCCGGCCAGGGCGAGGGTGAGCACATCCTGCTGCCGATCGACGCGAAGTTCCCGATGGAGGACTACCAGCGCCTGCTCGAAGCGCAGGAGAACGCCGACATTGAGGCCGCCGGCATCGCCGGCCGCGCGCTGGAAATCCGCGTACGCGAAGAGGCCCGGCGGATCAAGAGCAAGTACATCGCACCACCGCACACCACCGATTTCGCCGTGCTGTTCCTGCCCACCGAGGGCCTGTTCGCCGAGGTGATCCGCCGGCCAGGACTGTTCGAGCTGCTGCAGCGCGAGCACCGCGTCACCGTGGCCGGCCCGACCACGCTGAGCGCCCTGCTCAACAGCCTGCAGATGGGTTTCCGCACGCTGGCGATCGCCAAGCGCAGCAGCGAGGTATGGGCGCTGCTCGGCGCGGTGAAGAACGAGTTCGGCAAGTTCGGCGTGGTGCTGGAAAAAACCCGCAAGCAACTCGACGCCGCGCGCAACAGCATCGACAGCGCCGGCCAGCGCACCCGCGCAATCGAGCGCAAGCTGCGCGGCGTGGAGACGCTGTCCGGCGAGGTCACCCAGCAGCTGCTGGGCGATGTGCCGGCGCTGGATGACCAGGGCGACGACATCGAGCCCTGAGCCGCGCCGGCCCCGGTGCCTGCAGGGGCTTGACGCGGACGCTAGACTGTCCTGATCCGCATACCCAGGACATCCGCATGAGCGACCAGCCCCACCCGAACGACGTCAGCCAGGAACAGGCCGAAGAGGCCGTGCGCACGCTGCTGCGCTGGGCCGGCGAAGACCCGGCGCGCGAGGGCCTGCTGGATACGCCCAAGCGGGTGGTCAAGGCGTACCGCGACTGGTTCTCCGGTTACGAATCCGATCCGGGCGACTACCTGCGCCGCACCTTCAAGGAGGTGAACGGCTACGACGAGATGGTGGTGCTGCGCGATATCGAGTTCGAGAGCCACTGCGAGCACCACATGGCGCCGATCATCGGCCGCGCCCACGTCGGCTACCTGCCGACCAACCGCGTGGTCGGCATCAGCAAGCTGGCGCGCGTGGTGGACGGCTTCGCGCGCCGCTTCCAGGTGCAGGAGAAGCTCACTGCGCAGATCGCCCAGTGCATCCAGGAGACCCTGCAGCCGGCCGGCGTGGCGGTGGTGATCGACGCCAGCCACGAGTGCATGACCACCCGCGGCGTGCACAAGCGCGGCGTGTCGATGGTGACCAGCCAGATGCTCGGCACCTTCCGCGACGACGCGCGCACCCGCGCGGAATTCCTGCAGTTCATCGGCATCCACGGCGGCAGCCGCTGAACGTGCGGCTGGCCGCCGCGCTGGCGTTGCTGCTGGCGGCGTCCGCTGCGCTGGCGCAGGACACGCGTTCGGAATACCTGCAGATGTTCGACAGCGATGGCGACGGCCGCGTCAGCGAGGCCGAATACCTGGCGTACATGGATCGGAGCTTCCGCAGCATGGACAGCAACGGCGACGGCATCCTCGAAACCGGGGAGCTGCCAGGCAACCGCGGCCGGCCGATCGCGCTGACCGACTTCCAGGACAACCTGCGCAGCCAGTTCCGCAAGCTGGACCGCAATCATGACGGTTATCTCAACGCGCGCGAACTGACCGCGCCGCCCCGATAACTCCCTCCCCTGCAACGCAGGGAAGGGTTGGGGTGGGGTCGCTCTTCGCGGCTCCTCAGGCCGAGATCGCCAGCTTTTCCGAGCGGTACAGCTGCACCGTCGCCAGCACCGCGAGCAGCGCCGCCGCGAGGCTGCCGGCCAGGCACAAGCCGAGCTGCTCGCCGGTGACGCCGTCGCCGCGCAGCAGTTGCATGATGCCGAGGTTTTGGCCCAGCAGCGGCACGGCGTACATCCACGCCTGCGCCTTGATCGGCATGAACGACAACAACAGGCTGGGAATGATCGGCACCAGCATCAGCAGCGAAATGTAGGTCTGCGCCTCGCGGTAGCTCTTGGCGAACGCTGCCACCATCGACTGCAGCACGGCCAGCAGCAGCACCAGCGGCAGCATCAGCAGCGACACGTAAGTCGCGAAATGCAGGCCCAGGTCCAGCTCCATGCCGATCTTCTCGGCGGGAATGAACTGCCCCACCACCGCGAACGCCAGCAGGGTGATCAACAGGCTGGCGGTGGAGAACGCGCAGATCGCCGCCAGCTTGCCGCACAGGATCTTCCAGCGCGCCACCGGGTTGGCGAACAGCGGCTCCAGCGACTGCCGCTCGCGCTCGCCGGCGGTGAGGTCGATCGCCAGGTACATGCCGCCCATGAAGATGGTGATCACGAAGAAGTACGGCAGCATCGCGAACATCAGCACCGCGCGCGACTGCGGCGTGGCCTGGTCGCGCCGGGCCACCTGCAACGGCCAGGCCGTGCTCGGCGACATCCCCCGCGCGACCAGCCGCATCGCGCCCTGCTGCCGCGCATAGCCTTCGACCAGCCTGGTCACCCGCTCCACCGAGGTATTGGCGTCGCGTTGCGAGGAGTCGTAGAACAGCTCGACCTGCACCGGTTCGCCCTTGCGCCAGGCCTTGCCGTAGTCGGCGGCGATGCGCAGCACCACGTCGGCGTCCTGCTTGCGCACGGTCTGCTCGGGATCGGCCACCGCCGCACCCGGCACCACGCCGCCGGCTTTCAGCGCCTCGAGCAGGTTCGGTGCGAATTCGGCACCGATCACTGGCACCGGCAGCGGCTTCTCGGCCTTCTCCAGTTCGCGGTTGAGGGTGACGTTGATCAGCATCACGAACAGCAACGGCCCCAGCAACGGGCCGGTCAGGAACGCGCTCATCAAGGTGCGCCGGTCGCGCAGGTTCTCCTTCACCTCTTTCAGGAACACGGTGAGGAAGGCGCGGCCACGCGGGGGTTTCGAGGTTGCCTTGTTCATGCCGCCAGTCCCTCGTCGGTGCCGATGATCTTCACGAATGCATCCTCCAGGTTGGCCGCGCCGGTCTGCGCGCGCAGCGCGTCCGGCGATTCGTCCGCCACCACGCGGCCGTGCGCGATCACCACGATGCGGTCGCACAGCGCGGCGACCTCCTGCATGATGTGGCTGGAGAACAGCACGCAGCGGCCCTCCGCCTTCAGCCTCGCCATGAACTGGCGCAATGCACGCGTGGCCATCACGTCGAGGCCGTTGGTCGGCTCATCGAGGATCACGTTGCGCGGATCGTGCACCAGCGCACGGGCGATCGCGGTCTTCACCCGCTGGCCCTGCGAGAAACCCTCGGTACGCCGGTCGGCGATATCGTCCATCTCCAGCGCCTTGACCAGCGCCTCGCGCCGGCTCGCCAGCAGGTCCTCCGGCAAGCCGTGCAGGCGCCCGAAATAGTCGATGTTCTCGCGCGCCGTAAGCCGCTTGTACAGGCCGCGCGCATCCGGCAGCACGCCGAGCTGGCGGCGCACGCCGAGCGGATCGACCGCCGCGTCGATGCCGTCCACCAGCACCTGGCCGCGATCGGGCGTCATCAGCGTGTAGAGCATGCGCAAGGTGGTCGTCTTGCCCGCGCCGTTGGGGCCGAGCAGGCCGGTGATTTCGCCGTCGCGGGCGGTGAAGCTGACGCCGTCGACGGCTTTCACCGTGCCGAACGCCTTGTGCAAATCCCTTACCTCGATCATGGCGCCGCTCCTTAAGGGGTCGAACCGTTGAAGTCGATGAAGATCGGCGTGGGCTGCAGCCGGTCCAGGCAGCTCGCGTCCAGCGTCTTCGGGTCGAGCTTCTCGACGAAGTGCTGGATCAGTTGTGGTGCGCAGCCGGCCGCCATCACGCTGTGCGCCTGACCCTTGAGCACCAGCACGCGCGCGTTCGGCAGGCCCTGCGCCACCTCGTCGGCATAGCGCGGCGGGGTCACCGGGTCGTACTGGCCGGCGAGCAGCAGCATCGGCTTGTCCGTCTTCAGCGGCTGATGGAAATCGGCCGGGCGCGTGCCCTTCGGCCATACCGTGCAGACCGCCTTCAGCGCATCCACCATGCGCGTGCCCAGGATGGTGTGTGCATCCTGCGGGCGCGCCGTGAGCAGGTCGGCATCCTCGCTGCAGATCACCGAGTACTGCATGCCGCTGCCCATCAGCTCGGACAATTCGCCGGACAGCAATTTGGCCTGGCCCAGCAGCGGGCCGACGTCGCCGTGCGCGGCCGCGTCGATCGACAGCGGCAGCAGCGCGGCAGTGGCCGGCGTGTACGCGAACATGCGCACGACGCTGGCCAGCGAGTCCTCGTCCAGCATCCGCTTCACCGTCTGGTAGCTCTGCGGGTCGCGGAAGCTGACCTCGTGCGGGTTTGCGCGCAGCGCGTCGCGCAGCTGGTACAGGGTCTGGTCCGGATCGCCGAACTGCTTCTTGCAGGCCGGCTCGGCGGTGCAACGGGCGAATTGCGCCTTCAACGCGTCGTCCAGGTTGCGCGCGAAATCCTCGCCCAGTGCCAGCGAATTCGGCACCGCGCTGTCCAGCACCACGCTGCGCACCGCATCCGGGAAACGCCTCAGGTACTGCTGCGCCATCCGCGTGCCGTATGACACGCCGACCAGGTCGAGCGGCGGCGAGCCGAGCGCCTTGCGCACATCCTCCAGGTCCTGCGCGGCGATCGTGGTGGTGTAGTAGCGCGGGTCGGCGCGGCCGGCCAGTTGTCGCAGGCAATCGGCGGCGGCGGCACGCAACTTGTTGGCGTCGAACGTGCTGTCGTCGGCAGGCGTCACCATCTCGGCGGACTCCTTGCAACCGAGCGCATTCGAACCACCGGTGCCGCGCTGGTCCAGCAGCACGACATGGCGATGCGCCAGCAGCGGTTTGAGCACCGACGCCACCATGCCCGCCGAGTCGGTCGCTGCCTGGCCGGGGCCGCCGGCGAGGAACGCCAGCATGTCGCCACTGGCCACCTGCGCGCTGGAGCGCAGCACCGCCAGCTTCAGCTTGATCGTGCGGCTGTGCGGGTCGGTGCGGTTTTCCGGCACCGGGAAGTCGGCGCACCACGCCGCCGTGCTGAGCCCGCTGTTCGGCTGCGCCAGTTCGCACGCGGTCAGCGTCAGCGAACCCAGCCGCCAGGTCGGCGCCTTCGCGGGTGGCTGCGGCTTGGCCGCGACAGCCGGCGCCGCAGGTACCGTGGCCGGTTCCCTGCCGTGCATCTGGTTCCACGCCAGGAAACCCAGGCCCACGACCACCGCACCGATGCGGATCGCGGTACGTCCATTCAATGCCATGCCCTACTCCTCACCCGGTACGAAAATCGATTCAATCGGACGGCCAAACAATGTCGCGATCCTGAACGCTAGCGGCAGGCTGGGATCGTACTTGCCGGTCTCGATCGCGTTGATGGTCTGCCGCGACACGTCCAGCCGCTCGGCCAGGTCGGCCTGCGACCAGCCGTGTTCGCCGCGCAGCTCGCGGACATGGTTGTTCATCGACAGCGCCGCGTGACCAGTACCCGCGCCACGCCGGCAGCCCAGGCGGCATGTCCGCCCTCAGCAACACGATCGAGAGCCGCAATCGTGCAACCGGGCATGGCGGGAATGCACTCGCGCAGATGGCGCGTGATCAGCGGGTTCCTCCTCACGGCAACTCCTCACCATGAGCGTGGCGACGACGCCAGCGCGCGATGCCAAGCACCAAGCCAAGCACGGCGAATCCGCCAGCGATGCCGCACAGCGTGCCCAGGCTGCTGTCGTCCAGCGATCGCCGAAACCACAGCGCAGGCGCGCCCAGCATGATGGCCATCAGCAGGAAGCGCTGGTACAGCGGCACGCGGCTTTCATCGTCGCAGGACAGGCTCACGCCATAGCGGCGCGCCACCCACCAGCGCGTGATGCCGTAGCAGAACATCAGCGCCGGAAAGACCCAGATCAGGATCGTGCCATCCACATGCCAGACCTGGGCCGAAGCGAGAAATCCGCCGATCATGCTGAGCGCACCCACCAGGCCCGTGGCGGCACCCAGCGCGATCAGGTGCGTACGCTGCTCCAGCTCGTCGCTGTCGCGGATGCGCCGCGCCATCAGCCCGATCATGTAGAGCATCGGCAACACCGGCGCCAGCGCCAGCAGCATCTTCAGCGGCAGCCCGGTCACCGTGCGCACCAACGGCCACACCCCCAGCATGACGGCGACGTACGCCGTCATCGCCAGCATCGACTGCCGCTGGTACTGCTTGTCGGAAAGACGAGGCATCACGTGCTCCTTCGGGGCAATTTCAGAAAGTCATCCGGCGCCGGCTGGAATTTCGCCGGCTGCCACTGCGGTCGTCTCATGGCCAATACGCGGCAGCACCGCTGTCCAGGTCCCAGGCCAATGCCAGCAACGGGAAAATCAGATGCGACCACATGTTCATGGCGATTCTCCCTGCCGATAAATGTCAAGCAAACTTGACAAATGAAAAGTACGGGAGGTCCCGTCATATGTCAAGCAAACTTGACTAAATCCGTAAAAACCACGTGATATGCTTGTCCGAATAGAGTGACGTAGTTGGCATTTTTTGGTGTCGAAATTTGTCAGGGATTGCCTACGTGCCGCGCGTAATCGTTGCCCTGTCTCAATCTCTACCCAGCTGTGATCGGCCAAGCACCTGAAGTAATCGTTTACACGCAATATTTGGCACGTGTATTGCTTTAACTCGATCAGCCGCACGGAATCCGCGGCAAACATTCCGTCCGGGGGGACTTCTCAAGGCGCGACACGCGCCGGGCCACAGCCTGTCGATCCAGGCGACCGCCCACCTTCCTCCGCCAGCAGCGCAAAGCCATCACCAACCAACACTCATCATTAAGGACACCCGCAATGAACAAGACCCTGCTTTCCACTGCGCTGGTCGCCATCATGGCCGCCGCCGGCTTCGCTCCGACCGCCCAGGCCGTCGACGGCACCATCAACATCACCGGCCAGGTGGTGGGCCAGACCTGCAAGGTCGAGAACACGGCCTACGGCACCCAGGCCACCAAGAGCGTGACCCTGCCGCTGGTGCTGGCGCCGGTGCTTGGCACGGCGGGCAACACTGCCAACAAGACCCCGTTCACCCTCAACATCACCGGCTGCGATTCGGCCCTGAGCACGGTGCAGACCCAGTTCTCCGGCGCCAACATCGATACCGTCACCGGCAACCTGAAGCTCACTGGCGTCGGCGCAGCCACCAACGTGGAGATCCAGCTGCTGAACGCCAGCAACGTCGTGATGCCGCTGAACGCAGCCAACGCCACGGCGCAGAACTCGCAGGTCGTCTCGCTCTCGGGCGGCGCCGCCACCATGAACTACTCGGCGCAGTACGTCGCCGTCGGCGGCGCGGCAGGCGCGGGTTCGGCGAACACCAGCGTCGAATTCACGATGAACTACCTGTAAGCCGCTTTCAGCCGCGGCCGGCAGCACCGGCCGCGGCCTTACTCTCCGGATCCACCACCCCATGAACAAACTCGTCTGCGCTCTCGGCGCGGGGCTGCTGACGCTTTGCCTGGCCCTGACCAACGCCCACGCCAGTGTCGTGATCGCCGGTACCCGCGTGGTATTCCCGGCCGCGAACGGCGAGGTCACCGTGCGCCTGAGCAACGATGGCGGCCAGCCGGCGCTGGTCGAGGCGTGGATCGACGACGGCGACCCGGCGTCGACGCCCGATGCGGCGAACGTGCCGTTCCTCATCACGCCGCCGCTGTTCCGCATGGATGCGGGCAAGGGCCAGAGCCTGCGCATCGTCTACACCAACCAGCCGTTGCCGAAGGACCGCGAATCGCTGTTCTGGCTGAACGTGCTGGAGATCCCGCCCAAGCCCGCGGCGAAACCGGGCGAGGCGCAGAACACACTGCAGTTCGCCGTGCGCTCGCGGCTGAAGCTGTTCTTCCGCCCGGCCGGACTGGCTGGCGATTCGCTCGACGCCGCCAGGCAGGTCACCTGGACCGTGGCCGCCGATGGCGCGGGTTACGCGCTGGTAGCGCACAACCCCACGCCGTACCACATCACCTTCAGCCAGCTGTCGCTGGACGTCGACAGCGTGGCGTACGCGCCCGGCAACGGCATGGTCGCGCCGCTGTCGACCCTGCGCCTGCCGATCAAGAACCTGCACCATGCGCCGACGGCCGGTACCGTGGTCGCCTACACCACCCTCAACGATTTCGGCGCCGCGACCTCCTACCAGGGCACGATCGAGCCGTGAAGCCGGGGCGCGCCAGCGCCACGCTTGCCGGCCGACGCCAACCCGTCGCCCGCCGCCGGCTGCTGTCCGCGCTGGTCGGCCTGGCGCTGTGCGGCTGGGGCGGCCATGTTGCCGCCACCGCGACGGGCGCGGATGCCGGCGCGTCTGCCGTCGACGCCAGCTTCGACCGCAGCCTGCTCTCCGGCGCGGGCCAGAACACCACCGACCTGTCACGCTTCGAACGCGGCGATTTCATTCCTGCCGGCAGCTACAGCGTCGACATCTTCCTCAATGGCGGCGCGTTCGGCCGTACCGACGTGCGCTTCGCCGCGGCATCGGCCGAGGCCAGCGCCACGCCCTGCGTGACCCCGGCGCTGCTCGACCGGCTGGGGTTGCACCCGGACAAACTGTCGGCACGCGTCAGCGCCGACCTGGCCGACGACCGCGTCTGCGTCGACATCGCCAGCGTGATTCCCGGCGCCAGCATGAGCTTCGCGATGTCCGACCTGCGCCTGGACACCAGCGTGCCGCAGGCCTACCTGGGGCAGCAGGCGCGCGGCTACGTCGATCCGAAGTACTGGGACGCCGGGGTGAATGCCGGCCTGCTCAACTACAACTTCAACAGCTACCGCACCCGCAGCGGCGGCCTGACGCAAACCTCGTCGTACCTCGGCCTGAACGCCGGGCTGAACCTGGGCGACTGGCACCTGCGCCACAACTCCTCGCTGAACTGGCAATCCGGCGCCGGCGGCGTGCGCTCCGGCCATCACTGGCAGAACATCGCCACCTACGCGCAGCGCGACCTGCCGCGGCTGCGCGCGCAGCTGACCCTCGGCGACACCTGGACCAGCGGCGAGATCTTCGACAGCTTCGGCCTGCGCGGCGTGCAGCTGGTCACCGACGACCGCATGCTGCCGCAATCGCTGCGCGGTTACGCGCCCACCGTGCGCGGGGTTGCCGACAGCAACGCCAAGGTGACCGTGCGCCAGAACGGCATGGTGATCTACCAGACCACCGTGGCGCCCGGCCCCTTCGCCATCGACGACCTGTACGCCACCGGCTACGGCGGCGACCTCGAGGTCAGCGTGGCCGAGGCGAACGGCCGCGTGCATACCTTCTCGGTGCCGTACGCCTCGGTGCCGCAGCTGCTGCGCCCGGGCGTGATGCGCTTCGGCGTGGCCGCCGGCCAGCTGCGCGACGAGACGATCGAACACAAGCCGGACGTGGTGCAGGTCACCGTGCAGCGCGGCCTCTCCAACCTGCTGACCGGCTACGCCGGCGCGGTGGGCTCGCAAGGCTACGGCGCCCTGCTGCTGGGCAGCGCCCTGAACACGCGCTATGGCGCGTTCGCCATGGACGTCACCACCGCACGCACGCGCATCCCCGGCCTGGACACGCTGTCCGGCCAGAGCGTGCGCCTGAGCTACAGCAAGACGCTGGCGCCGACCGGCACCTCGCTGAGCGTGGCCGCCTACCGCTACTCGACCAGCGGCTACCTCGCCCTGGGCGACGCCGCGCGCGCGCGCGACTACGCGCGCCGCGGCCTGCCGGTGTTCGCCGCCGGCCCGGCCCAGCCGCTCACGATCAACGGCGTACCGGTGTCGGACCTGCTCACCCCGGCGCAGCAGGCCGCGCTGGCCGGCGGCGACTATCGCGACTTCCTGGTGCCGAACGGCGTGGACCGCCAGCGCAACAGCTTCAGCCTCACGCTCAGCCAGCGGCTGGGCGCCCGCGGCGGCTCGCTCTACGTCAACGGCTCGGCCCGCGACTACTGGAACCGCAGCGGCACCGATACCCAGTTCCAGGTCGGCTACAACAACTCGATCGGCCGGGCGAACTACAACCTCTCGGCCAGCCGCGAGCGCGACCTGTTCGGGCGCAGCGACAACCGCTACATGCTCAACCTCACGATCCCGCTGGGCAGCAATCAGCACGCCCCGAACCTCACCGGCACGCTCACCCGCGACGGCAGCGGCGGCATGCAGGAACAGGCCACGCTGGGCGGCACCGCCGGCGTCGATGACCGCTTCAACTACGGCGTCACCGCCACGCACGGCAGCGGTCAGGCGGGCGGTGCGGGCAGCACCGGCAACGTCAACGCCGGCTACCGCGGCAGCTATGCACAACTCAACGCCGGTTTCGGCGCGGGCAGCGGCTACTCGCAGGCTTCGCTGGGCGCAACCGGCGGCATCGTCGCGCACCCGGGCGGCGTCACCTTCGGCCAGCCGCTGGGTGACACCGTGGCGATCGTGCAGGCGCCGGACGCCGCAGGCGCGCGCATCGGCAGCGCAGCCGGCGTGCGCATCGACCACGCCGGCTACGCGCTGGTGCCGTACGTCACGCCCTACATCCTCAACACGGTCAGCATCGACCCCACCGGCCTGCCGCTGGACGTGCAGCTGGACAGTACCAGCACCGAGGTGGCGCCGCGCGCGGGCGCCGTGGTGATGGTGAAGTTCAAGAGCGAGAGCGGCCGCTTCGTGCTGATCCAGACCCATCTGGCTGACGGCCGAACCCTGCCGTTCGGTGCGGAAGTGGAGGACGAGAAGGGCCAGGCGATCGGCGTCGTCGGACAGGCCGGACGCATCATGGTGCGCGTCCTTAATGAAACGGGCCGCCTCAGCGTGCAGTGGCAGGATCAGGATGTCGCCCAGACCTGCTCGTTGCTGTACCGGTTGAAGCCTCGCGGCAAGGACAAGCGCAAAGCCGGCGCCATCGAACAGATCGAAGCAACCTGCCAACAGCCACGGGCTACGGCGCAGGTCGCCAGGAGCGGAACATGATGCGCGCTACCCGACTGTGGACGACGCTATTGCTGCCGGTGCTGGTGCTTGCTGGCTCGCTGGGCTGGGCGCCGAATGCTGCCGCGGATGGCAACGGAAATGGCACGACGCAGCCATGCATTCCGGCACCCACAGCAGCTTATTTCCCGGCCATTCCCAACTTCGCGGCCTCCTCCAACGCGTACGGCCCGATCGGTTCCCCGGTTCGGGTATCGATTACCTTTAACTGCGGCAACAATGTGTTTGCCGGACAGGTCCAGCAGATCAGCATCTTTGCGCAACCGGCGGCCGGTGGAATCGTCGACCCAACTTACGGACTGCTGTTTCCGACCAGCGTAAGCAACATCTATCTGCAGCTGACGGCGCTCGCGCCGGCCTACCCGCTCACCAACCAAAGATCGGCGCTGATCGACGTTGTGAAGAGCAGCCCGTCGGCCACCGTGTGGTTCCAGGCCCAGTACATCAAGCTCGGCACCGGCACGGTCAACTCAGGCACGCTATCGACCATCAGTCCCGTCATCACCAACTTCAACAATGCGGACACTGTCAGTCCCGGTGGCAGCAGCACTTACGGCTCCCTGAACATGGCCGGCAGTACCACCGTAACGTCCGTGTCATGCACCGCGACGAGCCCGACGGTAGTACTCCCCACGGCTTTCAAGAATGCGCTGGCGAGCGCCGGCGCCACCTCCGGCCGCACGCCATTCGCGATCAACATCAGCGGCTGCCCTGCGGGCGTCCAGGTAGCGATCTCCCTGTCCGGGACCCCGGCCAGTTCGTCCGGCACACCGCTACCTGCGACCTCCGGCATTGCGCAGTCGTCGGGTTCGGATCCTAACGTCGCGGTGCAAATTCTCGACGGCGATACGCTCGCTCCAGTGGATATCAGTGGCACGCAAACCAAGTCGCTCGGCATCACGCAGTCAGGCGTGCCCCTGGTCAGCCGCTACTACGCGCAGTATTACGCGGTACAGCCAGCAGCCGGAGGGACGGTCGTCTCGCATCTGACGTACACCTTGTCCTATCCGTGACGGGCGCGGGATTGCATCCCGGCAAATGCCCATGGCGGTGAACAGTCAACATGACCGACCTCGCGGGCGCGTCTGCGAGAAACGGATGACGATGCGTGAAGGTCCCTGCTGCGCGCAGTACTTCCAGACTGCGCCGGCGGTCACCAGCGGCCCGGTCAAGGCCATCGTGACCTTCGACGTCTTTTACCAGTAGGGGCGCCTATTCGTAGGTACGTACGACAAGCCGGGCGTCGGCAGGGTTCGCGTAGCCGACGAAGTAATCGAGCAACCGGTTGTTCGCAACGCCCGCGGCATCGAGGCGGATCACCGTGCGCGAATAGGAACGGCCGGGTTCGGTCGGCGTCCGGCCACAGGTCAACCGGCGCGGCGCAAGCCCAGCGACCAGCGGTGACGCCATGTCGCCATCGACGTCTTCGGTGAGGCAGGTCGGCTCGATCACCCCGCCCGAGAACACGACGCGGCCGCTTGCGGCGTACGCGCTCGAGACGCCCACGAGCATGAGCAGCCCTGCCAATGCAATGCCAAGTGGACCGCTCATGCCGATCACCTCTCGAGATACCACCCCGCGGATGCGGAGCCTCTCAGCGGGTCATCGGCCCGGTCCATTCGACCTTGATCGATTCTGGCGAAGTTGTCGTCGAAAATGTGACGACCATCACATTGCCAGGGCGGATCGGGGCCGGGACACGGCCAGCTCGCTGCCCACCCCGGTCATTTAGCCTTGGGGAAGTGAATCGGCCGTGACACATCGGTGAACGGCAACCCTGCCATGCATCACGGTTGGCGGCCTGCATGACGCCGGCCACGACGCACCGGCCGCATTCAGCGCGACGAAATGTACTTCTCCCGCCGGATCTGCGGCACCGGCAGGCCGAACTCCTTCAGCGCGGCGAAGGCCGCGTCGACCATGTTCGGGTTGCCGCACAGGTAGGCGATGTCGCGGTCGGCGTGCGGGCCGAGTTCGGCCAGCACGTTCTGCACATGGCCGCTGCGGTCGGTGGGGCGCGGCGTGGCGCGCGCCTCGCGGCTGAGACAACCGTGGAAGATGAAGCCGGGGTGGGTTTGCGCGAACGCCTCGAACTCCTCGCCATAGAGCAGCTCGGCCTCGGTGCGTGCGCCGTACAGCAGTACCACTTCGCGATCACCCTTCGCGAGCAGCTTTTCGATCTGCGGCAGCATCGCGCGGTAGGGAGTGACGCCGGTGCCGGTGGCCAGCAGCAGGTAGCGCGGATGGCTGTCGGCTTCCTGCAGGCAGAAGCGGCCATAGGGGCCGCTGGCATCGATCACGCCGCCCACGGGCAGCTCGCCGAGCAGCCTGGTGGCGGCGCCCCCCTCGACGTAGCTCACCGCGATCTCGATGCGTTGCACCGGCGAGCTGCCGTCGCCGACGGTGGCCACCGAGTAGCTGCGCTTGGTGGCCATGCCGTCGTCGTAGTGGAAGTGCACCTGCAGGAACTGGCCGGGCTGGAACGCCAGCGGCAGGCTGTCGACGCGCTCGAACACCAGGTGGCGCACCGCGGGCGCGAGCATGCGGCTGTCGACGAGACGGAGCTGGAAGTGGTCGGCCATGAAAGGTTTCCGGAAACAGTGTGTGCCGTCCGGCAGGGCCGGGCGACGGGACGTAGCCCGCTATAATAAGGGCTAACCCCCTTGGTGCAGCCCATGTCCCCGCAGTATCCAGATACAGCCCCCGCGCTTGTCGTCGACAATCTGCGCAAAACCTACGGCAACGGCGTCGAAGCCCTGAAGGGCATCAGCCTGACCGTGCAACCCGGCGACTTCTTCGCCCTGCTCGGCCCGAACGGCGCCGGCAAGTCCACCCTGATCGGCATCCTGTCCTCGCTGGTGAACTCCACTTCCGGCGACGCGCAGGTGTTCGGCGTGTCGGTCAACAAGGATCGCAGCGCGGCGATGCGGCTGATCGGCCTGGTGCCGCAGGAGATCAACTTCAACCAGTTCGAGAAACCGTTCGACATCTGCGTCAACGAGGCGGGTTTCTACGGCATCCCGCGCAGGATCGCCGCCGAACGCGCGGAGAAATACCTGAAGGAACTGCGCCTGTGGGACAAGGCGCAGATGCAGGCGCGCACGCTGTCCGGCGGCATGAAGCGACGGCTGATGATCGCCCGCGCGATGATGAACGAGCCGAAGCTGCTGATCCTGGATGAGCCCACCGCCGGCGTCGACATCGAGATCCGCCGCTCGATGTGGCACTTCGTCAGCGGCATCAATGCGGCCGGCACCACGGTGATCCTGACCACGCATTACCTGGAGGAAGCCGAATCGCTGTGCCGCAACATCGCGATCATCGACCATGGCACGATCATCGAGAACACCAGCATGAAGCGCCTGCTGGCGACGCTGGACGTGGAGACCTTCGTGCTGGACGTGGCGGCGATGCCGGCCGAACTGCCGAGCCTGCCCAACGTTACCCTGCGCCGCCGCGACGAGCACACGCTGGAGGCCGAGATGGCCCGCTCGCATGACCTCAACTCGCTGTTCGCGACCCTTTCCACGCACGGCATCATGGTGACCTCGATGCGCAACAAGACCAACCGGCTGGAGGAGCTGTTCGTGCGGCTGGTGGAGCATGGCCGCAGCGAACTGCCCGCTGGAGTCCCCGCATGAGCAACGCCGCCGCCAACCTCGTCGCGCTGAACACCCTCATCCGCCGCGAGATCGTGCGCATCATGCGCATTTGGACGCAGACGCTGATCCCGCCCGCGATCACCATGACGCTGTACTTCGTGATCTTCGGCAAGCTGATCGGCAGCCGCATCGGCAGCATCGAGGGCGGTTTCAGCTACATGCAGTACATCGTGCCGGGCCTGGTGATGATGAGCATCATCACCAACAGCTACGGCAACATCTCCAGCTCGTTCTTCGGCGCCAAGTTCAGCCGCGCGGTGGAGGAGATGCTGGTGTCGCCGATGCCGAACTGGGTGATCCTGCTCGGCTACGTGGCCGGTGCGGTGGTGCGCGGCCTGGTGGTCGGCATCCTGGTGCTGCTGATCGCGCTGTTCTTCACCGACCTGCACGTGCTGCACCCGCTGATCACGTTCGCCTCGGTGCTGCTGGGCGCCACGATCTTCTCGCTGGCCGGCTTCGTCAATGCGGTCTACGCGAAGAAATTCGACGACATCGCGCTGGTACCCACCTTCATCCTGACCCCGCTGACCTACCTGGGCGGCGTGTTCTATTCGGTGAACATGCTGGGCGAACCGTGGCAGGCGATCTCGCGCGCCAACCCGATCCTGTACATGGTCAACGCGTTCCGCTACGGCGTGCTCGGCATCAGCGACGTGCACGTGGGCATGGCCTTCGTGGTGATGCTCGGCTTTGTGATCGCGCTGTCGATCGTGGCGCTGCAGCTGCTCAAGCGCGGCATCGGCTTGCGCTCGTAAGCCATGCGCGTCAACAAATACATCAGCGAAGCCGGGCTGTGCTCGCGCCGCGAAGCGGACGAACTGCTGGTCGCCGGGCGCGTCACCATCAATGGCGACGTGGTCGCGACCGGCGCCAAGGCGCTGGAGGGCGACGAGGTGCGCGTCGATGGCGAGATCGTGCGGGCGCGCCTCCTGGCCGCCACGCCGGCGGCGAAGAAAGCCATCTACATCGCGCTGAACAAGCCGGTCGGCATCACCTGCACCACCGACCACGGCGTGGACGGCAACATCGTGGACTTCATCGACCACCCGCAGCGGATCTTCCCGATCGGCCGGCTGGACAAGGATTCCGAAGGGCTGATCCTGCTGACCAGCAACGGCGACATCGTCAACGAGATCCTGCGCGCGGAAAACCACCACGAGAAGGAATACCTGGTCGGCGTGAACAAGGCGGTCACCGACGAGTTCCTGGCCGGCATGGCCAAGGGCGTGCGCATTCACGGGCAAATGACGAAACCCTGCCGCACCCGCCGCATCGCGAAGTTCGGCTTCTCGATCATGCTGACCCAGGGCCTGAACCGGCAGATCCGGCTGATGGCCGCCGCGTTCGGCTACCGGGTGACCCAGCTGCGCCGCGTGCGCATCGACAACGTGAAGCTGGCCCACCTGAAGGTCGGCCAGTGGCGCAACCTCACCGAGGCGGAATTGAAGGGGTTGTTGCCCGGCCGCACGCAGTGGTGATCCGCCGCATTTTGTAGGGCGGGCACGGCCCGCCGCTCTTGCGCTATCTCGCGTCACTGCCCGACGAAACGCCGGCGGGCCGCGCCCACCCTGTGAACGCGGATGCGCTACGCCGCAGGCAGCGTCTGCAGGTCCCAGCGCGGACGCACCTGCACGGTCCCGTCCTGATGCTGGCCGCCGGCCAGGCGGATCGCGCCAGCCAGTGCGATCATCGCGCCGTTGTCGGTGCAGAAGTCCAGCCGCGGGAAATACACCTGGAAGCCGTCCTTCTCGCCGGCCCTGGCCAGCTCGCTGCGCAGTCTTCGGTTCGCCCCGACGCCGCCGGCAATCACCAGCCGCTGCGCGCCGCTGGACTCGAGCGCGCGCCGGCACTTGATGATCAGGGTGTCGACGATCGCCTCCTCGAACGCGCGAGCCACGTCGGCGCGGGTCTGCTCGCTCTGGTCGGACTGCTGCCAGGCCAGCAGCACCTGGGTCTTCAGGCCGGAAAAGCTGAAATCCAGTCCCGGCCGGTCGGTCATCGGCCGGGAGAAGCGGAAGGCGCCGGCACGCCCCTGTTCGGCCAGTTTCGCCAGCGCCGGGCCGCCGGGATACGGCAGGCCCATCATCTTGGCGGTCTTGTCGAACGCCTCGCCGGCGGCGTCGTCCAGGGTATCGCCCAGGATCGTGTACTGGCCGATCGCCTTCACCTCGACCAGCATGGAGTGCCCGCCGGACACCAGCAGCGCCACGAACGGCGGCTCGGGCGGGTTGTCCTCCAGCAGCGGGGCCAGCAGGTGGCCTTCCATGTGGTGCACCCCGATCGCCGGCACGCCCAGCGCCCAGGCCAGCGCGCGCCCGGCGGAAGCCCCGACCAGCAAGGCGCCGACCAGGCCCGGGCCAGCGGTATAGGCCACCCCGCCCAGGTCGTGCACGGTCAGCCCGGCTTGGGCCAGCGCTTCGCGGATCAGCGGCAGCAGCTTGCGCACGTGGTCGCGGCTGGCCAGTTCCGGCACCACGCCGCCGTAGTCGGCATGCAGCTTGATCTGGCTGTACAAGGTATGCGCCAGCAGGCCGCGGCCCGGCGCGGCCGGCTCCCAGCGCAGCAGCGCCACCCCGGTCTCGTCGCAGGAGGTTTCGATGCCCAGCACCGGCTTGATCATCGCCGGCTTTGAAAATTCTGTGATATCCACGGTATAATTCGCGGCTCGCCCTATTTGACAGTCCCGTACCAGCGGGCAGATTACCACTCGGAGTTTCCATGCCCAACGTAAAAGTTCGCGAGAACGAGCCGTTCGAGATCGCACTGCGTCGTTTCAAGCGTACCTGCGAAAAGGCCGGCGTCCTCGCCGAAACGCGCAAGCGTGAGTTCTACGAAAAGCCGACCCAGGAGCGCAAGCGCAAGCGCGCTGCCGCGGTGAAGCGCCACCTGCGTCGCCTGTCGCGTGACGTCTCGCGCAAGGTCCGCCTGTACTGAGTTTCCCCGATCCGCCGCCTCGCGGTGGATCATGCGGCGCCCCGGCGCCGCGCATTGAAGGAAACACGGTCGGCGCGGGTTCTCGCAGCCACCGCAAGCACTTCGGATTCGACATTGGCCGGTGTTGTCCCAGGGACAACGCCGGCTTTGTCGTTTCCGTAGAATCGACATCCCATCCCAGAGGCCCCGCCCATGACTCTCAAGCAGCAGCTCACCGAAGACATGAAGACCGCGATGCGCGGCGGCGACAAGCACCGGCTGGGCGTGATCCGGCTGATGCTGGCGGCGATCAAGCAGCGCGAGGTGGATGAGCGGATCGAACTGGACGACGTGCAGGTGCTCAGCGTGCTGGAGAAGATGCTGAAGCAGCGCAAGGACTCGGTGAGCCAGTACGCCGCCGCGAACCGCGAGGATCTGGCCGATGTCGAGCGCGCCGAGATGGTGGTGATCGAGACCTACCTGCCGGCCAAGCTCGGCGACGACGAGATCGACGCCCTGATCACCGCCGCGATCGCCGACACCGGCGCCACCTCGCCGCGCGACATGGGCAAGGTGGTGGCCGCGGTGAAGGAAAAGGCCGCCGGCCGCGCCGACATGGGCGTGGTTTCGGGCCGGATCAAGGCGCGCCTGGCCGGCTGAGCGTTCCGGCCACGAACAGCAAGCCCAGCAGCACCAGCACGCCGGCGACCGCGGCCAGCGCGATGCGATGGCGGCGCCTGCGCAGCCGCTGCCAGTTCGCCACGTCGAGGAAGTAGCGCCCCTCGCCCGGACAGCGCAGCACCGCATGATTCACCAACTGATACCAAGCCATGCCCGGCTTCAGGCCCAGTCGCTCCGCCGTGCAGGCGGTCGCCTCCGTGGTCGCGGCGGCACGCTCGAACGTGCGCACGATCGCACGCTGCTTGATCATCATCACCGCGCTGATCACCATGGCTCGTCCTTCCCGGGGTCGGCCGGAAAGCTTGCCGCCCCGCGCCGCCACTGGCAAGCGGCACGATGCATCGCGTTCACGCCCGCCCCGCTACAAACGCCGGTGACCCGCCCGGGATTCCGCCGCGCGGGCGAACATCGCTGCAGGAGACGCACATGCTGAAGTGGGCCATCATCTTCGCCATCATCTCGCTGGTCACCGGCTGGCTGGGCTTCGGCGGGCTTGCCGGAGTCACCGCCACCATCGCCAAAGTGCTGTTCGTGTGCTTCGTGATCCTGTTCCTGCTGGCCGTGCTGGCGGTGATGGGCGTGATCAGCCTGTTCTAGCGACGACTCAGGCCGGCGCCTGCCATTGCATGCGCCGGTGAGCGGGCACTTGCCCCTGCGCGTTGGCCAGCGTCGAGCGGCGCTCGCCGATCACCGCGAAACCCAGCCGCTGGTACAGCCGCTGCGCATCCGGATTGGTCACCGCCACATCGAGGATCACCGACCCGCCTGAACCGGCGGGACGGGTGGCCAGCAGATGATCGACCAAGGCCGAGCCCATACCCTGGCCGCGCAGCGACGGCGCCACTCCCAAGTGCCCCAGGTAGTACATCGCGCCGGCCGGCGGCGGGATCACCGACTCCACCTTCAGCCCGCGCGCGATCACCCCGGCCGCATGGCGCCAGCCGTAGTGGCCGAGAATCTGCCGCGCCGCCGCCAGCGTGAACCACCACTTCGTGGCGCCGCCGTAGCCCGCCCCCACCGCCACCACCGCGCCGTCCAGCTCGCCTACCACATGGTTGCGCCAGCCGAACTCGCCCGCACCGTCGACGAACGCCCGCCGCAGGAGCGCCTGCGCATCGCCCAGCCCCGGTACCGCGAACACATACTCGAACGCGGCCGGGCCGGAGCTGTGGATCAGCGGCACGGCGGCCGCCACGTCCGTCGCCGCCGCGGCGCGAAAGCTCACTCCAGCGCGGTTCATCGCCCATCCCCTGTGACATTTCGCCTCAGACTAGCGCAATCCGCCCGAGCCTCCCCGGCGGCGACCGACTAGACTAGGGGGTCTATGCGCGGCCTGATTCCCGACAGCTTCATCGATGAACTGCTTGCCCGCGTCGACATCGTCGACGTGATCGAGCGGCGCGTGCCGTTGAAGAAGGCCGGGCGCGAATGGACCGCCTGCTGTCCGTTCCACAACGAGCGCACGCCAT
Organism: Rhodanobacter soli; assembly: GCF_040548735.1. NCBI lineage: Bacteria > Pseudomonadati > Pseudomonadota > Gammaproteobacteria > Lysobacterales > Rhodanobacteraceae > Rhodanobacter > Rhodanobacter soli. The sequence continues at coordinate 2,219,624 of NZ_JBEPSD010000001.1, read as the reverse complement.
CGTTCTACGTCAGCCCGGCCAAGCAGTTCTTCCACTGCTTCGGCTGCGGCGCGCATGGCAGCGCGGTGAAGTTCCTGATGGACTACGAGCGGCTGGAGTTTCCGGACGCGGTGGAGGAGCTGGCGCAGACGGTGGGCCTCACCGTGCCGCGCGAAGGTGGTCGCGACGCGGCGCCGCGCGAGGACAAGACCGACCTGTACGCGTTGCTCGACGCGGCCGCCGGCTGGTACGAAGGCGAGCTGCCGCGCAACGCCGACGCCCAGGCCTACTGCAGGAAGCGCGGGCTGGACGCGGAGACGATCAAGCGCTTCCGTCTGGGCTGGGCGCCGGCCGGCTACGACGGCGTGATCAAGGCGCTGGGCAACACGCCGCGGCGAATGGAGCTGCTGAACGAAGCCGGCATGGTCGCGTCCAGCGAGCGCGGCAGCAAGTACGACCGCTTCCGCGAACGGCTGATGTTCCCGATCCTCGATCGCCGCGGCCGCGTCATCGCGTTCGGCGGAAGAGTGTTGAGCTCGGAGCAGTCTCCGAAGTACCTCAATTCACCGGAGACCCCGCTGTTCCACAAGGGCCGCGAGCTGTTCGCGCTGTGGCAGGTGAAGCAGGCCAACGCGAACCTGGTGCGGATCGTGGTGGTCGAGGGCTACATGGACGTGATCGCGCTGCACCAGGCCGGGCTGCCGATCGCGGTGGCCACGCTGGGCACGGCGACCACGCCGGAGCACACCGAGGTGCTGTTCCGCGCCGCGCCGGATGTGGTGTTCTGCTTCGACGGCGACCGCGCCGGCCGCGCCGCGGCGTGGAAGGCGCTGGAATCGGCGCTGCCGCGCCTGCGCGACGGCCGCCAGGCGTACTTCCTGTTCCTGCCCGACGGCGAGGATCCGGACTCGCTGGTGCGCAAGGAAGGCCGCGAGGGCTTCGAAAAGCGCATCAAGGAAGCGATGCCGCTGTCCGATTACTTCTTCAACGAGCTGTCGCACGACGTCGACATGGCCAGCCTCGACGGCCGCGCCCGGCTGGCCGAGCGCGCGCGCCCGCTGATCGCGAAGCTGCCCGACGGCGCGTTCCGCGACCTGATGGCGCAGGAACTGGAGAAACGCAGCGGTGCGCGCGCGATGCTGCAGACCGACCCGGCCACGCACCGCGCCGTGCAGCGCCCCACCGCCGTGCAGCGCAGCCTGGTGCGCAGTGCGATCTCGCTGCTGCTGGGGCAGCCGGGCCTGGCGGATCAGGTCGAGAAACCTTATCGCTTCCTGCGCCTGGACAAACCCGGCGTGGGCCTGCTCGCCGAACTGCTCGACCTCGCGCGCGCGCGCCCCGGCATCAACTCCGCCACGCTGGTGGAGCACTTTGCCGAGCGGCCGGAGTATCCGTCGCTGCAGAAACTGATGGCGGCGATGTCGGTGGGCGAGCTGGAAAGCCAGCGCACCGAATTCTTCGACGCACTGGCGCGGATGGAGGACCAGGCCATCACCCAGCGCCGCGATGCGCTGACCGCGAAGAGCCGCGAAGGCGCGCTGGACAGCGCCGAGAAAGCGGAGCTGCGCGAACTTCTGGCCGCGCGCGCGCGGCCGCCGGTGGCCTCGGCCTGATCGCGATGACGTGCCGCCTGTCCACGGACGCTCCGCGTCATCCTGCCCGGCTCGACTGCCATCCGACTGTGGGATCATTCCCGGCTGCGGCCGGGCAGGTCTCGCGTGACGCGCAAGGACACTGATGGATCTGCTGCAGCAACTGATCACGATCTTTGCCGAGAACGGCTACGTCGCCGTGTTCATCGCGCTGATGATCTGCGGCGCCGGCCTGCCCTTGCCGGAAGACATCACCCTGGTCGCCGGCGGCGTGATCGCGGGACTCGGCTACGCCAACGTGCACGCGATGGTCGCGCTGGCGATGTTCGGCGTGCTGCTGGGCGACTCGGCCATCTTCCTGCTCGGCCACCACTACGGCGCGCGCATCCTGCAGTGGCGTTTCGTGGCGCGCGTGCTGACCCCGGAACGCTACCTCAAGGTGCAGGAAAAATTCGACCAGTACGGCAACCGCATGCTGTTCTTCGCGCGTTTCCTGCCCGGCATGCGAACCACCGTCTACCTCACCGCCGGCACCACCCATCGGGTGTCGTTCCTGCGTTTCCTGCTGATCGACACGCTGGCGGCGCTGATCAGCGTGCCGTTCTGGGTCTACCTGGGCTTCTTCGGCGCCGACAACCACGAATGGCTGGTGAAATGGCTCCATCGCGGCCAGAGCAGCCTGTGGGTGCTGGTGGGGGTCCTGTTGCTGACCGTGCTGGTGCTGTGGTGGAAACACCGGCGGCGCACACGTTGCGGGCTGGATTGAGCTGGCCGCATGTCGCTGCGCCGCGTTCGTCCGGACAACTTCACCCTCGCCCTGCTCGCCACCGTGGCGCTGGCCTCGCTGCTGCCATGCCGCGGCGGGGCCGCCCAGGTGTTCGACGGGATCACCGACGCGGCGATCGCGCTGCTGTTCTTCCTGCACGGCGCCAAGCTGCCGCGCACGGCGATCGTGCAGGGGCTGACCCACTGGCGGCTGCACCTGACCGTGTTCGCCGGCACCTTCGCGCTGTTCCCGCTGCTCGGGCTGGCGCTGCAGCCGGTCGGCCATGCGCTGCTGACACCCGAGCTCTACCTCGGCGTGCTGTTCGTGTGCACGCTGCCGTCCACGGTGCAATCGTCGATCGCGTTCACCTCGATCGCCGGCGGCAACGTGTCGGCCGCCGTGGTCAGCGCCTCGATGTCGAACCTCATCGGCATCGCGCTGACCCCGCTGCTGGTCGGCCTGCTCCTGGCCAGCCACGGCGGCGGCGCTTCATGGCAGGGCGTGCTGGACATCATGCTGCAGCTGCTGCTGCCATTCGCGCTTGGCCACGTGGCGCGGCGCTGGATCGGCGGTTTCGTCGACCGCCACAAGCCGCTGCTCGGCTACACCGACCAGGGCACGATCCTGCTGGTGGTGTACACCGCGTTCAGCGCCGCGGTAGTCGACGGCCTGTGGCGCGACACGCCGATCTCCGCGCTGCTGTCCACCCTGGCGATGTGCGCGCTGCTGCTGGCGCTGGTGATGCCGACGCTGACCTGGGCCGCGCGCCGGCTCGGCTTTTCGCGCGAGGACGAGATCACGATTGTCTTCTGCGGCTCCAAGAAGAGCATGGCCAGCGGCATCCCGATGGCGAAGATCCTGTTCGCCGGCCAGCTCGGCGGTCTCGGCGCGCTGGTGCTGCCGCTGATGATCTTCCACCAATTGCAGTTGATGGTATGCGCGGTGGTGGCGCGCCGGTACGCGACGCGTGGCGACCACGCCGTCGCCGAGGACGACCGCGAGGCGGACTGATACGGCCGCCGGCTCCGCGCTCCTACAGCCAGCGGCCATAGCGGCGGATGTAGATGACCTTCATCAGCTGGGTCAGCACGCAATAGCTCGCCAGGGTCAGCGCCAGCCAGGCGAAGTACAGCGGCGGCAGCGGCACCATGCCGATCTTCGCGCCCAGCGCGCTGAACGGGATCAGCATGCCGATCACGATGATCGCCAGGGTCAGCCCCAGCACCGGCGCGGACGCCACACTCTGCAGGAACGGGATGCGCCGGGTGCGGATCATGTGCACGATCAGGGTCTGCGACAGCAGGCCCTCGATGAACCAGCCGGAGTGGAACAGCGACTGCCGCGCCGGCGTGTTCGCGCCGAACACGTGCCACATCAGCCAGAACGTGGTGATGTCGAAGATCGAGCTGACCGGGCCCACCCACACCATGAAACGGCCGATGTCGCCGGCGTCCCAGCGGCGCGGTTTGCTCAGGTATTCCTCGTCCATGCGGTCGAACGGGATCGACAGCTGCGAGATGTCGTACAGCAGGTTCTGCACCAGGATCTGCAGTGGCAGCATCGGCAGGAACGGCAGGAACGCGCTGGCCACCAGCACGCTGAACACGTTGCCGAAGTTCGAGCTGGCGGTCATCTTGATGTACTTCATGATGTTGCCGAAGGTGACGCGGCCTTCCAGCACGCCTTCCTCCAGCACCATCAGGTTCTTCTCCAGCAGGATGATGTCGGCCGACTCCTTGGCGATATCGGTGGCGGTGTCCACCGAGATGCCGACGTCGGCGTCGTGCAGCGCCGGCGCGTCGTTGATGCCGTCGCCGAGGAAGCCCACCGTGTGGCCCAGCCGCTGCAGCGAGCGCACCACGCGCGCCTTCTGCAGCGGCGACATCTTGGCGAACACGGTGACCCGCGCCACCAGCGCATCCAGCGCCGGGTCATCCAGTTCCTCGACCTCGCGGCCCTGCACCGAATGGCTGACGTCCAGCCCGACCTCGCGGCAGATCTTGCGGGTCACGGCTTCGTTGTCGCCGGTGATCACCTTCACTTCGACGCCGTGCTGATGCAGCGCGCGGATCGCGGTGGCGGCCGAGTCCTTCGGCGGGTCGAGGAAGGCCAGGCAACCGACCGCGACCAGCTCGCTCTCGTCGGCCACGCCATAGGCATGCTCGCGCGCGGCCTCGCGCCGCACCGCCACCACCAGGACGCGCAGGCCGTCCTCGTTGAGCTGGTGCGTCATCGCCTTGATCTCGCGGCGACGCGCCTCGGTCATCGGCTCGATCGCGCCACCGGTCTTCGCGTACGCGCAGATCGACAGCATCTCCTCGACTGCGCCCTTGCAGATCAGCAAGTGTTCGCCGTCGCCGCTGGTCACCACCACCGACATGCGCCGACGCTGGAAATCGAAGGGAATCTCGTCCACCACGCGGTAGCTCATCGCCGCCGCTTCCAGATCGCGGTGCTCCAGCACCGCCTTGTCCATCAGGTTCTTCAGGCCGGTCTGGAAGCGGCTGTTGAGGTAGCCGTATTCCAGCGCCTCGTCCGATGCCTCGCCGTCGAGGTCGAGGTGGCGTTCCAGCACGATCTTGTCCAGCGTCAGCGTGCCGGTCTTGTCGGTGCACAACACGTCCATCGCGCCGAAGTTCTGTATCGCGTTGAGCCGCTTCACCACCACCTTGCGCCGGGACATCGCCAGCGCGCCCTTGGCCAGGTTCGCGGTGACGATCAGCGGCAGCATCTCCGGGGTCAGCCCGACCGCGATCGACAGCGCGAACAGGAACGCCTCGGTCCAGTTGTGCTTGTCCAGTCCGTTGATCAGGAATACCACCGGCACCATCACCGCCATGAAACGCAGCAGCAGCCAGCTGACGCCGCTCACGCCGCGATCGAAACTGGTCTGCACGCGCTGGCCGCTCATGCTGTGCGCCAGCGAACCGAGATAGCTGCGCGCACCGGTCGCCACCACCACTGCACTGGCGGTGCCGCTGACCACATTGGTGCCCATGTAGCAGACGGTGGGCAGGTCCAGCGGATTGGCGCCGCTGCCGTCATCGACGGAGGCGCGCGTAGGCGCCGACTTCTCCACCGGCAACGATTCGCCGGTGAGGATCGCCTGGCTGATGAACAGATCCTTCGCGCCGAGCAGGCGCAGATCCGCGGGCACCATGTCGCCGGCACCCAGATGCACGATGTCGCCGGCGACCAGCTCCGCCACCGGCACCTCGATCTGTTCGCTGTGGCCATCGGAAGCGCGCCGGGTCACGGTGGCGGTATTGCGCACCATCGCCTTGAGCTTCTCGGCGGCGCGGGTGGAACGGTATTCCTGGGTGAAGCTCAGCAACACGCTGATCCCGACCATCACCGCAATGATGATTGGCCCGGTCAGATCGTTGCCATCGGTGAACAGCTGCACGCCGGCCAGCACCAGGAGCACCACGATGAACGGGTTCTTGAACGCGCGCAGCAACTGCAGTGACCAATGCGGCGGCTTCTCGTGCGATACCTCGTTCGGCCCATCGCGATGCAACCGCTCGCTGATCTGCGCTTCGTCGAGACCGCGCACCGACGTATCCAGTCCGGCCAGCAGCGCCTCGGCGGCGCAAAACGCCTGCCCGGCCGCGACCACCGGCCGCGGCGCGGCCTTGCCCGCCAGCCTGGCGGCGGGCGCTTGAAAAATCTTGCTCATGCTTCGCTTCCGTGAGGCGGAATGCCGATGCTGCGAAGCGCTGGCGACGTCAAGCCGCCATCACGCTAGCTCGTGCGGCCGCAGGCGCGGCCCGTGCCGGAGGGCGTTGGCGGAGGCCAGCCCTTGCGCGGAATCAGGACGGCCATCAGCGACCGGAACCCAGCCGCCGATGGCGCGGCGCCTTCAGGAACGACGCCGGTTCGCGCCGCACGGGCACGGCAGCGACGCGCTCGACGCCGCCACCGGCCGGCTTGGCCAGCGGCGCGGGCACGGTCACGCTGAATTCGGGCGACACGGCAGCACCGCGAACGGAGGCGGTGCGCAGGCCTGCAAGGCGCAGGCGGAGAAAATCGTGAAGGAGCTTCATCAGCCCATCTCCTCATGACGACGCCGTCGGCGTCCTCAGGAGTGGGCCGGACTTTCCCTAGCGGAAAGCACCAGCCGACCGCAGGCGGTCGCCGCAGGCGTTCAACTTGTTATGCGGCGCCGGCACCCGAAGCGAGCGGATGTCGACGTTGCGACTAGGGTAAACGTCCATATGCCTTGGTTAGTCAGGACAGGAAGCCGCCCGGCGCGGCGCGCCGGAGGGCGCGCGCATTGTCGTGCTGCGCCGCGGGAGTGTCAATGTTCAAGCTGAATTTTTCCGCACCAACATGGCGTCGGCACGGGCCCTTCAGACGACCGGCTGCAGCGCCAGCCCCTGCTGCACGATCGGCTCGACCAGCCAGTGGTCGACGAGCAGGAACGCGAACAGCGCCATCAGGTAGACGATGGAATAGTTGAACACCTTCATCGCGTACAGCTCGTCCGGCGGATTCAGCAGGCGCACGGCGTAATACAGGAACGCCCCGCCCAGCACCGCGGCGCCGCCCAGGTAGACCAGGCCGCTCATCCCGGTCAGCGCCGGCAGCAGGGTCACCAGCACCAGCAGCACGGTGTAGAACAGGATGTGCCAGCGGGTGAACACCACTCCGTGGGTCACCGGCAGCATCGGCACCTGGGCGCGCGAGTAGTCGTCGCGGCGGAAGATCGCCAGCGCCCAGAAGTGCGGCGGCGTCCACACGAAGATGATCAGGCACAGCTGCAGCGCGTACGGGTGCAGCGCGCCGGTGACCGCGGTCCAGCCCAGCACCGGCGGGATCGCCCCGGCGAGGCCGCCGATCACGATGTTCTGCGGCGAGGCGCGCTTGAGGAACGCGGTGTAGATCACCGCGTAACCGATCAGCCCGGCGAACGTCAGCACCGCGGTCAGCGTGTTGACCAGCAGCACCAGCACCAGCATCGAGGCGATGCCCAGCAGCAGCGCGAACACGAAGACCTGCCGCGCATTGAGATGCCCGGTGGCCAGCGGCCTATGTGCCGTGCGCACCATCACCTTGTCGATGCGCTGGTCGATCAGCTGGTTGAACGCGGCGGCCGACGAGGACGCCAGCCAGATGCCCAGCGTGCCGAACACCAGCGCGCGCCACGGCGGCATCCCGGGTACGGCGAGGAACATGCCGATCACCGCGCAGAACACCAGCAGCGCGACGATGCGCGGCTTGGTCAGTAGCAGGTATTGAGAGAAATGCAGGTTCACGATGACGTCAGGCAGCGGGCGACCGCCTAGTGTAATGCCTTGTATCCGGCCGGACACGTGCTGGAGGCCACCGGCCTGCTGCGCCACACAGCAGCATCAGGGCCGCGACTGGGCCAACTCATCCGGTACGACATCGGTGTAGTTCGCGAATTCCGAGTAGGACAGGCGGTGATCGCGGTCCATATCGTATTTGTCGAACTGCGCCCGCAGGATGCTCATCTCCTTCGGCAATTCGGAGCGGGTCAACAGCATGTCGCGATTGCGATCAAGCGCAAGGAAAGCGTCCGTCGACTGCTGCGGCGTCATCAACGGTTTCTTGCGGGCATGCCTCAGTGGCTCGGTCGCCATCGTGTCGAACGACTTGCTGTTCGACTCCTGAACCTGGCGTGTCATCTCGAGCCTGCCCGCGGCTTGCCCCTTCTCAGGCCGCTCCTGCGCAACCGAACTTTCGACCCACGCCGGCCCGGCCAGCAGCAAACCGACCACCAGCGCGAACATCCGCATGCTCATTCTCATGAGAGGTATCCCGCTCGCATTCGATGTATCGACCGCTCCCGTGGAAGGGGGCGGTCATGGATGCAACATCCTGCGAAAACGAGCTTCCCCGGCCACCGGCCACCTGTCAATGGTCAGAAAGTCATGCGCCGCTGCGTGCGCGCCAGCGTGGCCAGCAAGGTAAACAGCAGCAGGGCCGCCACGCCATTGTGCGCGGTCGCCACGGCCAGCGGCAGGCCGAAGTACACGTTGCTGATGCCCAGCAACACCTGGCCCGCCAGCGCCAGCGCGATCGCCAGGCCGCACACGCGCAGGCCACGCCGCGCTGTCCTGATTGACAGCCAGCCGAGATAGCAGAACACCACCAGCGCGCCGAGCCGGTGCGCGATCTGGATCGCGCTGCGCGCGGCCATGTCGAGCACGCCGCCCTCGTAGTTCACGCCGATCCCGCGCCATAGCACGAAGCCTTCGCGGAAGTCCGTCGGCGGCGCCCACTGGCCGAGGCATTGTGGGAATGAGCCGGGGCCGTAGCCGCAGGCCAGGGCCGCGTAGTTCGCCGAGGTCCAGCCGCCCAGCGCGATCTGGCAGACCAGCAGCACGACACCGATCGCCACCAGCCGGCGCAGGTCGGCGTGGCGTTCGTCCGCCGCCGCCACGCCGGCGAAACGCAGCGCCGCGTATGCCAGCAGCGCGAACGTGGCCATGCCGCCGAGCAGGTGGCCCATCACCACCACCGGCTTGAGCAGGAGCGTCACCGTCCACATGCCGAGCATGGCCTGGAAGATGATCACCGCCAGCGCCAGCACGCAGATCTTCCACGCGCCGGGACGCTGCAGCCGGATCGCGGCGAACAGCGGCAGCGCGATCGCGCAGGCCGCCAGCGCGGACGACCACACATGCTCGCCGCGCATGTACAGGCCCACCCCGAGCGCCGCGAACACCGCGCCGCCGACCACCGCCAGCAAGGTGCCGCGCCGGCGCCAGCCGGCGATCAGCGCCAGCAGCAGCACCAGCACGCCGAGCGTGCCGGCGAGGAAGCGATGCACCTGCTCGCGCCAGGCCTTGTGCGCCTCGTACGGGCGATCCGGGAACGCCGCGTCGGCGTGCGCCACCGCCTGCGCGTGCTGCGGCCAGGTCACCTGGCCGTAGCAGGTCGGCCAGTCCGGGCAGGACAGGCCCGCGTTGGACAGCCGCACGAACGCGCCGAACATCACCAGCCCGAACGCGAACACCGCCGCGAACAGCGCCAGCCAGCGCAATACCCGCAACGAGTGCGGCGACATCACTTGATCACCTTCTGCAAATCCTTGCGCAGGCCGGACGGATCGAACCCGGCACGGTACAGCGACAAGGCCGTGCCGTTGGATTCCACCAGCACGGCGCTGACGCTGTCCGGCGTCGTCGGCCGGTAGCCTGCCAGCTTGCCGTCCACGTCCTGGCCGAGCTGCCAGTAGTTGCGCATGCCGGCACCGGCGTCATTCACCGGTGGTGCGCCCAGGTACAGCAGGCGCAAACGCGACTGGTTGCGATTGAGCGTGACCCGTGCGGCCGCCATCTTGGTCAGCGTCGACAGGCATTGCGCGGCGCAGTCGGGGCCGGCCAGCGCCACCAGGGTCAGCCGCGGCTCGCTGTCGCGCCAGGCGTAGGGCTGGCCATTGGCCAGCTCCACACGCAGCTGTTCGTCGACGAAATTGCGCTGCGGCAGGATCGGCTCGCCGTTGCCCTTGGTGCCGGGCTGCCAGCCGCTCCAGCTGAGCAGGCCGGCGACGATCATCGGCGCGGCGAACACCAGCGCGATCAGCAGCAGGAATATCCGGCTCTTGCGCACGGCGGCGGGATCAGCGGGCTTCATCGGATTCATCAACCTTCATCGGATCGGGATTGGCGCGGCTTGCGCTTGCGATGCACGACCAGCAGGATCACCACCGCGGCGAGCGCAAAGGTGAACCACTGGAACGCATAGGCCCGATGCCGCGCCGGCGGCATCGAGGAGAAATCGAGGGTGTGCACGCGCTCGTAGATCGCGGCCGGATCGGGATCCAGCGCCAGCAGTCGCGGGTACAGCGGGTGGCCGAGGTCACGGGCGACTTCCGCCGGGTCCAGGAAGATGCCGGTCTTCGGCCACCGGGTCTGCCGCGCCAATGCGTTTCCGCCCATCTCGAAGCCGACCGGCGGTGGCGGTACGTACAGTCCTTGCAGGCTGACCTCGCCCGTGGGCAACGGTGGCAGCTGCGGGGTCTTGCCGTTGCCGTTGCCTGGCAGGAAGCCCAGATCGACCAGCAGCAATTGCGGATGGCCGGCCAGCGCCAGCGGTGCGAACACTTCCACGCCACCGCGGCCATCGTGCTTCGGGTTGTCCAGCAGGTACAGCCGATCGGTGAGGTAGCGGCCGCTCACCTGCACCCGCGGAAAACCGTCGGCCGGCGGCGTTTCGGCAACCTTGGCGAAGTCCTGCAGCGGCGCGCCTGCCGATGCGGCATACCGCCGCAGAAGTGCCTCCTTGAAGTCGGCACGGTGCAGTTGCCAGACGCCCAAACGCACGAACAGCAAGGCTCCGGCCACGGTCAGCAGTAGTGCCCACCACGAAGGACGGCGAAACCCGTTCACGCCGGGCGCCTGCCAGCGGCCGTTATACTGACCATGTCGAACTGGATCGGATCAATCACGTGGAAACCGTCTACAAATACGTGCTGGTGGGGTTGCTGCTGTTGGTGATCTTCAGCCTCGGCCAGGCGCTGTACTTCATGATGACCGACAAGGACGACGACAAGCGCACGGTGTGGGCGCTGACCCGCCGCATCGGCCTGTCGCTGCTGTTCATCGCCATGGTCGCGTTCGGCATCTGGATGGGTTGGCTGCATCCGCACGACGTCGGCCAGTGATTGTAGCGGCTGTGCCGTCGCGGCGCCCCGTCCGCGACAAATCGCGCGGCGCGGGTAGTCTCCGCCACTGACGTTCGAGATGGATGCGCCTGCAACAAGAAAGCCCGCCAATGGCGGGCTTTCTTGTTGCAGATCACGCCGTGATTTCCGTGAGTCGCGCGGCTCTTGTGAAGAGTCCGGCCCAGACGGCCGGTCCTGCTCCTCGCGAGACGGACCTCGCGTCAAAGAATATAGACGAACATGAACAGGCCGAGCCAGACCACGTCGACGAAATGCCAGTACCAGGCCACCGCCTCGAAACCGAAGTGATGATCCTTGTTGAAGTGCCCCTTCAGCACGCGCAGCCAGATCACCGCCAGCATGATCGTGCCCAGGGTCACATGCAGGCCGTGGAAGCCGGTCAGCAGGAAGAAGGTCGAACCGTAGACGCCGCTGTGCAAGGTCAGGTTCAGTTCCTTGTACGCCTCCATGTACTCGTGCGCCTGGAAGTACAGGAAGGTCGCGCCCAGCAGCACGGTCAGGCCCAGGAACAGCAGGATCTTGCCGCGGTGGCCGGCACGCAGCGCATGGTGCGCGATCGTCACGGTGACGCTGGAGCTGAGCAGGATCAGCGTGTTCAGCAGCGGCAGGCCCCACGCCGGCACGGTACGGAACGCGCCGCCGGCCTGCTCCGGACCGTTGCCGCCATTGGCGCCCCAGGCGGCGGTGTAGTCGCTCCACAGGAACTCGTGGGTCAGCACGCCATGGCCATGGCCGCCCAGCCACGGCACCGAGAACATGCGGATGTAGAACAGCGCGCCGAAGAATGCGCCGAAGAACATCACCTCGGAGAAGATGAACCACATCATGCCCATGCGGAACGAGGTGTCCACCTGGTGGTTGTAGCTGCCGGCGAGCGATTCGTTGATTACCGAGCGGAACCAGCCGAAGAACATGCCCAGCACGCCGAGCACGCCGATGGTCAGCACGGTCTTGCCGAAGCCGGCCTCACCGGGCTCCGCGTTCAGCCAGTGCGCGGCACCGAACACGGTGATGAACATGACCACTGCGGCCACAATCGGCCAGGAGCTCTTGGCCGGTACGAAGTAAGCGTCGTGCTGCTGACCCATGGTGTAACCCCGTGGATTTCTCTTGATGACTTTTGCCCCGTCATGCCGCCCGGGGAACTGCATGCCGGTCGTCGAACCCGACCGGTTGGAAAAACATGTATTGCTACTTCATCAACACTATCTGCACGAACGAGATCAGGAAGAAGAACAGCACGATCGCGACCAGCACCGTCACGGTGCGCCGCACGCCCTTGCGGCGATCGTCGTCGCCGTCGGTTGCGGGGTGATTCGTCTGTTGCGTCATGATCCGGGTCGTCCTGTTGCGACCACCCCGGCCATGCGCGGCCGGGATGTCGCGGCAATGATCAATCGTTCACGTGGCCGTGCGCCAGTTCGTCGTCGTGGATCACCGGCGGCACTTCGAAGGTGTGGTGCGGCGCCGGCGACGGCACCGTCCACTCCAGGCCCTTGGCGCCTTCCCACACGCGGTCGGTGGCCTTCCTCTTCGAGAAGAACGCGCAGTGGATCAGCACGCCGATGAAGATCAGCTGGGTGGCGCCGAACAGGAAGCCGCCGATCGAGCTGATCATGTTGAAGTTGGCGAATGCCACGTTGTAGTCGGGGATGCGGCGCGGCATGCCGGCCAGGCCCAGGAAGTGCTGCGGGAAGAACAGCACGTTGACCCAGATCACGCTGTTCCAGAAATGCACCTTGCCCCAGAACTCGCTGTACATGTTGCCGGTCCACTTCGGCAGCCAGTAGTAGGCGGCCGAGATGATCGCGAACAGCGCACCGGTCACCAGCACGTAGTGGAAATGCGCCACCACGAAGTAGGTGTCGTGGTACTGGAAGTCGGCCGGCACCAGCGCCAGCATCAGGCCGGAGAAGCCGCCGATGGTGAACAGGATGATGAACGCCAGCGAGAACAGCATCGGCGTCTCGAACGTCATCGAACCGCCCCACATGGTGGCGACCCAGTTGAACACCTTCACGCCGGTCGGCACCGAGATCAGCATGGTGGCGTACATGAAGAAGATCTCGGCGCCCAGCGGCAGGCCCACCGCGAACATGTGGTGCGCCCACACGATGAACGACAGGAACGCGATGCAGGCGATGGCGAACACCATCGCCTTGTAGCCGAAGATCGGCTTGCGTGCGAAGGTCGGCACCACTTCCGAGATGATGCCGAACGCCGGCAAGATCATGATGTAGACCTCGGGATGACCGAAGAACCAGAAGATGTGCTGGTACAGGACGGGGTCGCCGCCACCGCCCGGGTTGAAGAAGTTGGTGCCGAAGTACTTGTCGGTGAGCAGCATGGTCACCGCGCCGGCCAGCACCGGCATCACGGCGATCAGCAGGAACGCGGTGATCAGCCAGCTCCACACGAACACCGGCATCTTCAGCAGATCCATGCCGGGCGCGCGCATGTTGAGAATGGTGGCGATGATGTTGATCGCGCCCATGATCGAGCTGATGCCCATCAGGTGGATCGCGAACACCACGTAGGCCAGCGAATCGCTCTGCAGCGCCAGCGGCGGATACATCGTCCAGCCGCCGGCCGGGCCGCCGCCGGGCAGAAACAGCGTGGACAGCATCAGCAGGAACGCGAAGGGCAGGATCCAGAACGACAGGTTGTTCATGCGCGGCAACGCCATGTCCGGCGCGCCGACCATCAGCGGGATCATCCAGTTACCCAGGCCGACGAAGGCCGGCATGATCGCGCCGAAGATCATCACCAGCGCATGCATGGTGGTGAGCTCGTTGAAGAAGTACGGCTCCATCAGCTGCATGCCGGGCTTGAACAGCTCGGCACGGATCATCATCGCAAAGCTGCCGCCGATGAAGAACATCGTCAGCGCGAAGACCAGATACAGCGTGCCGATGTCCTTGTGGTTGGTGGACATGCACCAGCGCTGGAAGAAACCTTTCGGCGCGCCGTGGTGATCGTCGTGCTGATCATGGGTGGCTGCGTAGGACATGGCCTTGCACCTCTAACCTGAAATATTGAATGCGACTGCGAAAAAACGTGTGCCTGGAATGGCCGCGGACGAGGAGGGATCAGCCCTGCTTGCCGGCTACCGGAGCGGCGACCTGCGCGGTTTGCGGTGGTGCCGCAGCGGGCGCGGCGGACTGCGCCTCCTGCTCGGCCAGCCACTTGGCGAAATCCGCCTTGGACTTGACCACCACCACGATCGGCATGAAGCCGTGATCCTGGCCGCACAGCTCGGCGCACTGGCCGCGGTAGGTGCCGGGCGCAGTGAAGTTGGCCCACGCCGCGTTGATGATTCCGGGGATCGCGTCGATCTTCCAGCCGGTGGCCGGCACCCACCAGGAATGGATCACGTCGCCGCTGGTGATCACGAAGCGGATCTTGGTGTCGACCGGCACCACCAGCGGCTTGTCGACGTTCAGCAGGTAGGTGCTTTCGTCGCCGACCTTGACCGCGAACGGATCCATGCCCGAGCCGAGCTGGCGGGTCTGGTCGCTCTGCGAATCGAGCTTGGACATGAAGCCGACCTTGTCGATCGACTTGCCCATGTAGTCGACATAGTCGTAGCGCCACTTCCACTGGTAACCGGTGACCTTGACGGTCATCTGCGAACCGGTGGTGTCGGCCCAGGTGGTGAGGCCACCGGTGGCCAGGTAGGCCAGGGTGATCAGGATCAGCACCGGGATGGTGGTCCAGATCACTTCCACCGTGGTGTTGTGCGACCACTTCTCGGCCACCGCGCCACGCGATTTGCGGAAGCGGAACATCGCGACGAACATCGCGCCGAACACCAGCACGCCGATCACGGTGCACACGGCCAGCGAAATGTTGTTGAGGTGGTACGGCACCTGCGACCAGGTGCTCGCGCCGCGCTCCATGTTCAGCTGCCACGGACCGGGGGCGGCCAGGGCCACGCTGCCGAACGACGCAAGGGCGAGAGCCGCCGCTGCCGTGAATGATCGCCTGATGCCGCCAGATGTCATGTCTTGCACCTTTGTTGAACCTACTTGCGTGGCTGGTTGAAGTCGGCCAGCAACACCATGAGTTTCTTCGACAGCTCGACGCGCTCCTGATCCGCCAGGAAAACGCCGATCTCCAGTTCGCGTCCGTGCGATGACAGCAGCAGGCGCTGGCGCCCGTTGCCCGGCTCCAGCAGCACGCGCACCCAGTACGACTGGAAACGCATGCGGCGCCGGCCCGGCAGGGATTGCACCTCCAGCGACGAAGCGTCGAGGGTGATGCGCTCACTACGGTCGCCGGCCCGCCAGGCCACGCTCAAGGCGATGGCCACGGCGGCGGATTCCACCAGGGCAAACAGCGGAGCGAACACATTCCCCTGCCACGCACCCAGTCCAGCCGTCATCAGCACCAGCGCTACCAGAACCACGATCAGTCGACGCAGACCGCGCCGGCTGAGCGCGCGATTGGGCTTGAGCCACATCGTCACGCGAGGCAAGCCGGCGGTAGCTGGTCGAAGCACGATCATGGGGATCCGGCGTGCCTGGAACGCCGGAATGATAGGCCGCGGCGGCGCAACGGGCAAGAATGTCGCACCGGCTTGACCTGGATCAAGCGATCAGGCTACGCCGCCGAACCGCCTTTCGACGGCGCCCCGGCTCCCGCGAATCGCACGGCACGCGTACAATTCCACGTTTACCTCCGCATCCGCGGATCTTTGCGATAGACCCGTGACCCAGCCCATTCTCAGCCCCGAACTCCCCGTCGACAGCACGCCCGCGCGCGCGCGCATCACCGCCGCCTGGCTGCGCGACGAGACCGAAGCGGTCAACGACCTGCTCGCCCAGGCCACTCTGCCCGCGACCGAGCGCGAGCAGGTGATCGACCTCGCCGCCGGCCTGGTTTCACGCGTACGCGTACGCGCCAAGGACCAGAGCGCGGTCGAATCCTTCATGCGCCAGTACGACCTGTCTTCCGAGGAGGGCGTGCTGCTGATGTGCGTGGCCGAGGCGCTGTTGCGCATCCCCGACAAGGCCACCGCCGACAAGCTGATCCGCGACAAGCTCGGCGATGCGGACTGGAAGAAGCACCTGGGCCAGAGCGAATCGCTGTTCGTCAACGCCTCGACCTGGGGCCTGATGCTGACCGGCCACCTGGTGAATCTCGCCGAGGACACCCGCCACGACGTCACCGGCGCGCTGAAGCGGCTGGTCGGCCGCGCGGGCGAGCCGGCGATCCGCCTGGCGGTGCGCCAGGCGATGCGCATCATGGGCCACCAGTTCGTGATGGGCCGCAGCATCGACGAGGCGCTGGACCGTTGCGCGAAGAAGGAATACGCGGTGTACCGCTACTCCTACGACATGCTCGGCGAGTCGGCGCTGACCAGCGAAACCGCCGAGCGCTACCAGCAGGACTACCGCGACGCGATCGCCGCGATCGGCGCACGCGGCCCGTTCGCCAACCACACCGACGCGCCGTCGATCTCGGTGAAGCTGTCCGCGCTGCACCCGCGCTACGAGGTGGCCAAGCGCGAACTGGCGCGGCGCCAGCTCACCGAGAAGCTGCTGGAACTGTCGCAGCTCGCCATGAAGAACGGCATCGCGCTGTCGGTCGACGCCGAGGAAGCCGATCGCCTCGAACTGTCGCTGGACATCCTCGGCGACGTCTTCGCGCATCCCTCGCTCGAAGGCTGGAACGGCCTGGGCATCGTGGTGCAGGCGTACTCCAAGCGCACCCCGTTCGTGATCGACTGGCTGATCGAGACCGCACGTGCGGCAAATCGTCGCTGGTACGTGCGCCTGGTGAAGGGCGCCTACTGGGACGCCGAAATCAAGCGCGCGCAGGAAAACGGCCTGGCCGGCTACCCGGTGTACACGCGCAAGCCGAACACCGACGTGTCCTACCTGGCCTGCGCGCGCAAGCTGTTCGATGCCGGCAACGAACTGATCTACCCGCAGTTCGCCACCCACAATGCGCACACCATCGCCGCCGTGCATCACATCGCGCGCGGCCGGCCTTTCGAGTACCAGCGCCTGCACGGCATGGGCACCGACCTGTACAGCGAAGTGATCGGCAAACAGAACCTCGACGTGCCGTGCCGCGTCTACGCGCCGGTCGGCACCCACGAAGACCTGCTGCCGTACCTGGTGCGCCGCCTGCTCGAGAACGGCGCCAACACCAGCTTCGTCAACCGTGTGGTTGACGAAACCCTGCCGGTGCGCGAACTGGTCGCCGACCCGTGCGAAACGGTGCGTGCCTTCGCTTTGATCCCTCACCCGCGCATCCCGCTGCCGGTCAATCTGTACGGCGAACTCCGGAAGAACTCCATGGGCATCAACTTCTCCAACGACAACGAACTGAAGGCGATGGCCGACGCGGTCAGCGCCAACGCCGGCCCGTGGACCGCCGGCCCGCTGGTACCCGGCGCGACAGCCAACGGCCCGACCGTGCAGGTGACCAACCCGGCCGACCGCCGCCAGACCGTCGGCAGCTATGTCAGCGCCGACAGCGCCACCGTCGACAAGGCGCTGGGCAACGCGGTCGCCGCCCAGCCCGGCTGGGATCGCCTGCCCGCCGCCAGCCGCGCCGCGATCCTCGAACACGCCGCCGAGCAGCTCGAAGCGCGCCGCGGCGAGTTCATCGCATTGTGCGTGCGCGAAGCCGGCAAGAGCCTGCCCGACGCAATCGCCGAGATCCGCGAGGCGGCCGACTTCCTGCGCTACTACGCGACCATGTCGCGCCGCCTGTTCGGCCAGCCGGAGCAGTTGCCCGGCCCCACCGGCGAGAGCAACCAGCTGTTCCTCAACGGCCGCGGCGTGTTCGTCTGCATCAGCCCGTGGAACTTCCCGCTGGCGATCTTCCTGGGCCAGGTCAGCGCCGCGCTGGCCGCCGGCAACAGCGTGATCGCCAAGCCAGCCGAGCAGACCTCGCTGATCGGCCATGCCGCGGTGAAGCTGCTGCATGACGCCGGCATCCCGCTCGACGTGCTGCAGTACCTGCCCGGCGACGGCGCCACCGTCGGCGCCGCGCTGACCCGGGACCCGCGCGTGGCCGGCGTCGCCTTCACCGGCTCCACCGACACCGCCTGGGCGATCAACCGCGCGCTCGCCGCGCGCAACGCGCCGATCGCTGCGCTGATCGCCGAAACCGGCGGGCAGAACGCCATGATCGCCGACTCCTCCGCCCTGCCCGAGCAGATCGTCAAGGACGTGATCGCCTCGGCGTTCCAGTCCGCCGGCCAGCGCTGCTCCGCCGCGCGCGTGCTGTTCGTGCAGGAAGACATCGCCGACAAGGTCTGCACGATGCTCACCGGCGCGATGGCCGAGCTGAAGGTTGGCGACCCCGGCCAGCTGTCCACCGATGTGGGCCCGGTGATCGACGCGGATGCGCTGAAGATCCTCACCGACCACGCCGCACGCATGGATGCCGAAGCGAAGAAGATCGGCGAAGTCACGCTGGACCCGGCGACCACGGCGCACGGCACGTTCTTCGCTCCGCGCGCCTACGAAATCCCCTCGCTGACCACGCTGACCCGCGAAGTGTTCGGCCCGGTGCTGCACATCGTCCGCTGGAAGGGCAGCGAGCTGGCCCGCGTGGTCGAGCAGATCAACGCCACCGGCTACGGCCTCACCCTGGGCGTGCACAGTCGCATCGACGACACCGTCGAGTACATCGCCAGCCACGCGCGCGTCGGCAACTGCTACGTCAACCGCAACCAGATCGGCGCGGTGGTCGGCGTGCAGCCGTTCGGCGGCGAGAACCTGTCCGGCACCGGCCCCAAGGCCGGCGGCCCGCACTACCTGCTGCGCTTCGCCGGCGAACGCACGCTCACCATCAACACTACCGCGGCCGGCGGCAACGCCTCGCTGCTGACGATCGGCGAGTAAGTTGGCCAGCCCGTGCCGTGACGCGACCGGCGCCACGGCACGCGGCTTCGATCAGTAAGGCGTGGTGCTGATAAGCGCCTTCTCCGCCATGCACTGCCCGGCATCCATGGTTGCCGCCGACTGGCGATACGCGGCCAGCTCGCGCCGCGCCGATTCCGCGTCTTGCCGGAACGTCGACGACGCATGCAGCGCCGCCACCACGATCGCGGCGTTCATCGCGCCGGCCTCGATCGCGCTGTAGTTGTGCGCGCCGCAGACCACCCGGCTGTCGGCGTAGGCGCGGGCGCGCAGGTCGATGTCGGTGGCGCGGTCCGGCGCCAGCTCGGCCAGGATCAGGCCGATCGTCCAGCCCAGCGCGGCCTGGCCGGACGGATAGTCGAAGCTTTTCGCCAGCTGCGGCTTCGACTGGCAGACCGCGCCGTCGTCGATCTGGAACGGACGCTGGCGCCGGTTCGCCTGCTTCACCGGCGTGTTGACGTGGTCCGCATCCGCGCCGGCGCGGTCGAGCAGGTTCACCAGTCGCGGCAGTTGCGCCGCATCCAGCGGCACACCGACGGCACAGCTGAAGCCGCGCAGCATCGCCGGCGTGGCGCCGTCCGCATCGCTGGTCGCCAGCGTCCAGCGCGGTGTGCCTTGCAGTTGGCGGGTGGCCTTGAAGATCTGCCGATCCGCTTCGTAGCGGGCGGAGCCGGCTTGCGGTGCGGGCGGCAGCACGCCGGTGGTCCGCGGCCGCTGCGCCGGCGCCAGATAACCGACCGGTTCCTTCGCGCTGCCGGCAGCCGATGATGCCGGCTCCTCGCCGTCCGCACAGCCAACGAGAACCACGGCGGCGGCCAGGATCAGGCCGAAGCGGCACGGCCTCCGGCGTCGAATGTGCTGCTGCATGCGTGTGTCCTCCAGCGCGGGCGACGCGGATGTTGTGCGGCGCGCAAACGGCACGGCGTGCACGCATGCTATAGAAACCCCTTGTCGCTGGCCTGTGCCAGCCGAGCTACGTCGGAGCATTCGCAACATGGCACGTCCCGCCGGCATGATCGGCCCACCACCTGCCGCCGGCGCGTCGCTGGCGAGCGACGACCCGCGTTACACCGCGGCCGAGTTCCCGCCGAACAAGCTGCTGTACCTGGTGCAATTGGCGGATGCGCGCGGCATCGACAGCCGCCCCTGGTTCGCCGGACTGGCGCTGAACCGCGCGCAGATCGCCGACCCCGCGCTGCGCGTGTCGTATCGTCAGGCCGGCAGCTTCGTGCGCCGCGCGCTGCAGGCGCTGGACGTACCCGATGCGGGCTTGCGCATCGGCCGCGAGGGCACCATCGGCGGTTTCGGCCTGCTCGGCCTGGCGATGATGACCTCGCGCACGCTGGGCGACGCGATGTTCGCCGGCATCGCCCATCACAAGATCTGCGGCTGCCTGCTCGACGTGGGCGTCGAGCCGGTCGGCGAGCGCGAGGTGGCGCTGGTGGCATGGCCGCGCTTCGGCGACACCGAACTGATGCCGTTCTTCTGCGAGGAACTGTTCGCCAGCTGCCTGATGATCGCGCGCGAACTGGTCGGGCCGGAACTGCGCCCGCTGCGCGTCGAACTCGCCTATCCGCAACCGGCCTATGCCGCCGAGTACGCCACGCTGTTCGAGTGCGCGGTGCGCTTCGGCGCGACACGCAACCGGCTGGTCCTCGATGCCCAGTGGCTGGCCCGTCCGCTGCCCGGCTACAACCCGCTCACCGCGAAGCAGGCGCTGGCGTTGTGCGCGCAGCAACGGACCCCGGACGGCGGCGAGCCGCACCAGGAAATCGTCGCCGCCGTGGAACGGCTGCTGCGCAGCCAGCTGCCGCAGCAGCCGAAGCTCAACGATGTGGCGCGCACGCTCAACCTCAGCGAGCGATCGCTGCGGCGCAAGTTGGCCGAGAGCGGGCGCATCTTCCGCGAAATCCACGACCGCGTGCGCGCCGAACGCGCGCTGCAACTGCTGCAGGCCGGCACGCTGAGCGTGGCCCAGGTCGGCAACGAGGTCGGCTTCAGCGACCCGCGCGAGTTCCGCCGCGCGTTCAAGCGCTGGACCGGCATGCCGCCACAGGACGCCCGCCGCGCCACCGCCTGACGGGCCGATTTCGCCCTTCTGGCCGTTTTGCCCCCCAACCCTTGGCCGTTTTGCCCTCCCCCTTGGTGGTGGATTGAGGGACAGTGGACCCATTCGCGGCATCCGATCCGAATGGGGAGTCCAAAGATCATGCGCAAGCTGTTCATCAGCGTGGCCATCGCCGCCGCGCTCGCCGGTTGCGGCAAATCCGAACCGGCACCGCAGAACGCGACCGACGCCGGTTTCGAGGCAAAACTGCAGGAGCAGCTTCTGGACGCCAGGCCCGGCAGCGTGATCGAGATCCCGGCTGGGCACTACGCGCTCAAGCGCGGCCTCAGCCTGCGCACCGACGGCGTCACCCTCCGCGGCGCCGGCATGGACAAGACCGTGCTGTCGTTCAAGGGCCAGGTGGTGGGGCCGGAAGGCCTGCTGGTGAACGCCAGCGACTTCACCATCGAGAACCTCGCGCTGGAAGACACCAAGGGCGACGCGCTGAAGATCAACCAGGGCAGGAACATCACCATCCGCGGCGTGCGCGTGGAATGGACCGGCGGCCCCAAGACCACCAACGGTGCCTACGGCCTGTACCCGGTGAAGACGCACAACGTGCTGATCGAGAATTCGGTGGTGATCGGCGCCTCCGACGCCGGCATCTACGTGGGCCAGTCTGACAACATCATCGTGCGCAACAACCGCGCCGAGTACAACGTGGCCGGCGTGGAGATCGAGAACTCGGTGCACGCCGACGTCTACGGCAACACCGCCACCAACAACACCGGCGGCATCCTGGTGTTCAACATGCCGAACCTGTCGCAGGAAGGCCACAGCACCCGCGTGTTCAAGAACAAGGTGTACGCGAACAACACCGGCAACTTCGCCGCCAAGGGCGCCGCGGTGGCCAGTGTGCCGGCAGGCTCCGGCGTGGTGGTGAATTCCAACGACAAGGTTGAGATCTTCGACAACGACATCGCCGACAACAAGACCGCCAACCTGATCGTGGCCAGCTACTTCTCCACCAACTACTACAACACCCGCGGCGTGGCGCCGAGCTACAACCCCTACCCGAAGGGCATCTTCATCTACGGCAACCGGCTCAAGGGCGGCGGCGATTCGCCGGACGGGCTCAAGCTGAAGACGCTGAAAACCGCGATGTACGGCCTCACCGGCCACTTCCCGGACGTGCTGTGGGACGGCTACGTCGATCCGAAGAGCCTAGTCGACGGCCTGCCACCGGCGAACGACCGCATATGCATCCAGGACGTCAACGGCGTGATCAACGCCGACGGCCCGCACGACTACAAGAACCCCGGCACCGACATGAAGCCGTACCAGTGCACGCTGCCCAAGCTGCCGCCGGTGGTGCTGGACCCGGAACCGAAGGCATGAGGGTAATGCAGTCCGCACGACACGCATGGCCCTTGCTCGCCCTGTTGCTGCTGGCCGGCTGCCAACGCGGCATGCCGCCGGTGGCGTTCCACGCCGACGGCCGCCCGCCGAAGCTAAGCGACTGGCACGTGGTCGAGGTGCACGACGGCAAGCTGCAACTCAACGACGGCGTGGTGCCGTACGACCTCAACACACCGCTGTTCACCGACTACGCGCACAAGCTGCGCACGGTGTGGATGCCGAAGGGCACGACGGCGAAGTACCACCCCACCGACACGCTGGACTTCCCGGTCGGCACGGTGATCAGCAAGACGTTCTATTACCCGCGCGCGGCCGATGGAAAGTTCGGCGACGTGGCACGCAACGACGACTACTCGCGCGACTTCGCCGGCCAGGGACTCGACTTGGCGAACGTACGCCTGATCGAGACGCGCATCCTGGTGCACCGCAAGGATGGCTGGGCCGCGATCCCGTACGTGTGGAACGACGCACAGACCGAAGCCACCCTGGCGCGCACCGGCGCGGTGCTGCCGCTGACCCTGGTCGGCGCGGACAACGCGCGCGAGGACTTCAACTACGTGGTGCCCGACGAGAGCCAGTGCCAGAGCTGCCACGCACAGGACTGGATCGACCGCAAGGTGCACCCGATCGGCCCGAAGGCGCGCCACATCAACAAGGACTACCACTACGCCGATGGCAGCGCGAACCAGCTCGAACATCTGGCCAGGCTCGGCTACCTCAGCGGCCTTCCGGCCCTGACCGAGGTGCCGCGCGACGCGAACTGGGAAGACACCCACGCTACGCTGGACGCGCGTGCGCGCGCCTACCTCGACATCAACTGCGGCCACTGCCACAACGCGAACGGCGCGGCGAACACCACCGGACTCACGCTCGACGTCGGCACGCCGGAAGACCGCCATCTCGGCATCTGCAAGCCGCCGACCGCGGCCGGCCAGGGCACCGGCGACCACTTCTTCGACATCGTGCCGGGCCAGCCGGACGAGTCGATCCTGCCGTACCGGCTGTCGTCGAAGGAGCCGGGCGTGATGATGCCGGAGCTCGGCCGCAGCACCGTGCACCGCGAAGGCGTGGCATTGATCAAGGCGTGGATCGCGGCGCAGCCGGGGAGCTGCGTGGCGATCCGCTGATTCCGCACATGACACCTGCGCGCGACTGCCCGCAGCCGCACGATCCGATGCAAGGGGAGAGCACCGAATGAGCATGCGTCAACGTCCACTTTCGATCAGCCTGCGCCGGCTGTTGTTCGGCGGCACCGCCCTGCTGTTGCTGGGCGGCCCACTGCTCGCGTTCGGCGCCGACGCGCCGCCGCAGGATGCCGGCGAACAGCAGCCGGCGAACGATCCGGCCAAGGGCGTCACCCAGCTCGGCAAGATCACGGTGACTGCGCAGAGCCGCTCGCAGGAGATGCAGGAGGTACCGATCCCGCTGCAGATCGTCACCGCCAGGCAGGTCGACATGCTGGCCGCCACCGACCTGAGCAAGATGAGCCTGTTCGTGCCCGGCCTGGTCGTCGGCGGCGATCAGCCGACCCAGCCCAGTTATCAATTGCGCGGCATCAGCACCGACGACTTCGGCATCGGCACCGAATCGGCCGTGGGCGTGTACATCGACGGCGTCTATTCGGCGCGCTCCGGCGCGGCCCTGCTCGCGTTCAACGACATCCAGCGGATCGAGGTGCTGAAGGGCCCGCAGGGCACCCTGTTCGGCCGCAATGCGGCGGCCGGCGCGATCTCGATCATCACCAACGAGCCGAGCGACCATTTCGAGGGCCGCGTGCGCGCCCGCGTGGGCAACTATGGCCGGCAGTACCTGGACGGCCTGGTCAACGTGCCGCTCAACGACGACATGGCGCTGCGCTTCAGCAGCTACAGCAACCGCAGCGACGGCTGGATCAAGGACGCCGCCAGCGGCCAGCGCTACGGCGGCGACCACGATTTCGGCACCCGCACGGTATGGCGCTGGAATCTCTCCGACAACACCCGCGTGCTGCTGTCGTGGGATCTCGAGAACCTCAAGCAGCTGCCGAAGCCGGCGATCGGCCTGATCCCGTTGTCGAACGATCCGCAGCAGCGCCCGCCGTACCCGCCCGATCCGGCGAGCTACCTGAACCCGTTGCACGCGCCGCTCTACAACGACGCGGTCGGCGCGGTGGAGAAACGCAAGTTCGACGGCGCCACGCTGAGCGTGGACCACTCGTTCGCCTGGGGCAGCCTGATCTCGACCACCGCCTGGCGCCGCTTCGACACCGAGAACCGCGGCGACTACGACGGCACCAACCACATCGTCAGCTACCTGGACACCGCCAACCTCGAGCACAACGCGAGCTGGTACCAGGAATTCAAGTTCAGCGGCAGCAACGACCTGACCGACTGGGTGGCCGGAGCCAGCTATTACGACGAGCGCGCGCGCCAGACCAGCCAGACCAACGTGTTCACCGACAGCATCGACACCCTCGCCGGCAACGTGATGGGCGTGGGCCATCCGCTGACCGACATCAGCAACGGCCTGGCCGCGATGGGCCTGCCGTACACCCTGCTCGGCGACCCGTGGCACGAGGCGATCAGCAACACCGGCCGCTTCAAGGCCTACGCCGCGTTCGGCGACGTGATCTGGCACCTCAACGACCGGCTCAACCTCACCACCGGCATCCGCTACACGCGCGACCAGAAGGCCTTCTCCTGGTACAACATGCCGCGCCGCGCCGACGAGTTCGATGCCACCATCGCGGGTCTGGCGCAGGCCGGCGTCATCGACATGCTGCCGCCCGAGGCGCAGTACGCGCTGGCCGCGTTCGGCGGCAACATCATCTTCACCGACGCGATCGGCATCCCGGTGCAGTTCGACGACAGCTGGAGCGACTTCAGCCCGCGCGCCGTACTCGACTACAAGTTCACCCCGGACGTGATGGGCTACGTCTCGGTCACCAAGGGCTACAAGGCCGGCGGCTACAACAGCGTGCAGGTGGGCTCGCGCTTCGAGCCGGAGAAGGTGTGGAACTACGAGGCCGGCCTGAAGACGGTGTTCCCCGAACAGCACCTGCTGCTCAACGGTTCGGTCTACCACTACAAGTACAGCAACCGCCAGTCGCTGACCCTGGATCCGAACACCGCCGGCTCCGGCGTGCCGCGCTACCTGGTCAACAGCACCGACCAGGAAGCGCGCGGGGCGGAACTGGAACTGCAGTGGCAGCCGCTGACCGACCTGCAGCTGGGCTTCACCGGCGCCTATATCGACGCCACCTACAGCAAGGCCGTGGCGGCCTCCGGCGTCGACCTGTCGGGCCAGCCCACCGGCGAACCGAAGTTCTCCTTCGCCGCCAGCCTCGGCTACACGTGGCATGCGGTGGCTGGCGGCGACCTTGCGTTCAACCTCAATCATGCGTTCCGCGGCGAATCGCGCTGCAACCGCGACTCGCAGTTGCAGGGCACCTGCCAGATCAGCCCGAACTTCAGCACCGGCAGCAGCCAGCAACGCACCGATGCGCGGCTGGACTGGAGTTCGGCGAACGATCACTGGGGCGTCGCGGTCTATGCCAACAACGTGTTCGACAAGCGCTACGTTACGGGGGTGAGCAACATCTCCGCCAGCGTGTTCGGCACCCCGTACGCCAGCATCACGCCGCCGCGCATGGTGGGCGTGGAGCTGCGTGCGAAATTCTGAGAGCCCCATGACCGACAGCAATCCGCTGACCGCCGACCTGCAATGCCTGCGCGACGCGCAGGCGCGCGACCCGATGCCGACCTGGGCACAGCGCGCGACGCGCCTGCGCGCGCTGGAAACGATGCTGCGCGAGCAGCGCGAAGCCTTCGCCGCGGCAATCCATGCCGACTTCGGCCAGCGCCCGGCCGAGGAGACGGACTTGCTGGAGATTTTCCCCAGCCTGTCGGCGATCCGTCACGCGCTCGGCCACGGCCGGCGCTGGATGAAGCCGCGGCGGCGCCTCGCCGACTGGCTGTTCCTGCCCGCGCGCACCGAACTGCGGCCGCAGCCGCGCGGCGTGGTCGGCATCATCGTGCCGTGGAACTACCCGCTGTACCTGGCCGTCGGTCCGCTGGTCGACGCGCTGGTCGCCGGCAATCGCGCCATGCTGAAGATGAGCGAGTTCACGCCGCGCTTCTCCGCGCTGTTCGCCGAGCAGGCGGCACGCTACTTCCAGCCCGACGAGGTGCGGGTGGTGACCGGCGACGCCGCGGTGGCGCAGGCGTTCGCCGCGCTGCCGTTCGACCACCTGCTGTTCACCGGCTCCACCGCGGTCGGCCACCACGTGATGCGTGCAGCCGCGGCCAACCTCACCCCGGTGACGCTGGAGCTGGGCGGCAAGTCGCCGGCGATCATCGGCCCCGGCGCGCGCTTCGAACACGCGGTGGAACGCATCGTGTTCGGCAAGCTGGTCAATGCCGGGCAGACCTGCATCGCACCGGACTACGTGCTGCTGCCGCGCGCGCGGATGGCGGAATTCATCGACCTCGCCGGCAAGGCGATGGCGCGGATGTATCCGCGGCTGGGCCAGAACACGCAGTACGCCAGCATCGTCTCCGACCGCCAGTACCGGCGCCTTGCGGCGCTGCGCGACGACGCGCTGGCCGCCGGCGCGCGCGTGCATCCGCTCGGCGAGGCGACGGAAGATCCGGCGCGCCGGCTGCTGCCGCCGCAGTTGCTGACCGACGTCGACGGCGGCATGGCGGTGATGCGCGAGGAGATCTTCGGCCCGCTGCTGCCGCTGCTGCCGTACGATTCGCTGGACGACGCCATCGCCTATGTCGCCGCCCGTCCGCACCCGCTGGCGCTGTACTTGTTCGAACACGATCAGGCCCGCATCGACCGGGTGCTGGCGCGTACCCACGCCGGCGGTGTCAGCGTCAACGACACGCTCTACCACATCGCCCAGCACGACCTGCCGTTCGGCGGCGTCGGTGCGTCCGGCATGGGCGGCTATCACGGCGAGGCCGGCTTCCGCACGTTCTCGCACCTGAAGCCGGTGTTCCGCCAGGCCCGCTTCAACGGCGCCGGCCTGCTCAATCCGCCCTACGGCGCACGCTTCCGGCGCATGCTCGCCCTGCTGCTGCGCCGCGGTTGAGATTCCCCGCGCACAAAAAAACCTCCCCGCCGGAGCGGGGAGGTTTCAATGCACGGTTACCGCAGGTCGGCCGTCAGAACTTGTACTGCGCCGACAAGCTCAGCAGGTTGCCGTAGTCGTCGAAGTTGCCCTTCAGCGTGTCGCCCGTGCTGTTGGTATTGTCGACGTGCGCGTTGTTGACGAAGATGTGCGCGTACGAGGCATTGATCTCGAAATGCTCGCTGGCCTTGTAGCCGATGCCGACGCTGGCCATCTTGCGGGTCGAATCGGGCACGCGCGGGCTGCGGGTGGCCAGGTAGGTCGGGCTGCTGTCGACCGCGATGCCGCCGCGCAGGGTCAGCTTGTCGTTGAGGTAGTAGTCGCCGCCGATCGAGGCGTAGACGGTGTTGCGCCAGTTGTACGGTTCCGAGGTCTGCGGCTGCGAGTTGCCGTAGTTCACCGTCAGGTTCTTGAACACGTCCCACTTGGTGTACGCGACATCGAGGCCGAGGCCGAACTTCTCCGCCTGGTGCCAGTAGCTCACGCTGGCCACGGCGGGCGTGGTGAAGTCGGCCGTGCCGGTGGTGTGGGAGAACGGCGGAATCGAGCTGGCCAGCGCCGGGTTGGTGAGCAGCAGGTCATAGCCCGGCGTGGTGGTGAAGTTGCCGGTACCCTGCAGGCGATGGCTGATCTTGGAGCGGTAGTTCAGCGCCAGCTTGTCGTTCGGCGTCAGTTTCCAGTAACCACCCAACTGCCAGCCGTAGCCCCAGTCGTCGCCCTTGATGCGCGCATAGCCATCCACGCCCGGAGGCGTCACCGCCGCCACGCCGGCCGCGGCAGCCTGGCCCTGCTGCACGGCCGCCTGGATCATCGCGGCGCCCTGCACCTGCGAGATCTGGCCGGCCGCGATGGCCGCCTGGATCTGCGCGACGCCGGCAGCGGTCTGCGCCCCGATGCCCTGCTGGATGCCCAGGCCCACGGCATTGAAATTGACCGCGCTGGTCAGCTCGGCGCTGGTCTTCTGCGCGATGAAGCTGGCACCGAGACTGAAGGTGTCGGTGACGTCGAACGACGCCGACAGCGTGGCGTCCAGCGACTGGAACTTGGACTTGATGCCGTGGTAGCGGCCGACCCAGTTCTTGTCGTATTCGGTCTGGAAGCCGAACGGCACCGAGAAGCCGGCGCCCACATGCACGCGGTCACTGACCTGGGTGGCGAAGAACAGCGCCGGCACCGGCAAGGTGGTGCCGCCGTCGCCGCCGTTGCCGCCGCTGATCGGGCGACCCAGCACGTCCGTGGCGCTGCCATCGAACTTGGTGCTGAAATTGATGGCGGTGACATCCGCCTGCAGGTAGGTGCCCTTCAAGTCGGTCATCGCGGCCGGGTTGTTGACCACCACCGAAGCGTCGCCGCCGGCCGTGGCGGAGCCCGCAAAGGCGCGGCCCAACCCCTTGGCGCTGTTCTCCTTGAGCTGGAATGCACTGGCATCTGCGCTCGCGGGTGCGACCAGGGCGCCCACAACCGCGATGCTCAGCGCGGCGAGCGCCAGTGGACGGGCGGCGCCCGTGAGGGAACGGAAAGACGTGTGCATCGCTAGCTCCTGCATATTGTTGGTGCAGCTCGGGGTAGTCATCGGTAGATCAGGCGGAAGAAAAATTCATACGCGCGTTTGAACTTCCTGCGCAGGACTTTGCCCTCTTGGACAAGGAGTTGCAAGTGCGGCCGCAACAAATAACTAACGCCAGCATTTCAATCGGATAGGCAGACTCGGATGGCCGGTCCAGCGGCAGGCGCTGTTACTCTCGCCTCCCCAGCGCCCGCCCTGCTGCCCACACCCTTCCAACACGGTGCCGCCATGCAATGTTTCGTCTATGCCAGCCTGCGCAAGGCCGACAGCTACCTGTGGATGGCGCAGCGCGACGCGTTCGACATGCTGCCCGAGCCGCTGGTGCTGTTGCTCGGTGAGCTGCGCTTCGTGATGGAGGTGCAGCTGGACGAGCAGCGCAAGTTGCCGGTGGAGGACACCGAACAGGTACTCGAGCATCTGCGCCTGCAAGGCTGGCACCTGCAGTTGCCGCCGCAGGAAACCCTGGCCACCGCCAACCATCCTGTCTACACGCACTCGCCAAGGGATGATCGGGGCGGGGATGATCGGGACGAGTGAATCGCGCATCATGTCGCCGGCGTTAACACTTGGTTACCGCCTGCACATCCAACGATTTCTATACTGTCCCCATGACCCAGCCCAAATCGCGACGCCGCCCTCCTTTCCTGCACGCCTTGGCCTGGTTCATTCCGGGGCTGCTCGCAGTCGCCGTCGCCGGACTGGTTACCCACCCGCTGACCCTGGTTCCGCTGCTGCTGGCGAATGCGTTGACCATGGCCGCGATCTGCCATGCGATCGGCTTCGACCCCGAGCCGCGCTTCGGCCGCACCGTACTGCGCCGTGGCGCCGCGCACCTGGTGATGTTCACCGGTTACACCGCGCTGGTGTTCGTGCTGGTCGCCTGGCCGATGCTGCAGCTGACCCAGGCGCCCAGCCTCAGCGCGGCGCTGGTGCTGGCCGCGGCGATGGTGCTGGCGCTGGTGGCGCTGTGGCGGCTGTGGCCGGCATTCGGCTTGGTGTTCGTGTGGGACGATGCCTACCCGAGCCAGCGCGACGGCTCGTGGATCTTCACCGCCACCTTGCGCAGCATGGCATTCGGCCGTCACCTGTCACGCGAGGAACGCTTCTTCAGCCACTTCCTGCCCGCCGCGTTCTCGCTGCTGGTGCTGGCGTTCGGCGCGATCGCGCTGACCGGCCTGTACGGCGTGCTGCCACCGGAGCCGCGCATCGCCGCGCTGGCGATCTATGGCGTGCTGCTGCTGCCGCTGGGCTGCCTGGTGATCGCCAACCGCACGTTGCGCGCGCTGCTGTGCGAACGCCACCAGCCGCGCCGGCAGGCCGACCGTGCACCGGTCGCCGCACCGCGCCCGGTGCTGAGCGAGCAGGAGCGCACCGCCGGCACGCCGGAACAGGCCGCCGCGCTGCTGGCCGCGACCCGCGACGGCGACATCGAGCGCGCGCTGGCTCTGGTCGAGGCCGGTGCCGACCCCGACACTGCACCGGGCACCGATGACCGCGACCAGCGTCCGGTGCTGATGCTGGCCGCGTTGCTGCCGGATACCCGCCTGCTGCGCACGCTGATCGCCAAGGGTGCCGACGTGAACCGCGCCAGCGGCGGCATCACCCCGCTGCTCGCCGCCACCCGCGACAGCTGGCACGGCCGCGCCGAGGCGGTGCTGACCCTGCTCGCCAACGGTGCCAGCCCGCTGGTCACTGACGCCGAGGGCAACACGCCGCTGCACGGCGCCGTGCTCAGTGCCGACGCCGGCGTGGCTGCGATGCTGCTGGATGCGGCCGCGCCGATCAATGCGTTGAACAAGGCCGGCATCAGCCCGCTCGCCACCGCCTGTCGCGCCGCCAACTGGCCGCTGGTCAAATTCCTGCTGGAGCACGGCGCCAAGCCGGCTCCCGCCGACGGCGAGCCGGCGCTGGTCGCCGCCGCCGGCATCGCCGACGACGATGTCGAAGGCGTGAAGCTGCTGCTCAAGCATCGCGCCGCGGTCAACGCGGTCGATGCGCGGCAACGGCATGCGCTACTCAGCGCCGCCGCCGAAGGCCACGAGCAGATCGCCCGCGCACTGTGCGCCGCCGGCGCCGACGTCAACCTGGTCGACCGCCACGGCAGCAGCGCGCTGATGGAAGCGGCGCGCGCCGGTGCCGGCGGCATCGTGCAACTGCTGGCCGAGGCGAAAGCCGACGCCGGCCTGCGCGACAGCCACGGCCGCGACGCGCTGACCCTCGCCTGCCAGTCGCCGCGTGCGCACGGCGAAACCGTGCGCGCACTGCTGGCGCTGGGCGCCGAGCCGAAAACCGCCGGCAGCGACGGCCGCAGCGCGCTCGATCACGCCGCCGCCGCCGGGCGCTGGGACCTGGTCGCCCTGCTCGATCCGGACACGCCGTTGCCGGCCAGCCTCAGCCAGGACGTGCTGGGCGAAGGCAGCGACACTCCGGCGCATCTGCTCGACGCGTTGCGCTTTGGCCACTGGGCCATCGTCTCCGGCTTCACCGAGCGCGTGCGCGAATGGCCGCAGCCGGAACTGGCCCGGCTGTACCTGGACCTGGCCACGCCGGGCCTCGCCGCGGCCCGCCGCTGGCTGCTCGATCACGGCCTGGACGCCGAAGCCCGACTGGAAGCGCCGCGCATCGACGACGCCGAAACCGTCGACGCACCGCACCTGCCGCCGCTGGGCCAGCGCCTGTTCGACGCCTTGCTGCAGCAGCTGCCGGACGCCACCGAAGCACTGGACGACCTGCTGCAGGCCGGTGCCAGCCCGGCCGGCACCGGCCTGCTGGCGCAGGCGCTGGTGCACTTGAATGGGGCCGCGCAGGGCGCCGCGCTGCCGCTGAACCTGCTCGAACGCGGCGCCGATCCGTTCGGCGCGGACGCCCGCGAACGCACGCCGCTGCAGCTGGCCGTGGTCAACGCGCAACTGCCGCTGCTGCAGGCCCTGCTGGCCCGCGGCTGCGATCCGAACACGCGCGACCGCGACGGCCGCACGCCGCTGTTCGCCGCGCTGGAACATGGCGCGCAGGCACTGCCGCTGGTGCGCGCACTGATCGCCCACGGCGCGAATCCCGAAGCGGCCGACGCGAACGGCGAAACCCCGCTGGGCCTGGCGCTGGAGCATCCGGCGGTGGAACGCTGGCTGGACTGGCGCGACTGGCCGCGGCCGAATCGTGCGCTGCGCGCCGAAGACCTGCCCGCCGCCGCGAAGGCCGGCGCACTGGCCAGCGTGCAACGCCTGCTGGAACTGGGCTTCGCCGTGGACACCCGCGACAGCCAGGATGCCACCGCACTGCTGCATGCGTGCGGCGCCGGCCATCGCGACATCGCTGCCTGCCTGCTCGACGCCGGCGCCGACCCGTCGCTGGCCGCACGCAGCGGCGTGACACCGCTGGCCGCTGCGGTGGCCGCTCGCCGCGAGGCCCTGGTTGCGCTGCTGCTGCAACATGCAGTCGCGGTCGACCAGCGCCTGCCGAACGAGGCCACCGCCTTGATGGTGGCCGCGGCCATGGGTTATCCGGACGTCGCCGAACAACTGCTGGACGCCGGCGCCGACGTCAACGCGGTCGACGACGCCGGCCGCAGCGCGCTGCACGCGGCCGCCCAGTTCGGCTTCGAACACAACGACAGCCTGCGCGCGCGGCGCCTGTTCGATGGCCTGCTCAAGCGCGGTGCCGACATCAACCACGCGGACAACGAAGGCAAGACGCCCTTGCTGCTGTTGCTCGGCGCACAACTGCGCCCGGGCAGCGAATGCGACGCCACCCATATCGGTGCGCTGGTGCCGCTGCTGCTGGAGGCCGGCGCCAAGGCGGAACACGCCGACCAGCGCGGCGTCACCGCGCTGCACGCCTGCGCCATGCATGCCCTGCTGCCGCCGGCGCGCGTGCTGCTGTCGCGCGGCGCCGACCGCAACGCGGCCGATGCGTTCGGGCGCACCGCCGCCGACGTGGCGCGGCAGCTGGGCTACGTCGACATCGCCCACGAGCTGGCCGCACGCAGCAGCGCGATCCCCAGCGTGCGGCAGACCCTGCGCCAGCCGGCGCAACCGTCGGATTAGAGATGCCCTGAGGCGCCGACCTATTCCTCTTCCTCGCTGGTCAGCGGCGTGGCCGCATCGCGCTGGCGTTCGCGTTCCGCGCTGCGCTCGGCATCCGCCTCGAACAACCGCTGCAGGTCGACCAGCGCGTCGCGCGTGCTCTGGATCAGCTTGGTCTCGTCGTCGTAGACCAGCGCCTGCTTCTTCAGCAATTCCTCGTCGTAGCGGCGGAAACGCTCGACCCGGTCGGCCGCCAGCTCGTGCGTCAGGCCGAGCGCCTCCAGCGTCTTGCGGGTCATCTTGAGGCTGGAGTGGAAGGTCTCGCGGACCGGCTCTTCGACACCCATGTCCATCAGCCGGAACACGTGCTGGCGGTTGCGTGCGCGGGCGATGATCTTCAGGTGCGGGTACTGCCGCCGCACCAGCCGCGCGGTGCGCAGGTTCGCCTCCGGGTCGTCGGTGGCGAGCACGAACACCTCGGCCTTGTCGGCCTGCGCCGCGCGCAGCAGTTCCGGCCGCGCCGGGTCGCCGAAGAACAGGTTGACGCTGCCGAAGCGGCGCGACTGATCCACCTGGTCGGCCGAATGCTCCAGCGCCACGAACGGGATGTTCTGCGCGCGCAGCACGCGGGCGATGATCTGGCCGACCCGGCCGAAGCCGGCGATGATCACCCGCGGCGTGTCGGCCTCGATCGTGTCGAACTCGCGCGCCGGTTTCCTCGGCATCACGTTCAGCGCCTTCGCCGCCAGCACCACCAGCAGCGGGGTCAGCGCCATCGACAAGGTGATCGCCAGCACCAGCGCGTCGCGCTGAACCATGCCGATCAGCCGTTGTTCGGCCGCCTGGCGCAGCACCACGAACGCAAACTCGCCGCCGCAGGCCAGCAGTACCACCAGGCGCAGCGTGTCGGAACGGTTGAGCCCGCCGAGCAGCCGCCCGAGCGGCCACAGCAGCACGCTCTTCAGCAGCAGCAGCGCCAGCACCAGGCCGAGCATCCAGCCCGGCCGGTGCAGCAGCAGCGACAGGTCCATCGACATGCCGACGCTGATGAAGAACAGCCCCAGCAGCAGGCCCTTGAACGGTTCGATGTTCGATTCCAGCTCGTGCCGGTACTCCGAATCGGCCAGCAGCATGCCGGCCAGGAACGCGCCCAGCGTGGCCGAGACGCCGGCCATCTCCATCAGCAGGGCCACGCCCATCACCACCAGCAACGCGGTGGCGGTGAACACCTCCACCGAATCGGCCTTCGCCACGAAACGGAATACCGGGCGCAACAGGTAGCGGCCGCCGACGATCACCGCCACGATCACCCCGACCGTGCGCAGCACCGCGAACAGGTTGAAATCCTGCGCGGTGGAGGAAGCCAGCAGCGGCACCGCGGCGATCAGCGGGATCGCCGCCAGGTCCTGGAACAGCAGGATCGAAAACACCTGGCGGCCGTAGGCGGAACCGGCCTCCTTGCGCTCGGCCAGGATCTGCAGGCCGAATGCGGTGGACGAAAGCGCCAGGCTGCCGCCCACGATCGCCGCGCCCTTGCCGGTGAGGCCGAACAGGAAATAGCCTGCCGCCGCGATCGCCACGCTGGTCGCCAGCACCTGCAGCAGGCCGGTGCCGAACACCGAGCGGCGCATTACCCACAGGCGTTGCGGCGACAGCTCCAGGCCGATCACGAACAGCATCAGCTCGACGCCGAACTCGGAGATCGTCGCCACCCCTTCGGTATCGTTGACCAGGCCCAGCAGCTGTGGCCCGATCACCACGCCGGCGATCAGGTAGCCGAGCACCGCGCCCAGCCGGAAGCGCTTGGTCAGCGGCACCGCGATCACCGTGGCGAGCAGGAACACCACCGCGGTCTGCAGGAAATGATGGCTGTCCACGCGCTGGGCGACTCCGGTCGGCGATGCCCGATTATTCCACGCGAAGGATGACCGCACGGCATATCCGCACCGTTTCCATGACGGGCTGCCGAAAAAAGATCAGGCCCGCACGAGGCGGGCCTGATCTGCATGCAGAAGCGGCGTGCCGCTTACGGTTTCGGCGCGTCCTTCAGGCCGCGGTTTTCCAGCATCGGCTCGATCTCGGGATCGTGGCCGCGCCAGTCCTTGTACATCTTCGCCAGCTCCTCGGTGTTGCCGCGCGAGAGCACCATCGCACGGAAGCGGTCGCCGTTCTCGCGAGTCAGGCCGCCGTGCTCCTTGAAGCCCACGAACGCGTCGTCGGCCAGCATCTGCGTCCACAGGTAGGCGTAGTAGCCGGCCGCGTAGCCGTTGCCCCAGATGTGCTGGAAGTAGCTGGAACGGTAGCGCGGCGGCACGTAGCCGAGATCGATCTTGTCCTTCTTCAGCGCGGCGGCCTCGAACTGATCGGCGTCCTGCAGCGGCGCATCGGCGCCGAGCATGTGCCAGTTCATGTCGAGCAGGGCGGCGGAGACCAGTTCGGTCATCTCGTAGCCCTTGTTGAACTTGCCGGCCTTCTTCATCTTGTCGACCAGCGCCTGCGGCATCGGCGCGCCGCTCTTGTAGTGCTTCGCGTAGTGGGCGAACACCTTCGGATCGGTGGCCCAGTGCTCGTTGAACTGCGACGGGAACTCGACGAAATCGCGCGCGGTATTGGTACCGGACAGGGTCGGGTACTGCTCGTCGGCGAAGATGCCGTGCAGCGCATGGCCGAACTCGTGGAACATGGTGATCACGTCGTCGAACGAGAGCAGCGCCGGCTGGCCCGCCGCCGGCTTGCTGAAGTTGGCCACGTTGAAGATCACCGGCTTGGTGCCCAGCAGCTTCGACTGCGTGACCAGGTTGTCCATCCAGGCGCCGCCGTTCTTGTTGTCGCGCTTGAAGTAGTCGGTATAGAACAGCGCCATCGAGCGGCCGTCCTTGTCGAACACTTCGAACACTCGCATGTCCGACTGGTACACCGGGATGTCGTGGCGTTCCTTGAAGGTCAGCCCGTACAGCTGGTTGGCGGCGTAGAACACGCCGTTCTGCAGCACGTCGTCCAGTTCGAAGTACGGCTTGATCTGGTTCTCGTCGAGGTCGAACTTCGCCTTGCGCACCTGCTCGGCGTAGAAGTTCCAGTCCCACGGCTCAAGCTTGAAATCGCCGTGCTGCTTGTCGATCAGCGCCTGGATGTCGCCCGCCTCGGTCTTCGCGCGGGCGGTGACCGCGGGCACCAGGTCCTGCATGAACTTCAACGCCGTCTGCGGCGT
Source organism: Rhodanobacter soli (assembly GCF_040548735.1). Lineage (NCBI taxonomy): Bacteria > Pseudomonadati > Pseudomonadota > Gammaproteobacteria > Lysobacterales > Rhodanobacteraceae > Rhodanobacter > Rhodanobacter soli. The sequence goes on along the minus strand of NZ_JBEPSD010000001.1, from coordinate 2,183,369 downwards.
CTTCGCCATCTGGTCGTCCAGCTTCCACGCCGCGTAGTTCGGGAAGCCGAGCAGCTTCGCCTGTTCGGCGCGGATCTGCGCCAGCCGCTCGATGGTCTTGCGCGTGTCGTTCGCGTCGCCCTTCTCGGCGCGATTCCACGAGGCCTCGAACAGCGCCTGGCGGGTGGCGCGATCGCTCAGGTCCTGCAGCTCGGGCTGCTGGGTGGTGTTCTGCAGGGTCAGCACGTACTTGCCGTCCTGCTTGCGGTCCTTGCCGGCCTGGGCCGCCGCGGCAAGTTCGGCGTCGGACAGGCCGGCCAGCTTCGCCTTGTCGGCGATGACCGGCGCGGCGTCCTTGGTGGCGGCGAGCAGCTTGTTGGTGAACGCGGTGCTCAGCGTCGACTCTTCCTTGTTGAGGTCCTTCAGCTTCGCCTTGTCGGCGTCGGAGAGTTTCGCGCCCGCATGCACGAAGTCCTTGTAGACCACCTCGACCAGGCGCGCGGATTCGGGATCGAGCTTGAGCGTGTCGCGCTGGTTGTAGATCGTCTCGACGCGCTGGAACAGCTTGCTGTTGAGATGGATCGCATCCTCGTGCGCGGCCAGCTTCGGCGCTTCCTCTTCCTGCACCTTCTGCAGCGTGTCGTTGGTGTTCGCGCCGGTGACGGCGTTGAACGCGGCCATCACCCGATGCAGCATGGCGCCGGATTTCTCCATCGCCACGTAGGTGTTCTCGAACGTGGGCGGCTCCGGGTTGTTCGCGATCTTCTCGATCTCGGCCAGGTGCTGCTTCATGCCCTCTTCGATCGCGGGCTGGTAGTCGGCGTCGTGGATCTTGTCGAACGGCGGCGCCTGGAACGGCAGCGTGCTGGCGTTGTAGAACGGGTTGCTGGTCATGTCGGCGGTGGCCGTTGCAGTACTGCTGGCGGAAGCAGCCGAGGCCGCCGACGCAGGCGGGTTGGCGGCGCCCTCCGGCTGCGGCGAGCAGGCGGCCAGGGCCACCGTGGTGGCGATCACAATCATGCGCAGACGAAACATCGGGTATCCCCAGGTGGCGTGCCCGTCGCCGGGTACGGAAAGTCGTAGCCGCCGACTGTACCGACATGCACGGGTACTTTCCAAACGGCGCAGAATCCTGCGCTCAGGCTGCGCGCAGATCGCGCAGCTGCCACGCCGCGCCGATCAGCAGGTACAGCCGGTGGCGCACCACGCTCATCGGCAGGTCGGTGACCAGGTCCACGTCGGTGCGCAAGTCGGCGACCCGGGCGTTCACCTGCGCCGTCGGGTCGGTGGCGCCGAGGCTGGTATCGACCGCATCCGGATCCGGTTGCGCCGCACGCCAGCGCTGGAACAGGCCGTCGTCGTGCAAGGCCTGCTGCAGCGCCGCCGCGAAATCGTTCGGACCGGCGCCGTCGTACGCAAAACGCGGATCGTCGCCGCGCGCGTGGGCCAGGTCGGCGATCGAAAGGTAGTAGTGGTTGCGGGCCATGTTGCCTCCGGCGGTGGGAACCGGTGCCTATCCAAGCACGACCGACGTGAAGGCCGACACCGCCGCCGCCAACTCACCAGCCGCCGCGGCCGGCGCCACCCCGTGCGGCAGCACGCCCAGGCACGGCGCCGGCAGCAGTTCGCGCAGCGTGGCCAGGTTTTCCTCCGGCGCGTCCATCGCCGGATCGACCCGGTTGCCGACCCAGCCCAGCAGGTGACAGCCATCGGCCAGGATCGCGCGTGCGCTGAGCTGGGCATGGTTGAGGCAGCCCAGCCGCAGCCCGACCACCAGGATCACCGGCAATCGCCACTGCATCGCGATATCCGCCGCGAACAATCCCGGCGCCAGCGGCACCAGCCAGCCGCCCACGCCTTCGACCACCACGCGTTGATGGCCGGCGCTCAACCGATCGAACGCCGCACGCATCGGCGCAAGAGAAATTTCCACGCCCTCGTGCGCCGCCGCCAGGTGCGGCGACAGCGGATCGCGCAGCGCCACCGGGTTGATCAGCGCATACGGCAGGTTCGCGGCGCTGCCCGCCGCCTGCAGCGCCAGTGCGTCGTCGTTGCGCAGGCCATCGACGGTTTCCACGCAGCCGCTGGCGACCGGCTTCATGCCGCAGGCGCTGTATCCCGCCGCGCGCAGCGCATGCAGCAGCGTGCACGCCGCATGGGTCTTGCCGATGCCGGTGTCGGTGCCGGCGATGAACACCGCGGCCGTCATGCCCGCGTGCTGCGCCGGCCGAAACGGTCCGCGACCGCTGCGCCTCGATGGTCTTCGCGCTGTCCAGCCAGGCTCACACTGCATTCTCGTCATGATCGCTCGGCGCATAATACGGGCTTTGCTGCAGGACACGCCGCATGTTCGAACTGAAAGCCCATACGTACGCCAGCAAGCGCGAGCACTACGCGGACCTGGTGCAGCAGGCGCGCGGCATCCTCGCCGGCGAGCGCGACCTGATCGCGAACGCGGCGAACTTCGGCGCGCTGATCTACCACAACCTGCCCCAGCTCAACTGGGCCGGCTTCTACCTGTACGACGGCACCGAGCTGGTGGTCGGCCCGTTCCAGGGCAAGCCGGCGTGCATCCGCATCGCGCTCGGCCGCGGCGTCTGCGGCACCGCCGCGCAGACGCGCGAAACCCAACTGGTGCGCGACGTCAATGCGTTCGCCGGGCACATCGCCTGCGACGCCGCCTCGCAATCGGAGATCGTGGTGCCGTTGATCAAACCCGACGGCAGCCTGCTCGGCGTGTGGGACGTGGACAGCCCGGTCATCGACCGCTTCGACGAAGATGACCGCGCCGGGATGCAGGCGCTGTGTGCCGTATTCATGGAATCCGTGCACGGCTGACTGCCCTGCCTCTGACCAGGCCGTTCATGTCGCGCCCGCAGGAACTTCAGCGCTCGCGCGCCTGGTGCGCGCCTTCGCGCGGCTGCTGCAGCAAGGCCACCACTGCCTGACGCGCCTCGTCCACGCCGGTGCCGGCGGAAGACGAGAAGATCTGCGCGGTGGCGTGCAGGCCTTCGGCGGCGAACTGCTTGCGCAGCGCGGCCAGCGCCTGGGTGGCCTGGCCGCGGGAGAGCTTGTCGGCCTTGGTCAGCAGCAGGTGGCAAGGCAGCTGGGTGGCGAAGCAGAACTCCAGCATCATCCGGTCGAATTCCTTCAGCGGATGGCGGATGTCCACGATCAGCACCAGTCCGCGCAGGCTGCGGCGCTGGTGCAGGTAGGCGTCGATCTCCAGCTTCCAGTGCTCGCGCATCTCCAGCGGCACCTTCGCGTAGCCGTAGCCTGGCAGGTCGATCAGGCGCAGATCCGGCGCTGACTCGCCGGCGGTTGCGGCAGGCGGTCGCTCCTGCGCACCCTGCGCCCGCGACACGGGTACATCCCTGTACGGCGGCAGGCTGAACGCGACCATCTGCTGGGTGCGGCCGGGGGTCTTGGAAGTGCGCGCCAACCCTTTGTGCCCGGTCAGCGCATTCAGCGCGCTGGACTTGCCGGCATTCGAGCGTCCGGCAAACGCCACCTCGGCGCCCTGATCGGCGGGAAGCTGGCTGATGCGGTGGGCGGCGAGCATGAATTGCGCGCCCTGAAGGGGATTTGCCATGGGGATGGTTTGACCAAGCTATGGTGGCGCAGGGATAATTCTGCGGTTTCTGCCTGTTGCAGGCCGCATGGCCGCAATCGCTGGCAGTGTTTGCAAGTCTCTCGGGAGTCAAGTGTATGAGTTTTCGGTCCGCTGGTTTTCGTCCCACGGTTCTCGGGTCTGCCCTGGCCCTTGTGCTGGCGCTGTCCGCCAGCGCCGTGATGGCACAAGACGCCAAGCCGGAGACTGCCACGCCAGCCGCCGCCAGCACCGCGGCAACACCCGCCAGCGCGGCCACTGCCCCGGCCGTTGCCACCGCCGCAGCGAAGCCCGGTGATGCCACCGCCGGCCAGGCCAAGGCCGCGGTCTGCGGCGCCTGCCACGGCATGGACGGCAATTCCGCCGATGCGCAGTACCCGAAGCTGGCCGGCCAGAGCGAGCAGTACATCGTGCGCCAGTTGACCGACTTCAAATCCGGCAAACGGCAAAACCCGATCATGATGGGCATGGCCGCGCCGCTGTCCACCCAGGACATGCACGACGTCGGCGCCTACTTCGCCAGCAAGACCGCGCTGCCCGGCGTAGCCGACCAGGCGCTGGTGGAGCACGGCCAGACGCTGTTCCGCCAGGGCGACGCCACGCGCGGCATCCCGGCCTGCATGGCCTGCCACAGCATCGACGGCCGCGGCAACCCGGGCGCGATGTACCCGCAGCTGACCAGTCAGCACGCGCAGTACATCGAGGCCACATTGAAGGCCTGGCACGATGGCACCACCTGGGGCGACGACGCCCACGCGCAGATCATGCCGGCGATCGCCAAGCAGCTGAGCGCCGACGACATCGCCGCCCTGGCCAGCTACATCGAGGGCCTGCACAGCGCCGACAGCCAGCCGGCCGCCACGCCCTGATCGAATCCGCGCCGACCGAAGTGTCGGCGCTGTCGTTTTGCGTTCCGCTTTTCGAGGTCTGCCATGTTGAAGCGTCTGCCGTTCCTGTGTGCCGCCCTGCTCGCGCTTGCCGCCTGCAGCCATGACAGCGACAGCGGCCGTGCCGCCCAGCAGGCTGCGCCTGCCGCCACCAGCAGCGCCGAAGCCGCGCCGGCCAGCCCGGCAAGCAGCACCGCACCGGCAACGGCCGCCAGCGCAGCACCCGCCGCCACCGGCACGGTCGCCGCCGCGCCGGCCGCGACCACCCCCGCCGCTCCAGCCGCAGCCGCGGCGCCGTTCGTCGACAACGGCAAGTGGGTCGAGGGCAAGAACTACTTCCTGATCGATCCGGCGCAGCCGACCAGCCATCCCGGCAAGATCGAGGTGACCGAGGTGTTCTCCTACGGTTGCCCGGCCTGCAACGGTTTCCATTCCACCGCCGACCAGATCGCCAAGAGCCTGCCGCCGAATGCGGTGATGAATTACCTGGCCGCCTCGTTCCGCCCGGACGAGAACTGGCCGATGTACCAGCGCGCGTTCTATGCGGCGCAGGCGCTGAACCTGGTCGACAAGACCCATGACGCGATGTTCGACGCGGTGTGGAAGAGCGGCGAGCTGTCCACCTACAACCTGAAAGCCAGCGGACTGAAGCCGCATTCGGCGTGGCCGACCATCGAGGACGCGGCGAAGTTCTACGCCAAGTACGGCGTCGACCCGAAGGAATTCGTTGGCGTCGCCAACTCGTTCACCGTCAACACCAAGATGAAGCGCGCCGACGACCTGATGAAGGCCTACGGGGTGGACAGCACGCCGACCATGATCGTCAACGGCAAGTACCGTTTCACGGCAAGCTCTGCCGGCGGCTACGCGCAGTCGATCGAGCTGACCCAGTGGCTGGTGGCCAAGGAAGCCGCCGGCAAGTAAGCCGCTTCGGTTAATCTGACCTGCACGGCGACCCACCGCCACCCGCGAAGAGAGACCCCATGTTCAAGCGATTCGCCCACCTGCGTGTGCTCACCCTGCTCGCCGGCCTGCTGCTGGCCAGCGCCTGCACCGCGCAATCCAGCACGGCGCCGTACACCGAAGGCAACGAGTACGTCACCCTGCCCGCCCCGCAGCAGCGCCTCAGCAGCGAGGGCAAGGTGGAGGTGGTCGAGGTGTTTTCCTACGGCTGCATCCACTGCGCGCAGTTCGCGCCGGCCGCCGAGAAGTTGCGCAAGCAGCTGCCCGCCGGCGTGGCGTTCAAGCTGCTGCCGGCGCCGTTCAGCGCCGAGTGGCTGCCGTTCGCGCGGGCCTACTACGCGGCGAAGCAGCTCGGCGTGGTCGAGCGCACCCACATGGCGTTGTTCGACGCCAAGTTCGCCCAGCACTTTCCAATCAACTCGATGGACGAACTCGCCGACTTCTACGCCCGCGAGGGCGTCGATCGCGCCGAGTTCATGCGTATCGCCACGTCGCCCGAGGCCACCGCGAAGCTGAAGGAAGATCTCGCGCTGATCCAGAAGTGGCAGGTGGACGGCACCCCGACCATCGTGGTCAACGGCAAGTATCGCGTGGCCACGGTGCACTCGTACGACGAGATGGTCGCGGTGACGCAATGGCTGGTCAAGCGCGAACTGGCTGGCAAGTAAGCGTCGCACGCGGCGTTCGGCAACGCGGCTGGCACACCATTCACGTCCGGTGGATCATGCTGGCCGCCGCATCCGGCGCGTGAGCATGATCCATGCACATGGGCGCCGGCATCCCCTTCCCGTGTAGTGTGTTGCAATGACCCGCGCCGCCACCTCCCAAGCCGCCCCTGCCGAGCGCCGCCTGCGCCTGCTGAGCTGCAACATCCTGGCCGGCGCCAGCGTGCAGCGCTACCGCGAATACGTCACCCGCAGCATCAACGCGGTGTTGCCGGGGCGCAGCAAGATGGACAACCTCGACCGGCTCGCCGAGGTGCTGTCGCAGTTCGACGTGATCGGCCTGCAGGAGGCTGATGCCGGCAGCCTGCGCTCGGGCTTCCTCAACCAGACCCGCTACCTCGCCGAGACCGCCGGCCTGCCGTTCTGGAGCCACCAGCCGAATCGGGCGATGGCCAAGCTGGCGCACTCGGCGAACGGCCTGATCAGCCGGCTGGAGCCGCACTCGGTGCTGGACTACCCGCTGCCCAGCCGGATCCCCGGCCGCGGCGCGCTGCTGGCCCAGTTCGGCGAAGGCGACAACGCGCTGGCGGTGATGATCGCGCACCTGTCGCTGAGTGCACCGGCGCGCACGCGCCAGCTCGGCTTCATCGCGGAGCTGCTGCAGGATTTCCCGCACGCCGTGCTGATGGGCGACCTCAACACCGAACCGGGCAGCGCCGAGATGCAGCAATTGTTCGCCAAGTCCACCCTGCAGCCGCCGGCACAGGCGACGCCGACTTTCCCCAGCTGGAAACCGCGGCGCGCGCTGGACCACATCCTCACCTCGCCGGCGATCCAGCTGGAGAAGACCTGGGCGCTGCCGCAGGCGTTCTCCGACCACCTGCCGCTGGCGGCGGAGATCCGGCTGCCGGCGCACGTCGGCGGCAAGGCCGCGCCGAGGCACCGGCGATGACCTCGACGACCTGGCAACGGGCGTGGCCGTGGCTGCTGTTGCTGCTGGTGGCGCTGCTCGCGGCGTACCTGCGCTACGGCGTGATCGAACCCGCCACCATGGCGCAGCAGTGCGGCGGCGGCCATGCGCCGTGGTGGTGCCGTTGGCGGCAGTGGCTGGTGCTGGGTTTCCTGTACGACGTCTACGGCATCGCGGCGCTGCTGGCGACCGCGCTGGCGCTGCTGTGGAAACGCGCCTGGCTGGCCTGGCTGGCCGCCGCGCTCGGCATCATCGCGCTGCAGCTGTACTGTTTCGAGAGCGGCGCGCTGGCCGTGCTGGTCGGCTGCCTACGCCTGCTGCGATTGCAGGCGACGCGCGCGCTGCCAGTCGACCAGCACCGGCACGGCCAGCAGCAGGTTCATTCCCAGCCATAGCCATGCCACCGCGCTGAGCCCGGCCTCCTGCACCAGCACGGCCGCCGCCAGCAGCGGCAGCCAGCTCGCGAGAAAGCGCTCCTCCAGCCATGGCATCGCCGCTGCGCGCCGGTCGCCCAGCCAGCCGAACAGCGCATAGCCGACGCACGGCAGCAGGAACAGGCCCAGCGGGAAATCCCGGTAGCGGCCATCGACCACCAGCAGCAATCCGTAGTAGGCCAGCGCGAACAACCAACCCAACCGCAGCCAGCGTGGCGGCGCGGCCGGCGCGACCACGCCGGCCAGTCGTGCGGCGATCCAGCGCGCCAGCGGCAATGCGGTGAACAAGGCCAGCGCGCAGGCGGCGAACGACACCGCCCACTCCCAGCCGTCGCGGCAGGCGTACAGCATCTGCCGGTACTGCCAGGCCAACGCGCAGCCACTGGCCGCGCCGGCCAGCGCGAGCGCGCCCCAGCCGCGCCCGCCATGCCAGCGCCGCCGCCATGCGCCGATCAACACGAACAGCACGGTACCGGCGGCGCCCGCGAGCCAGCCGGCCCACCAGCGCGGTTCCTCGGTCACCGGGCCCTGCATCGCGAACTTCGGCCGCGCCTGCACGTCGAAGATGCCCCAGTAGCCGCCCACGGTGCCTTCCTGCGCGCGCTTCCACGGCTGGTCGAATGCCTCGATCACGTTGTACGGCATGTGCACGGTGGCCGCGTAGCGCAGGAATTCGCGTAGGTAGCGCGCCTCGTTGACCACGCTGGCGCTGGCCGTCTGGCGCGGCCGCCCGGCGCTGGGCCAGCCGGTCTCGCCGATCATGACGCGCCGGCCGGGAAACGCCTGCTGCACCTGCGCGTATACCGCCGCCACGTGCTGCACGGCGCGTTCGGGCGGCACCGGCTGGTCCTCCCAGTACGGCAGGATATGGATGGTGAGGTAATCCACCGAGTCGGCCAGCTCGGGATGGCGCAGCCAGAACTCCCACACGTCGGCATACGTCACCGGCACGTGGACCGCCGCGCGCACCTGGCGCAGATAGCCGGCCAGTTGCGCCGACGACAGATCGCCGCGCAGCAGCACCTCGTTGCCCACGATCACCCCGCGCAAAACCTGCGGATACTTGTTCGCAGTGGCGATGCCCAGCTCGACCTGCTGCGCATTCGCCTTCGCGTCGCCGCCCAGCCAGATGCCCAGCAGCACCTTCATGCCGTAGCGCTCGGCGATCCTGGGCACCGCGCTGAGTCCTTGTCCCTGCGAGTACGTGCGTACGCAGTCGAAGCGCTGCGACAACGCGCGCAGATCCGCGTCGATGCGCTCGGGGCTGATGTAGGCATTCACGTCCAGCGGCGTCTCGCCGGCCAGGCGGAACGGCGCGTAGGAGACGCAGGCGATCCGTGCCGACGGCGCATCCGGCAACGCCATCGGCCGGCCGATCGCCCACCACCAGGTCGCCCCGGCCAACGCCGCCAGCAGCAACGCCAGCCACGCCGGCCAGACGCGACGAAAAACAGGCGAAGCTGCTGGCGACATGCCGATCCCGTGAATGTGTGGAGACGAAGCGCGTCAGCTTAGCAGGCGCGTCGCCGCGCACTCACCGAATCGCGACAAGCCGGCCGGGTGCATCGACTACACTGCCAGTGATCCATTGCAGGAGTTCCCATGTCTGTTTCCGCTTCATCGCGGCGTGTCGCGCTGGCCTGGCTGTTGCTGGCCGCCGGCTGGCTGCTGGCCAGTGCGATGGCGTACGCCGCCGAACCCGACGCCGCCCAGCGCACCGCCTTCAAGCAGGCGTATGCCGCCGCCCAGCAAGGCGGCGACGGCTGGCGACCGCTGGCCAGCGGCCTGCGCGACTACCCGCTGTATCCGTACCTGCAGGCGGCGGCGCTGCAACACGACATCCAGCAGATCGACCGCGCCAGCGTGGAGTCGTACCTCGCGCAATACCCGGACTGGATCCCCGCCGCCGACCTGCGCCGCGCCTTCCTGCGGGAGCTGGCGCGCCGGCAGGACTGGGGCACCTTCCTCGCGCTGTACCAGCCCGGCCTCGGCGACACGCTGGCCTGCGACGCCTTGCAGGCGCGACTGGCCGGCGGCGGCACACTGGATTTCGAACGGGACCTGGCCGGCCTGTGGGCCAAGCCGAACCTGCCCGACGCCTGCGACCCGGTGCTCGCCGCCGCGCACGACCAGGGCCTGCTGACCGATGCGCGCCTGTGGACGCGGATCGACCGCGCCGCCGATGCCGGTCAGGCCGGCATCATCGCCAGCCTCGTCGCCTGGTTGCCGACGGCCGAACGTGCCACCGCGCAGCAACTCGTACTGGCGCTGCGCGACCCGACCGCGGCGCTGGCGGCCGCCTCCGACTGGCCCGACGGCACGCGCCAGCGGCAGGCCGCCACGCTGGCGCTGATTCGGCTGGCCCGGCGCCAGGCCAGCAGCGCCGATACGGCCTGGCAGAAACTGCAGTCGCGCTTCCGTTTCAGCGAAGCGCAGCGCAACCGGATCCTGCAGACCCTGGCGCTGTACCACGCCACCGATTTCGACGCCGGCGCCCTGGCCCGGCTGATCGCCCTGCCCGCCGCCGCGCAGACCGACGGCACCCGCGAATGGCGGGTGCGCGTGGCGCTGGCGCAGCAGGACTGGAGCGCGGTGCTGGCCGGCCTCGACGCGATGCCCGCCAGCCAGCGGCAGGACGGCGAATGGCAGTATTTCCGCGCCCGCGCGCTGGCCGCGCTGGGCCATGACGACGAGGCCCGCCAGCTGTTCGAGGCCCAGGCCGACAAACCCACTTTCTTCGGCTTCCTGTCCGCCGACCGGCTCGACCAGCCGTACGCCATCTGCCCGCTGACCCTGGCCGACGACCCGCAGCGTGAACAGGTCCTGCTGGCCAACCCCGGCCTGTTGCGCGCGTTCGAGCTCTACGCGGTGGACCTGCCGAAGCTGGCCCGGCGTGAATGGACGCGCGCCATGCAGGATGCCGACCCGGCCACTCAACGAATCGCCGCCGACATGGCCAACCGCCGCGGCTGGTACGACCGCGCCGTGTTCACGATGAGCAGCGGCGACGCCCTGCGGCTGTACGACCTGCGCTTCCCGCTGGCCAGCCAGGACGGCCTGGTGCCGCAGGCCGAACAGGCCGGGATCGAGCCGGCCTGGGCCTACGGCATCCTGCGCGCGGAAAGCGCCTGGATGAGCGATGCGCAATCCAGCGCCGATGCGCGCGGCCTGATGCAGCTGGTGCCGGCCACCGCCGCGCTGGTGGCGAAGCGCAACGGGTTCGACTGGGGTGGTGGCGACACGCTGTACGACCCGGTCACCAACATCGCGCTGGGCACGCGCTACCTGGCGCAGATGGCCGCGCGCTTCAACGGTTCGCCGTGGCTGGCCAGCGCTGCCTACAACGCCGGGCCGAACAAGGTCGACCAATGGCTGGCCGCGCGCGGCACGCTGGCGCCGGACCTGTTCGTCGCCACCATCCCGTACAAGGAAACCCGCGAGTACGTGGCGCGGGTGATGGCGTTCAGCGTGATCTACGATTGGCGCTTGAGCGGCGACACGGTGGTACCCCTGGCCAACCGCATGGGTCCGATCGGCCAGCCGTACGCACTGCCGACCGCCGCGACGGCGCGCCGTGCGGTCGCCTGTCCCACCGCCGAGGCGACGCCGGCCGTCGCCGGCAGCGTCTCGCCCTGAGACCGATTCACCGAGGTATTGATCCCATGGCCGCACAGCAACTTGTCATCCTCGGCGGCACCGGTTTCGTCGGCAGCCATCTGGTGCCGCGCCTGGCCGCCGACGGCCACCAGATCGTGCTGCTCAGCCGCAACCGCGAGCAGCACCGCGAGCTCGGCGTGCTGCCCACGGTGAGCGTGCGCAGCGCCGACATCTACGACGACGAGGTGCTGCGCCGGCACCTGGCCGGCGCCGACGCGGTGATCAACCTGGTCGGCATCCTCAACCCGCGCGGCCGGCACAGCTTCCAGCGCGCGCACGTGGAATTGGCGCGCCGGCTGATCGCCGCCTGCCACGCCAGCGGCGTGGGTCGCCTGCACCAGATGAGCTCGCTCAAGGCGGGCCAGGGCCTGTCGCAATACCTGAAAACCCGCGGCGAGGCCGAGGCGCTGGTGAAGGCGTCCGCGCTGGACTGGACGATCTACCAGCCCAGCGTGATCTTCGGCCCCGGCGATGGCCTGGTCAGCCGCTTCGCCAAGCTGCTGCGACAGATGCCGGCGCTACCGCTGGCGCGCGCGCAGGCGCGCATGGCGCCCACCTGGGTCGGCGACGTGGCCGAGGCGATCGCCCGTTGCGTCGATCACGCGACGCTGGGCCAGCGGCGCAGCTTCGAGCTGTACGGCCCCGAGGTGCTCACGCTGGGCGAGATCGTGCGCAAGATCCGCGCCGCGGCCGGCCTGCGCACGCCGATCATCGCGCTGCCCGACAGCCTCGGCCGGCTGCAGGCGCAGTTCGCCGAGCTGCTGCCCGGCAAGCCTTTTTCGCTGGACAACTTCCGCTCGCTGCGCACCGACTCGGTCGGCAAGCTCGACGGCTACGCCGCGCTCGGCATCGTGCCGCAACCGTTCACGCCGTGGCTGCCGGTGCTGCTCGGCCAGCCGCCGCGGCACCGCCGGCTGGCCGCGGCACGTTCGCCGCGACGCTGAGCACCGCGCGGATCAGCGCACGCCCAACAGCAGCCGCAAGCGATCCAGCTCGGCGCCGTAGCGCGCGGCCAGCGCCGGCTCGCGCAGCCAGGGCTGGCGCGTGCGCAGTGCCGTGCGCGCCTGCGTCGGTTCGTGCTGGAATCCCAGGCAGGCCGGGTCGACTTCAAGCCCGCAGAACGCCAGCAGTCGGCGCACCTGGGTTTCGGGATCGGCCAGCAAGGCCTCGTAGTCGTGTTCGAGGAAACGCTGCGGGAACAGCCGCTGCCAATGCCGGCCGAGCCGCTCGTGGTCGCGCCAGTAGCTGGCGATGTCGTCCAGGTCGTAGCTGAAGTCGTGGCCGCTGGCGAACAGCTGGCGGTAACAGGCGAAACAGGTTTCCAGGGCGTCGCGCCGGCAATGCACCACCCGTGCGCCGGGCAGCATCGCCAGCGCCACGCCCACCACGCGCCAGTTCAACCGGTTCGCGTCGATGAAGCGCGGCAGGCCGCGGCGCCAATGCCCGGTCCGCGCCAGGTAGTCCTGGCCCAGGCGCGCCCAGTCCGCCGGCGTGGCCGAGCCAACCCACTGCAACAGCGGCTGTCCGCGCCGGGCCGATTCGTCGCCGATCACCCGCTGCAGGTCGGGCGACTCGTCGACGCCGCCCACGTACGGGTGCGCGGCAAGAATCTGCCGGGTCAAGCCGACACCGGCGTGCGGCAGCGCCATGAGGAAGATCACCTGCTCGCCCAACGCGGCATCCGCGGCACCGGCCAACGGCTCGGCGAATGCCGCGAGCATGGCATCGGCGCGTGCCCGCATGCCCGCCGCGTTCCAGTTCAGCTGCCGGCGCCGCCATGCGTTGGCCTTGCGCAGGGCGCGGAAGGCCGCGTGATAGTCGGCCTGGTCTTCCAGCGCACGCGCCAGCGCGAAGCCGAGCCGGATGCGCGCCAGCGGCGCCGGCTGCGGCATCTGCAAGGCACGCTGCAGCTGGGCCACGTCGTCCTTGCCGAAGCGTTCGGTGTCCAGCCCGGCCAGGCCGCTCCAGGCTTCCGGATGACCGGACTGTCGCCGCAGCACCTCGCGATAGTTCGCGGCCGCCGGGGCCTCGGCGCCGAGGCCGGTCTGCGCCGAGGCCAGCACCAGCCGCGCCGCGAGATGGTCCGGATCGATATCGAGCGCGCGGTGCAGTGCGGTGATTGCTCCGGCCGGCCGGCCCTGCAACTGGAACATCCGGCCCAGGTTGAACCACGCCGGCGCGAAGTCGGGCGCCAGTTCGCAAGCCCGCTGCAGCGCCGACAAGGCCGCCTCGTTCTCGCCCTGGGACTGCAGCGCAACGCCCAGGCTGATGTGCGCCAGGGCGTCGCGCGGATCCTTCGCCAACGCCCGGCGCAGGATCGCCACCGCCTGCGCATAATTCCCGCGCAACTGCTGCAGCTGGCCGGAGAGGCGCAGCGCTTCCACGGCATCGGGCGCCAGCGCCAGCACCGCGGCCAGTGCCGCCTCGGCACGAACCAGTTCGCCGTCGGCCATCGCACCGCTGGCCTCGTCGAGCAAGCGCACCGCCTCCGGCGACAGACCCGCGGCACGGTCCCGCAGCAGCGGATGAATCTGGCTTGCCCCCATCTCGGATCCCGGTTTGCCCCTGTTACAGCTTGCCAGCTTACGCGAGGGGATCGGCGCCAGGAAGCGCCGCCCTTGTTTCTCGGACAGCCTGTGCGTCATGTTCGCGCCCTGGGAAACGAACGCATCAGCGCATCGGTCGAGAAAGCGAATGTGACTCCGCTAATCCCGGCGATGAAATGGCGGCCACTTTTGTCACTATTCTTCGTTCGTCCAGGAACCGTTGATCATGACAACAGGCCCAGCCCTTCCACCCATGCAAAGACACGCCGTCGACCTGCCACCGGCAACCGCCCAACTGCTCGCGGAAGCGAGCAGGGCACTGGGCCGCGGCCAGGTTGAGTTCGCCGAACCGTTGCTGGCCAAGGCGCTGGCGCTGGCGCCGGACTGCACGGAAGCCCACCGACTGATGGGGATCGCCGCCCTGATGGGCAACAACCAGCCAAAAGCCATCGACCATCTGCAACGCGCGCTCGCCACCTGCCCGGACGATTCCACGCTCAACATGAATCTTGGCAGCGCCCTGATCGAAACCGGCGAGACCGATGCGGGCCTGGCATACCTGCAACGCGCCTGCGAGCTGGCTCCCGCGTCGGCCTCGACCTGGTTCAACTACGGCAAGGGGCTCCAGTTTTCCGCCCGCCTGGAAGCGGCGCGCGCTGCCCTGCAGCGGGCGGTGACCATGGAGCCGGGCTATATCCCGGCACGCAATGCCCTGGCGACCGTACTGTCCAGCCTGGGTGACACGTCCGCTGCCGTGGCGATGAACCGCGAGACCTTGCGGCAACGACCCGACTGCGCGACAGCATGGTTTGCCCTGGCCAACTTGAAGGTCGAACCCTTCAGCAAGAACGACATCATGCAGCTGCAAAGCGAGCTTGGCCGGCCCGACATATCGGACGACTCGCGCCTGCTGCTCGGATTCACCCTCGCCCAGGCGATGGAGGACCAGGGCGACTATGCGGCGGCGTTCGATGTCCTGAGCGAAGCCAATGCCCTGAAGCGACGCAACCTCTACTGGGATCGCCACGAGGAACACGCCCGCGTGGACGCCATCGCGAAGGCCTTCGCGCATCCCTTGCCCGCACCGCTGGACGCCACCCTGGGCAAGGAGGTCATCTTCGTCGTGTGCCTGCCGCGTTCCGGTTCCACGCTGACCGAGCAGATTCTCGCCTCGCATCCGCAGGTCGAGGGTGCCGATGAAATCCTGACTCTGCCGCAACTCCTCAACGAGGAATCCGCCCGTCGCGGACAGCCATTTCCGCAATGGGTCCCGGCGGCAACCGCCCAGGACTGGCAACGGCTGGGTAACGAATACCTGACCCGCACCCGACGCTGGCAGCAGCATCACCTGCGTTTCACCGACAAGAACGTGGACAACTGGGCGTTCGTGGGCGCCGCACTGGCGATGTTGCCGGGCGCCCACGTGGTGAATTCACGCCGGGATCCGTTGGAAACCTGTTTCGCCTGGTATCGCCAGCTGTTCGGCAACCAGTCCGTCCACTACAGCTACGACCTGGACGACATTGCGGATTACTACGCCGGCTATGCGCGCTTGAGCAGGCTCTGGCGGCAGCGATTCCCGCAGCAGTACTTCGATCACGAGTACGAAGCACTGCAAACCGACCCCGAGGCGCAGATCCGTCGTCTGCTGAGCTTCTGCGGGCTTCCATTCGATCCCGCCTGCCTTGCCTTCCATCAGTCGTCCCGCCCCGTGCTCACCATCAGCGCGGCCCAGGTTCGACAACCTTTGCGGCGGGATACCGCGCGCAGCGCGCGCTACGGCGAAAAGCTCGATCCGCTGCGCGCGAGGCTCCGCGCAATCGGTGAAGGGGAAAGGTAAAAGGGAGGAAGGAAGTCGAGTCGAACCGGCCGGAGTCGAGCTCATGGGACACGAAATCCGCGCATGCGTACTGGGCCGCGGGGCGCTCGCCGTGCTGGCCTGGGCCTGCATGGGCGCGAGCCCTGTCACCGGAGTGAGCGGGACGGTGCGCATGTCGCCCGCCGGCCCCGGGCCGCAGCGGGCCGGCGAGCCGGGCGCGGCCCCCTATCGAGGAGCGGCGGTGCAGCTGCGCGACGCCCGCGGAAGCGTCGTGGCGCGCGCGACTACCGACGAACAGGGACAGTTCACGCTGGTCGTGCCGGCCGGCACGTACGAGGTCCGGGTGGATGTCCGGAACGCCGCGTGGCCGCGTTGCGAAGCGGTCGAAGCCACGGTCCATGCCAACCAGATCGCCCGCGTGGCCATCGTCTGCGATTCCGGGATGCGGTAGACCTCGGTGACGAAATGGTGGCAACCGCGTGGCAGAATCCCCGCATGCACATCTATCTGGTCGGCGGCGCGGTCCGCGACAAACTGTTGAACCGCCCGGTGGTCGACCACGACCACGTGGTGGTCGGCGCGTTGCCGGAGGAGCTGCTGGCGCAGGGCTACAAGCCGGTGGGCAAGGATTTCCCGGTGTTCCTGCACCCCGCGACCGGCGAGGAGTACGCGCTGGCGCGCACCGAGCGCAAGAGCGGGCGCGGCTACCACGGCTTCGTGTTCCAGGCCGATCCGACGATCACGCTGGAGCAGGACCTGGCCCGCCGCGACCTCACCATCAACGCCATCGCCGAGGACGAGCACGGCGCGCTGACCGACCCGTTCGGCGGCGTGCGCGATATCGAGGCGCGCGTGTTGCGCCACGTATCGCCGGCGTTCGTCGAGGACCCGGTGCGGGTGCTGCGGGTGGCGCGCTTCGCCGCGCGCTTCGCGCCGCTGGGTTTCACGGTGGCCGACGAGACGATGGCGCTGATGCGGCGGATGGTGGCCGACGGCGAGGTCGACCACCTGGTGCCGGAACGCGTGTGGGCGGAAACGCGCAAGGCGCTGGCCGAGCCGCAGCCGTCGGCCTTCCTGCGCGTGCTGCGCGAGTGCGGCGCGCTGGCCGTGCTGTTTCCCGAAATCGACGCGCTGTACGGCGTGCCGCAGCGCGCGGAGTTCCACCCGGAGATCGACACCGGCGTGCACGTGGAAATGGTGCTGGACGCAGCGGCGCAGCTGGCGCCGGGCAACGACGTGGTGGGCTTCTGCGCACTGACCCACGACCTCGGCAAGGCGCTGACTCCCGCCGATGAATTGCCGCGTCACGTGGGTCACGAGCATCGCGGGGTAGCGCCATTGCGCGCGCTGGCGGCGCGGCTGAAGGTGCCGACCGAACACGCGGCGCTGGCCGAACTGGTCTGCCGCGAGCACCTGAACGCACACCGCGCGTTCGAGCTGAAGCCGGCCACCGTGCTGAAGCTGCTGGGCGCACTGGATGCCTTGCGCCGGCCGGCGCGGCTGGAGCTTTTCCTCGCGGCCTGCGAGGCGGACAAGCGCGGCCGGCGCGGCCACGAGCACGACGCTTATCCGCAGGCGGATTACCTGCGCGCGGCACGCGCCGCCGCCGCCGCGGTCGAGTCCGCCGACTTCGTCGCCCGTGGCCTGGCCGGCCCGGCGATCGGCCAGGCGATGGAAACGGCGCGGGTGCACGCCATCGCCGCTTTGAAAACTAATCCTTCGCCAAGCTGATCCGCGGTATAAAGCCCGGATGACCGCCGCCCGTCGCGGGCATCCGATCACTTCTTGCTGGAGTTGCCCGTGTCGAGCGCATTCACCCCGACCTCTCCCCTGCGCCAGCGGTTCCGTCCGCTGCTGTGGCTGGCGATCACCTACCTGGCGATCTCGTTCGCCACCCGCGTGGTGCTGCTGGTGATGTCCGGCGGCGAGGTGCCGCACACGCCGCTGAACCTGCTGTACGCGTTCGGCGTGGGGCTGGGCTACGACCTGGTCACCTACATCTACGTGGCGTGGCCGCTGGTGCTGTTCCTGTGGCTGGTGCCGACGCGGCGCGCCGCGGTGTCCGGGCTGGGCCAGTGGCTGCTCTACGTGATCGCGCTGGCGCTGCTGTACGCGCTGTGCCTGGGCGTGCTGTACCTGCACTACCGCGCCCACCTGGGCATGACCTGGCCGCTGGTGCTGCTGTTCCTGCTGGCGCTGCCGCTGCCGGGCTTCGCCTATGTCTCGCGCACCGGCCAGTGGGTGCTGTACGGGCTGGCGCTGGTGCTGCTGTACGGACTGCTGTTCGTGGCGGCGTCCGAGCTGGTGTTCTGGAACGAGTTCAGCGTGCGCTTCAACTTCATCGCGGTGGACTACCTCGTCTACACCAACGAGGTGATCGGCAATATCCGCGAGTCCTATCCGATCGGCCGCTGGCTGGCCCTGCTGGCGGTGGTCGCGCTGGTGCTGTTCGCGCTCGGCCGGCGCGCCCTGCGCGTGCGCGACGACGGCAGCCGCTTCTGGCAGCGCGGCAAGGTGGCGCTGCTGTGGCTGGTGCTGACGGTCATTTCGGTCGCCGCGGTGAATGGCGGCATGAAGGACCGCACCGGCAACAACTACGTCAACGAGCTGGCCGGCAATGGCATCTACCAGTTCTTCAACGCGTTCCGCAGCAGCCACCTCGACTACGCGAAGTTCTACCGCACGCTGCCGGACGACGAGGCGTTCCGCCGTGTGCGCGCGATGCTGAAGACGCCGGACGCGACCTACCTCAGCGACGACCCGCACGACCTCACCCGCGCGATCCGCCGGGTCGGTCCGGAGAAGCGGCTCAACGTGGTGCTGATCAGCGTGGAGAGCCTGTCCGGCGACTACCTGGGCACGTTCGGCAACCCGGACCACATCACGCCGTACCTCGATTCGCTGGTCGGCCAGAGCCTGTTCTTCGACAACCTGTACGCGAACGGCACGCGCACCGTGCGCGGGCTGGAAGCGCTGTCGCTGTCGGTGCCGCCCACGCCCGGCGACTCGCTGCTGAAGGAGCACAACAACGAGAACCTGTTCTCGCTGGCCGGCATCTTCAACGACCGCGGCTACCAGTCGGACTTCGTCTACGGCGGCTACGGCGAGTTCGACAACATGAACTATTTCTTCAGCCACAACGGCTATCGTGCGGTCGACCGGCGCGACATCCCGAAGACCGCCACGATCCACAGCGAAAACGTGTGGGGCGTGGCCGACGAGGACCTGTACACGCTGGCGCTGGGCCAGATGGACCAGATCCACGCCGAAGGAAAACCCTTTTTCCTGCACATCATGACCACCTCCAACCACCGGCCGTTCACTTTCCCGGAAGGCCGCGTGAAGCAGGCCAACGGCACCCGCCAGGGCGCGGTGGCATATACCGACTGGTCGATCGGCGATTTCATCAGGCGCGCGCGGGAGAAGTCGTATTTCGACGACACCGTGTTCGTGATCACCGCCGACCACTGCGCCTCCAGCGCGGGCAAGACCAGCGTGCCGGTGAACCGCTACCACGTGCCGCTGTGGATCTACGCGCCGAAGCACATCCAGCCGCAGCGCGTGGACCGCCTGATGGGCCAGGTCGACATCGCGCCGACCCTGCTCGGCCTGCTCAATTTCAGCTACCGCTCGCGCTTCTTCGGCTACGACCTGTTCCAGTTGGAACCCGGCCGCGAGCGCGCCTTCCCGGCCACCTACGAGAAGCTCGGTTACCTACACGACGACGTGCTCACCGTGCTGGAGCCGCAGCGCAAGCTGGAGCAGATGAAGCCGGACTACGCCAGCGGCGACGCGGTTCCGCTGGTGCCGCAGAACGAAGAGCAGATCGACCAGGCGGTGGCCTACTACCAGGTCGCCAGCGAGCTGTTCAAGCGCGGCCAGCTGGCACGTCGTCCGGCCGATGCGACGCCGGTGGAGCCGTTGCCGGCGGAACCCGCCGCGGCACCCGCGCCGGCCAGCTCGGCACCTGCACCAGCCAGCTCGACGGCGCTGCCGGCCACGGCCGGCTCAGCCCCCGCGCCGACGCACTGAACGCGCTTCCACGCTCGCCAGCACGCTGGCGAGCGAGGTGCGCAGCAGCAGCAGCGCGATGACGATACCGGCGCCGTCGGCGAGCACGTCCAGCGCATCGGCGTCGCGCGGCGGGTCCAGCCACTGCGCGAACTCGATGAAGACGCCGAACGCCAGGCAACACAGCGCGGCCCATCCACGCGCGCGGCGCGCGCGATAGACAT
Organism: Rhodanobacter soli; assembly: GCF_040548735.1. Classification (NCBI taxonomy): domain Bacteria; kingdom Pseudomonadati; phylum Pseudomonadota; class Gammaproteobacteria; order Lysobacterales; family Rhodanobacteraceae; genus Rhodanobacter; species Rhodanobacter soli. The sequence goes on along the minus strand of NZ_JBEPSD010000001.1, from coordinate 2,163,604 downwards.
TGCCCCACCAGCCCATCAGGCAGGTGAAGGTGGTGGCATGCAGCAGCTTGTCGCCGTAGGGGAAATCCAGCGCGATGCCGGGGTCCGGACTCAGCGCCATCCACAAGACCCAGAGCATGATCGCGCCGCCCAGCGCGACCCAGGCGCGATGCCAGCGCAGCCGTTCGGACGTCCGAACCGTTTCGCGCCCGGTCAAAGCCGCCCGCCCTGGTCGGCGGCGAGCAGCTCGGCCGGCAGCGGCAGCGCATCGAGGCCGCGCGCCAGCAGCATCGCCTGGAAACGCTCGCCCATCTGCTCGGGCAGCATCAGCCGCTTCGCCTGCTGCGCCAGCCGGTAGCGGCCGTGCTCGTCGGCGATCGCCGCGTGCTCGCGCTCGAACACGTCCTGCAACCCTGCGCCGATCAGGAACTGCGCCTGCGGCAGGTAGCCGGCCACGCCGAAGCCGGCGCTGTTGCCGGCCTCGGCCAGCGCGGTGAAGTCGACCGAGGCGGTGAGGTCGTTCATGCCCGGCAGGTACAGCGGATCGTTGTGCGCGTGGTGGCGGTAGTGCGCCATCAAGGTGCCGTCGTCGCGCTCGGGCAGGTAGTACTCGCGGCGCACGTAGCCGTAGTCGATGAACAGCATCAGCCCGGCGAGCAGCGAACCGGCGACCGCCTGGATCCAATACGGCAGCTGCGGCAGGATTTCCGAGCGGTAGCCATCGACAAGGTCGACGCCGAGGTCGCGCTCGACATGACGCACGGCGGCGGACACCAGCGCATCGGCCGGGCGGTCGACGCGCATCAGGCGACCTTCGCCATCGAGCGCGACGTGCTCCTCGCAGACCTCGCCCTGGCGCATCGCGAAGCGCGTGGCCGGCAGCGCGTCGATCACCTCGTTGGCGAACAGCACGCCGCGCCAGTCCTGTTCGGGCGGGCGATCCAGCCATTGCACGCGGGCGTTGAGCTCGGCCGGCAGGTGCGCCAGCAGGCGTTCGCGCTGGCGCTCGCGCAGGTCGGCGCTGGGTTCCAGGATCAGGTACCGCCGCGGCAGCGTGCCGCTGGCGGCCAGCGCCTTCAGTGCGGCCTCGGCGAACGCGCCGCTGCCGCCGCCCAGTTCGAGGAAGTCCGCCTCGCCGCCGAGCATCGCCAGCACCGGCTGCACCGCGTTGACCACGCAGCCGGCGAACAGGCCGCCCAGCTCCGGCGCGGTGACGAAGTCGCCGGCCGCGCCGAACTTGGTGCGGCCGGCGCTGTAGTAGCCCAGCCCCGGCGCGTACAGGCAGCGCTCCATGTACTGCGAGAACGGCATCGGCCCATGCGAGGCGATCTGTTCGCGCAGCAGCTGCAGCAGGCGGTCGGAATGGACGCGCTCGTCGGCGCTGGGTTCGGGGAGGCGGGAGGGCATGGCGGTTGCCGATCATCAGAACGCGGCAAGCATAGCGGATGCCTTCGCCACCAGGCCCGGACGGGATCGGCGCGATGGCCGCCGGCAGCGCGCGGCCGCCGCGGCCGGCGCCGACAGCTCAGCCGGGCATCCACGCCACGAGCAGCGCGGCGGCGTAAAGGCCCACGCCGAAGACGGCATGGTTCAGCACGCTGCGCAAGCGCGCCCGGTTCGGCGCCGGCATGTTCGAAGCAGCAAACCCGGCACCCATGCAGGGCTGCATCAGCAGGAACGGAAAGGCCACCGTGGCCAGCCCGAACAGCAGCGCCGGCACCAGTGTCGGTTGTCGTGTCCATGCGACTCCCGCGATGGCGATCAGCACGGCCGCGTAAACGATGCCGATCGCGTAGTGGGCGATCCAGCCCATGGCCAGTTCGCCGCGCACCGGCGCGGCCCGGGCCATGCTCCGGTGCACGAAGCGGCCACCCGGCATGTGCCCGAACCAGCGGCCCACCATGCGCCAGTCCGGCGGTGGGACGCCGAACGCGTACTTCAGCAGGCGTGCCCAGAGGTCGGTCGCGAGCGTGGCGCCGCTACCGATCAGTACCGCGCGTGCGGCCAGCTCCCATCCCTCGGACATGCACAGCTACCTCATCTTCATGATGATGATGAAGCCCGGTGGACCGGGCCGGGATCAGAAGTCCTTCTGCAGGCTCAGGTACACGCCGCGGCGCGGGCCGAACTGCGGCGCGCCGACGCCGATGCCGCTGCCGTCGCGCAGCTCGTAGGTGCGGTCCAGCACGTTGAGCACGGCCAGCTGGGTGTGGAGCTTGCCGAAGCGTTCGAACGCGAAGTCGTGCGACAGGTTGAGGTTCAACTGGAAGTACGCCGGCAGCGAGGCGCCGTTCGGCACGTCGCCATCCTTGCGCAGGCCGCTGCCGAACAGGTAGTCGGCGCCGACCTTGGTGCTGTCGTTCAAGGCGTAGTTGATGCCGCCGGACGACGTCAGTTTCTGGTCGTGGTCGAGGAAGATCCAGTGGTTGTTGACGTAGGCCAGGTCGTCGGGCGCGAAGTTGTACTGGCTGGTGATGATGCGCTTGCCGATCGCCTTGCCGAGCGACGCGTTGAAGTAGGCGGACAGCGGCCCCTGGTCGTAGTTGACGGTGAACTCCAGGCCCTTCACCCGGCCCGCGGCGTAGTTGAAGGTGGAGTAGACCAGGGCGGAGCCGAACTGGCCTTCGTCCTGCAGGCGTTGCACCTTGCGGTAGTAGGCGTCCACGCCGACGGTCCAGGCCGAGCCGAGGTTCTGCGAGATGCCGGCATCGAAGTAGTCCGAGCGCTCGGCCAGCGGCGTGTTGTTGCCCATGTCCGCCACGGCGTTGGTGGTGCCGTCGAACTTGGCGATGTTCGAGCTGGCGATCATCTCGGTGGCCGGCGGGGTGAAGTAGCGCGAGTAGCCGGCGTGCACGGTGGTGCTGCCGGTGGCCTGCCAGACCAGGCCAAGGCGCGGGCTCAGCTGGCTTTCGGTGCGCGCCAGCTGGTAGCGGTCGCCGCGCAGGCCGTAGTTCAGCGTCCACTTGTCGCCGATGCTCCACTCGTCCTGCACGTAGGCCGACCAGGTTTTCGCGGTGAGGCGGCTGTTGTCGAGGATGTTGATCGGCGTGGTGCTGGCCTGGTTGCCGTCGGCGTCGGCCGGGAACACCCACGCGTCGTTGCCGCTGACCGCGCGCTCGAAGCTGCCGTAGATGCCGTAGCGCAGCGTGTGCCGGTCACCCATCGGCATGGCGAAGTCGGCCTGCAGGGTGCTGGCGCGATTGCTGCGGGTGACGTCGGAGGCGACGCCGTTGAACATCAGCTCGCCGATCCGGTCCGGCGCATAGGCGAGGCGGCTGTAGCGCTGGCCCACCGACACCTGGTAGTCGGTCGCGCCCAGCTTGCCCTGCAGCGCCAGCACGCCGAAGCGGGTGTTCTCGCGCTGGCGTTCGTCGAGGTCAGCGGAGTTGAAATCGACCGTACTCAGATAGCCGAACTGCGGCTGTTGGTTCGGGTTGTTCGGGATCTGGAAGCGGTTGTTGGCGACGCCGAACAGGAAGCTCAGGCGGGTGTCGTTGTCGATCAGGTAGCTGATGTCGCCGAAGCCCTTCACCTGGTTGGTGTGGTCGTGGATCGGCTTTTTGCTCGGCGTGGGATTCTCGATGCCGGCATCGTTCTCCATGTAGCTGCCGGTGAAGAACCAGCTCCAGCGATCGTTGCTGCCCCACACCGACGCGTTCGGATTGAGCGTGGCGTTGCTGCCGCCGGTGATGCCGACGCTGCCGCCGTTGCCCAGGTCGTGGCCGCTCTTCGTGGTGATGTCGACCACCGCCGCCGTGCGCAGGCCGTACTGCGCCGGCAGGGCGCCGTCGAGCAGCTTCACGTTGTCGATCGTGCGCGCATCGAGGCTCTGGCCGAAGCCGCCGATCGACTCGGGGATGATCACGCCGTTGATGCGGTACTGCAGGTTCGCATGGTCGCCGCGCACGTGCAGGCCGCCGTAGGAATCCTGCACCACGCCCGGCGCCTGCAGCAGCACCTGGTTCATCGGCGTGGACGCGCCCAGCGGCAATTGCGCGATCGCCTTGTGGTCGATCACGTACTGGCTGCTGCCGGTATCCGGCGACAGCGCGTTGCGCGCCTGGTCCAGCGCGGCCGAGACCGAAACCGCGCCCAGGTCCTGCACCTTAGGCTGCTTGTTGCGGCTGCCGCCGTCGGTGGGATCGTCCCCGTTCGCGGCGACGGCGGGAGCCGCGGCATTCGTCGTCGGCGTCGTGTCGGTGGCGTGGACGGCGGTCGTGCCCAGTGCAACGGCCAGGCTCAAGGCGAGCAGGGAAGGTTTCATCGACGGTTCCGGCAGGAGTGGAGGAGAGTGCTTGTTGTGTAATGTTATAACATTACCGACAAATTTTCTGCCACGCCTGCGCCAGAAGTCATGCTTGCCGGCGAAACCGTTGATCCCCGCTTCATGCGGCGGTTCTAGACTGCAGGGACGCATGCCGCGCCCAGCGCCTGACACGTCCCACGGAGCCACGCATGAGCCAGTCCAGCCAGCAGGTACCCGCCGTCATCGCACCGGTCGAGCACGGCCGGATCGCCGAGGCGATCCTGAATTTCGTCAGCCAGGTGCCCGACAGCAAGGTCGGCAACAGCCAGGACCCCGCCGGCGAGGCGCGCCGGCTGGCCAACCGCGCCGCCCAGCGCGCCGCGCTCACCGCCGGCTCGCTGGCCTTGCCGCCGGGACCGCTGGGCTGGCTGACCTTGCTGCCGGAACTGATCGCGATCTGGAGAATCCAGGCACAGATGGTCAGCGACATCGCCGCTGCCTACGGCCGCCACGCCACGCTGGGCCGCGAGCAGATGATGTGGTGCCTGTTCCGCCACACCGCGGCGCAGGCGTTCCGCGACCTGGTGGTGCGCATGGGTGACCGGCTGGTGTTCCGGCGCATGTCCTGGGGCGTTGCCCAGCGCGTGGCGAGACAGGTCGGCGTCAAGCTGACCCAGCGCACGCTCAGCAAGGGAGTCTCGCGCTGGCTGCCGGTGATCGGCGCGCTCGGTGTCGGCGCCTACGCGTACTACGACACCGGGCAGGTCGCCGCCACCGCGATCGACATGTTCGAAGGCGAAGTCACGATCAACGAGGATGCCGACGGAGCCGCCGCCGAGACCATCGAGTCCAAGCCGCGGGCCAGGGCGGCGCGACGCGTCGTCGACACGCTGGCCGACAAGGCGGTGACCAGCGCCGCGCGCAAGGTGGCCAGCACCGTCCGCAAGGCCGCCAGCAAGAAGCCGCCCAAGCCGAGAGCCGAGTAGCCACGGCGCGTGCGGATGACGCCACCGCCGCTTTGCGGCAAGCTGTCCGCTGGATGTTTGCCGGAGTCGCCCCATGCCGCCACGCCATGATCGCCCTGTCGCGCTGATCACCGGCGCCGGCCGTCGCGTCGGCGCGGTAACCGCGCGCACCCTGCACGCGGCCGGCTACGATCTGGCGCTGCACTACCGCCATTCGGCCGACGACGCCCGCGCGCTGGCCGACGAGCTGGAACGGCAACGCGGCGGCAGCACCTTGCTGTTGCAGGCCGAACTGGCCGACCTGCCCGCCTTGCCGGCGATGATCGAACAGCTGCTGGCGCACTTCGGCCGGCTCGACGCGCTGGTCAACAACGCCTCGGCGTTCTTCCCCACGCCGCTGGGCACGGCGACGCCGCAGCAGTGGGACGCATTGTTCGCCTCCAACGCGCAGGCGCCGTTCTTCCTCAGCCAGGCGGCGATCCCGGCGCTGCGCGAAGCGCGCGGCGGCATCGTCAACATGGTCGACATCTACGCCGAACGGCCGCTGGCGGAGCACCCGCTGTACTGCATGGCGAAGGCCGCACTGGCCGCGATGACCCGCTCGCTGGCGCTGGAGCTGGGCCCGGAGATCCGCGTCAACGGCGTGGCGCCCGGCGCCGTGCTGTGGCCCAGTGACGGCAAGCCGTACGCCGACCAGCAGGCGATGCTGGCACGCACGCCGCTGCAACACGCCGGCACGCCCGAGGATGTCGCCGGCGCGGTGCTGTGGCTGCTGCGCGATGCGCCGTACGTCACCGGGCAGATCATCCGCGTGGACGGCGGGCGCACGTTGTCGGTGTGAGTTTCGCGGAGAGCTTCACCCCACCCCTGCCCTCCCCTGCATGCAGGGGAGGGTATTACGGCACGCTCGGACTTCGCGGTTGCGTGATTCGCGCTGCCGGCTATTTCTTCTTCGGCGCGAAAGCCTGCTGCAGCAGCGCCTGGTCGAAACCGACGCTGGCGTCGCCCGCTTCCGCGTAGCGGTACAGCGCGGCCGAGTAGATGCCTTGCAGGGCGGACTGAATGAGTCCCAGCAGGGTAAGCACGACCACCAATATGGCGCCGGCGACTACCACCGCCACGATCGAATGCGTGGCAACGGCACCGACTATCAAAACCATCATCAGTAACACTGCGAGAAAGAACACGAGGCCGAACACCATGCCGATGCCGCCGTTGCCGATCAGGTTCTCGCCCCAGCTGCGCTTGAGCAGCTCCACGCTGCGCTTGACCGCGTCGACCGGGCCCACGTCCTGGCTGGCCAGGATCGGCACCACCAGGAAGGTGGCCACGGTCCAGGCCAGGCCGATGAAGCCGACCACCAACCGTCCGATCAGGCCGAGGCGCTCCTGGATCATCCGCAGCAGCAGGCCGACGGTGGCGGCGATCAGCGCGTAGCCGAGGATCTGCGGCAGCTTCGCGCGGGCCAGCGCGAAGCCCGCGCCCACGCTGGTCGGCTCGCCGCGCAGGTGCATCAGCGCCACGCCGGTCAGCGCGGTCTGGAAAAAGATGATCACGAAATACTGCACCAGGTAGAAGCCGAACATCAGCAGGTAGGCACCCGCGGACATGCCCTGCTCGAACTGCTGCCCGGCGTGCTGGTTGCCGATCACCATCACCCCGACCGGGATCAGGAAACTCGCCGCCACCAGCAGCGTGCACAGCCCCGACAGCAACGGAAACACCAGCAACGACTTGTCCGAACGCAACACCGCCGCGCTCGCCTTCAACAACGCCCAACTGCGTGCAAACTTACCGGCCATGCGTGTCCCCTTCATCCGTGGATCGTGAGTGCGCCCTTTCTAGCACCCGTCGCACGCCTGCGACAGTGCGCTTCGCTCAGTCCGGCAGCGATTCGACCTGCAGCGGCTCGTGCCCCGCCGGAAACGCCGCCCACAACTCGGCCATGCTCAGCCCGCTGACGGGATGCCGGAACGCCGGCGCGATGTCGGCGATCGGCCGCAGCACGAACGCGTGCTGCAACTCCTTGCGCGGAATCTGCAGATGGCCCGGGCCGTCGAGTACCAGCGCGTCGTAGAACACGATGTCGATGTCCAGCGTGCGGTCCGAATAGCGCGGCACGTCGCGGCGGCGGCCGTGGCGGTCCTCCAGCGCGTGCAGCCAGTCGTTCAGCGCTTCGGGCGACAGCTCGGTGTCCAGGCCCACCGCCAGGTTGACGAAGTCCGCGCCATCGAAACCCACCGAGCGGCTGCGATACGCCGGCGACACGGCGATCGCGCCGAAGCGCTCGCGCAACTCGTTGATCGCCGCGGACAGGTGGCGCCGCGGTTCGAGGTTGGAGCCCAGGCTCAGGTAGACCCGCGCCATCATTAGAGCCTCTAAGGCCGCGTGCCGCGTTCGATACACACGCCCACCGCCTTCGCGCCGCGCACCGCGCCCGGCTTGGACAGTTTCAGGCGTACCCAGCCGACCCCGAACTCCTCGCGGATGATCGCCGCGCAGCGCTCGGCCAGCGTCTCGACCAGGCCGAAGCTGGACGCTTCCACGTAGCCGATCAAGCGTTTCGACACGTCCTTGTAGTTCAGCGTCAGCGCGATGTCGTCGCTGCCCGCCGGCACGGTGTTGTCGAACGCCATCTCGATGTCGAACGACAGCGTCTGCCGCACCCGGCGCTCCCAGTCGTAGATGCCGATGACGGCGTCGATGCGCAGATCTTCGATGAAAACGGTATCCATGGCGGCGATCACGAGAGGCGGTAGCCGTACAGGGTCCGCGAGCCGGCGCGCGGATGCAAGTCATCCAGTCATCGATGGAACGGCAGTTGACGGCCGAGATTTTCAGATGTATATATTTAACTATTACTTTAAATAGTTAAATGAGTTATGGCCACCGACCGTATCTTCGAAGCCCTCGCCTCCCGTCCGCGCCGGGAAATTCTGGCCTATCTGTCGGCGCAGGAGTTGAGCGCCGGCGAGATCGCCAGCCGCTTCGCAATGAGCGCGCCGGCGATTTCGCGGCACCTGTCGGTCCTGGATGCCGCCGGGCTCGTCACCAGCGAGCGCCGCGGGCAGTTCATCGTCTACAAACTCAACAAGGACAGCCTAGTGAACACGCTCACTGGCTTCGCCTTCGAGATCTGCCCGACAGCCGGTCCACTTAAACGCGAGTCCCGCAAGCTGGCGTCGAAAAAGCAGGGGGCTTGAGCCCAACGGAATAGGGACACCGGAGAATTCGATGGCGACACACACGAAGCGGGTCAGCAGCTTTCCGTCCACACGCATTCCTTCCGCATCAGGCGGCCTGCCGGTGGAGGTCGCGTTGATCGCGCAACTCGGACATGGCGCGGGCGACCACCTGTTTGCCGGCGCGTTGGCGCGCCAGAAGACGCACGCCGAATTCGTCGACGACCTGGACGAGCCGTCCGCGCGACTCGGCGGTACGGATCTATCGAAGGGCGACGCCACCTCGCTGTATTCGTTTGCGGTGGGCGCGAAAGGCCATCCGTTCCATCGGCACGCCGGCCATCGTGTGTTCACCGCAATCTCAGGCAGCGGCGGCACGCAGTTGCGTTTCTCCACCGCCACGCAGGCGCAGATCGAACAAGACCCAGAAAGCTTCATCCGGGCATTGCGCCATATCAACATTCCGCCGGACTGCCTGTTCACCGTGCGCTTCGGCGGCGATGTCTGGCATCAATTCGCGCCGCTGGCAAAAAAATCGCTGCATCCGGCGTTCTTCGCGCTGTCGTGCCACACCAACGAACTGGGCGGCGATCTGCCCGACGCATTGCGCGCGCAGGTGCTGGCGAACGCGGCAGGTATCCCCGCACTGACCGTGCTGCTGCCCACGGCGGTCGCCGACTTGCTGCGCGACATGCCGGCCGATCATCTGCATGTGCCGACCACCCATCTTTCGCTGGATGCCCTGCCCGGCACGCTGCAGGCTCTGCTGTGCAAATCGGTACGCTGCGCCGCCGGACTGCTCCGTGGCGCCTGGGCCGCGTGGCGACGCACGACCGGCTTTCTCAGCGAGCACGGTGGCCGACTCGCCGTCATCGAGCTCGATGAGCTGCCCACCGGTTCACTGCTGACGCAGCAACTGAACGGCAAGCCGTACCAGCACCAGGACATGTTCCGACTCACGCTCAACGCCAGCGACGCTGTCGGCAGCGCCACGATATTGCTGAGCCGGTTGCTGGACGGCTTTCTGAGCAACCCGCCCGCCGGCGTCTCGCGCCTGATGGCACTGCGCAACCTGCTGGTAAAGCCGGCCGGCCTGCGCACCTCGCCGCTTGGCTGCCCGGTGTCCTCGCTGTTGTCGCCGCCCGGCAGCAAGCTGTTTGATCGGCGCTACCCGGTGCTGGACCAGTGTGTCGACCATGAGGACCGCCGCGCGCAGGTCATCCTCGGCGTCAACGACAAGCATCTGATCTTCCGCTCTTGCGTCGGCGTACATGTGCGGGACGGCAACCGCGTGGAAATCACGCTGGGCACTCGTGTCCATTGCAAGAACCTGTTCGGTCGTTTCTACATGGCGGCGATCCACAACGTCCACCGCGCCTATATCGCGCCAACGATGCTGCGGATGGCTGCGGAGCATGCGTTTCCGCTGACCGAAGCGGCCCGCAGTCCGAGTCGCGCCCTGCTTCCCCAATATAGCCACAGCGGGTGAGGTGAGCCCGATGACGCTCGATCCCGCCCGGCGCCAGCAGCATGGGCGCGGCATAGATGCGATCATGCGCGGATGACCACGTTCAGCACGCTCCCGCTCAAACCCGCCCTGCTCGCCAGCGTCGAGACGCTCGGCTACACCGAGATGACCCCGGTGCAGGCGCAAAGCCTGCCGCCGATGCTGGAAGGGCGCGACGTGATCGCACAGGCGCAGACCGGCAGCGGCAAGACCGCGACGTTCGGGCTGAGCCTGCTGCAATCGATCGACGTGGACACGATCCGGCTGCAGGCGTTGGTGCTGTGCCCCACCCGCGAACTGGCCGACCAGGTCAGCAAGGCGATCCGCAAGCTGGCCGCGAACATCCCGAACGTGAAGCTGCTGACCCTGTGCGGCGGCATGCCGCTGGGCCCGCAGTTGGCTTCGCTGACGCACGATCCGCATATCGTGGTGGGCACGCCCGGCCGCGTGCAGGAGCACCTGAAGCGCGCCAGCCTGCACGGCGGCGGCATCAAGGTGCTGGTGCTGGACGAGGCCGACCGCATGCTCGACATGGGCTTTGCCGAGGCTATCGACGACATCATCGGGCGCATCGCGAAACACCATCAGACCCTGCTGTTCTCGGCCACCTATCCGGACGAGATCCGCGCGGTGAGCCAGCGCGTGCAGAAGGATCCGGTGGTGGTCACGGTGGACACGCCGTCCGAGCAGAAGCCGGCGATCGAGCAGCAGTTCATCGAGGTGGATCCGGCGCAGAAACTGGATGCACTGGCGCAGTTGCTGGCCGGCGAGCGCGGGGAGCACGCACTGGTGTTCTGCAACATGCGCCGCGACGTGGACGCGGTGGCGCAGGAACTGGACCGCCGCGGCTTCTCCGCACTGGCCCTGCACGGCGACATGGAGCAGCGCGACCGCGACGAGGTGCTGGTGCGCTTCGCCAACCGCAGCTGCGCCGTGCTGGTCGCCACCGACGTGGCCGCGCGCGGGCTGGATATCGTGGCGCTGCCGCTGGTGCTGAGCTACGACGTCGCGCACGATCCGGACACCCACACCCATCGCATCGGCCGCACCGGCCGCGCCGGCGAATCGGGCCTGGCGATCACCTTGTGCACGCCGCGCGAGCGGCCGAAGGCGGCGAACATCGAGGAACTCAACGGCGCGCCGCTGCCTTGGCGCGCACTGAAGATCGCGCCGCCGCGCGGCAAGACCCTGCACCTGGCGCCGATGAAGACGCTGGTGATCGACGCCGGCCGGCAGGACAAGCTGCGTCCCGGCGACATTCTCGGCGCACTCACCGGCGACGCCGGGCTGGACGCGAAGGACATCGGCAAGATCGACGTGTTCGCCACCCGCGCCTACGTGGCGATCAGCCGCGCATTGGCGAACAAGGCGTTGGAGCGCCTGCGCGCGGGCCGGATCAAGGGCCGCAATTTCCGCGTGCGTCCGCTAGGCTAGGCGCCCCGACTCCCGGAAGCCGATCCGATGCCGCGCTGGTCCATCCGCCTCCTCGCCTTCGCCCTGCTCGCCGGCAGCGCTGTCGCGCACGCCACCGACATCCCGGTCTACGGCTACCAGGTCCTGCGCGCCTACCCGCACGACACCGGCGCCTATACCGAGGGGCTGTTCTACAAGGATGGCTACCTCTACGAGAGCACCGGCCAGGTCGGCCAGTCCAGCGTGCGCAAGGTGGCGCTGGAGACGGGCGACGTGGTGCAGCGGCATCGCCTGCCGAAGCAGTACTTCGGCGAGGGCATCGTCGCCTGGAAGGATCGGCTGGTGCAGCTCACCTGGCAGAGCGGCACCGGCTTCGTCTACGACCTGGCCAGCTTCACGCCGCAACGCAGCTTCAGCTACGAGGGCGAAGGCTGGGCGCTGACCCGCGACGACACGCACCTGTACATGAGCGACGGCACACCGGTGCTGCGCGTGCTGGATCCGGAAACGCTACAGGTGGTCCGCCGCATCACGGTGACCGCCGACGGCGCGCCGGTGACCCACCTCAACGAGCTGGAGTGGGTCGACGGCGAGATCTACGCGAACGTGTGGCTGACCGACCGCATCGCGCGGATCGACCCGGCCAGCGGGCATGTGGTGGGCTGGGTCGACCTCGCCGGCCTGTTCGACATCAACCAGCTGCCGAATCCCGGCGACGACGTGCTCAACGGCATCGCCTGGGACGCGGAACACAAGCGCCTGTTCGTCACCGGCAAGTGCTGGCCGCAGCTGTTCGAGATCAAGCTGGTGAAGCGGCCCGCACGGTAAACCCGCGTCGCGGCCGGTGGCGTCACAGCGTATTCAGATAGGTCGACAGCGCCTGCACGTCGTCGTCGCCGAGCGTGGCCGCTATGCCATGCATCACCTTCGCATTGCTGCTGCCGCCGCGCGCGCCGCTCTTGAAGTCGCCCAGTTGCTTGGTCACGTACAAGCCGGACTGACCACGCAGATGCGGGAAGGTCGCCCACGGCGGCTGCGGCGCGCTGCTCGGATGCGGCTGCGGGCCCAGCCCGGCCGGGCCGTGGCAGCCCTGGCACGGTGGTATGCCCTGCGCCGGATCGCCGGCCAGGTACAGCTGCGCGCCGCGCGAATTCGCATCGGCCTGGCCGGCCGGCTTCGGCGCCAGCGCGGCGTAGTAGCTGGCCAGGTCGCGCATGTCGGCGTCGCTCAGCGCGGCGGCCTGGCCGGTCATCACCGGGTCATTGCGCTGGCCGTCGTGGAATTCCTTCAGCTGCACGTACAGGTAGGTGGCCGATTGTCCGGCCAGGTTCGGAAAGTTCGGCGCGATCGCCACGCCCTGCGGGCCGTGGCAGGCCGCGCATACCGCGGCCTTGGCCGCGCCGGCGTGGGCATCGCCGCTGACCGGCTGCATGCGGCGCAGGTCCAGCACGCCGACCGGCGCAGCGGACGTCGCGGTGGCGGGTTGCTGTGCGGCGACGTCGAGCGCGGCAGTCGACATCAGCAGGCAAGCCAACAGGAGACTGGTGCGATACGTCATCACGGCTCCTACAACTTCAGGTTCAACATGACGCCGACCAGGCTCACGTTGTAGTGCAGCTGGCCGCCCTTGTCGGTGTAGAGGCGGTGGTCGTAGCTGAGCGTGTTGTCGAGCCCGGCGTAGTGCCAGTCGCTGAAGGCGCCGGTCTCGTAGCGGCCGTACAGGCGCACGCCGACGTTGCGGTTGACGCGGAAGCTGAGGCCCAGGTCGAGCGTGTTGGTGCGGTACTTGTTGTCGGGAAAGCCCGCCGCTGCGGCCGCCACCGAGGCCGGATCGCGGGTGGCCAGCGCGCCGATGGTGGCGTAGTTGTAGCCGACGTGACCGAACGAACCGGTGTAGTTGTAGCTGACATCGGCGCGCGCGCGACCGAAATCGTGGCTGAAGCTCAAGCCCGCGTTGCGATTGCTCTCGCGGTCGAACTCCCACCACTGGTTCGCGTACGGATACAGCGGCCCACCGAGATCGGGGTTGACCTGCTCGGGCGTGCCGAAGACGGCGCCGTTGTCCGGCCCGTCCGCATCGTTGACGTTGGAGATGCCCATGCGCGAGGTTTCCGCGCCGAGGTAGGCGTTCATCGTGGTCGCCGGGGTCGGCTGCCAGTCCCACTGCAAGGTGGCGCCGGTGGTGCGGGTGTTCTGCCGGCCGATCAGCGCGTCGTATTGATCGCGGTTGCCGTAGAAGGTGGCCGACAGCGTGGCCGAGTCGCCCCACGGGTAGGTGACGATCGCGCGCGCCTTGCTCTCGGTGCGGTCGGACAGGTCGTACTTGCGCATGTCGGCGACGGTATGCGCCGGCAGGCCGTTGGCCGGATCGACGAAACCGGGCAGCGACTCGGAGAAGAACTGCACGTACGGATCGTAGTTGTACTTGTCGCCGTCGCGCTTGGCGTATTCCCAGCTCAACCGCACGGTGGCGCCGATGACATCGCGGCTGACCCAGTCGAACTTGATGCGCTGGTCGTCGACGCGCTTGCGCTCGCGATACTTCGGCCGGTTGTGGTCGTAGGTGTAGGTGACGCCGAGCGAGGTCTTGCGCCCGAGCTGCCAGTCCGCGCCCAGTTCGAGGATCGTGTCGGTGTAGCCGAACGGCACGTTGCGCACGGTGACGTTGACCGACTGATACAGCGGATTGGTCGGGTCGAAAATGCCGGTCTCGCCCGGCACCACGCTGCCCTGCGAGCCGTTCTCGGAGATGTAGCCGTACTGGCCGGTGAGCGGGTTATAGGCGAGGTAGCGGGTCTTGTTGTCTTCGCGATACCAGCGCAGGCCGGCATGCCAGCCGAAGGCGGGGGTGGGATGGAAGGTGACCCGCGCATCGAGCAGGCCGGTGTCGATGCGCGCATTCGCGCTCTTCTGCGACAGCGCCGCGGTGGTGTTCCAGTTCGCGCACTGGAAGGTGTAGTCGGCCGGCGGCGCGATGAAGATGCCGCCGGTGCCGGTGCAGGTGGTCGGTGGCAGCAGCGCATCATTCTGGCGCATCGTGCCCCACGCGCCGGCCACGGTGAACTGGCCGTTCCACTTCAGTTCGCGCGACAGGTCCAGCCGCACGTTGTGGTAGTCGTTGTCCGGCTCGAGCGAGAACTGGCCGTCCTTGATGTCGGCCACCTGCGGCGTGCCGACCACGTTGTACAGGGCGAACGGGCTCTCGAAATTCAGGTGGTCCTTGTGGTTGCGGAAGAACGAGCCGTTGTAGGTCGCGAGGAAGTGCCACAGCTTGCCGACGTTGCGCACGCTGAGGTTGATGTCGGTGGTGCGGAAGTCGATCGGCCGCACCGTTTCCAGGATGCCGCCGTTGTCCGGGAACGGGAAGTTGAAGAACATCGAGCCGCCCCACAGGCGGGTCCCTGTGCGCTTCTCGTTGGTGATCGCGGCGGAGCCGATCCAGTTGCGATACAGCACGCCCTCGTAGCTGAGCCCTTCGCGCGTGCGGGTGAGCCCGATGCTGCGCCGTGGCGTGGCGGCCGATACAGCGGCCACCTGGGCCGGCGTGCTGGCGCCGGCCACCAGCGGCGCGGGCAGGGTCAGGTCGGTGCTGCCGACGCCATTCCAGATCGGGTAGGCATTGGTCGACACCGTATGCGGCATGTCGCGATAGAACGCTTCTATCCGGTAGCTTCCATAGCGTCCGCCGCGCAGGCGATAGAACTGATCGTCGCCGCTGAGTCGGCTGCCGCGGAATTCGACATAGCTGCCGGTCTTGCGGTTGTCGAACTGGAGGCCGAACAAACCCAGCACGGCGCCGCTTTTCCAGTCGGCGTACTGGCGGAAATATTCCGCGTTGCGGTCGCCGCCGACGTGCAGGTAACCGAAGTCGAGCACCCCGGCATAGGTCCAGTCGCCCTGGCCCACCGGTTTGCCGGCGTCGACCATCGGCGGATACGGATACAGCGCGCCGGTCGGCGTGCGCAGCATGCCTGCATGCAGGTACGACATGCCGTCGGGATCGGCCGGCTGCAGCATCGGTGTCCAGCCGCGCAGGTCGAGCGCATTGCCGAACTGCATGTCGCCCACGCGCATGGTGCCGCTGGTATCACCGGCCAGCGCGCCCTGCGTGCCGAACAGACCGCACAGCAAAGCCACGGCCAAGGTCGTCGGCGTCGTGCGATTTACTTTCAGCGCAAGCATCGTCCGCCTCCGTCACTTGTGGAACTTCGGTCCGGAAGGATTGTTCGAGCCGTGGATATTGCTGTGGCAAGTCAGGCAGCCGCGCCCGATCAGCCGCTCGTCCGGGTGCGGACCGTTGCCGAGTCCGGCCGCGCTCTGCAGGTCGTTCGGGTGCAGCGTCATGGTGTGGCACTGCTGGCACAGCATCGGGATCGGTGCGACCAGCAGGGTCTGCTGGTTGGAGCCATGCACGTCGTGGCAGTTGAGGCAGTTCGCGCGCACCGGCGCGTGCTCGAACAGGAATGGCCCGCGCTTCTCCGCGTGGCAGGTGTAGCAGGTCTCGTTGACCGTGTCGGTCTTCAGCAGCGGCTTGGTGATCGAGCCGTGCGGGTTGTGGCAGTCGGTGCAGGCCATCTGCCCTTCCGGCAGCGGCATGTGCGAGCGGCGGTTGAACTTGGCGCGGATGTCCTGGTGGCAGGTCGAGCAGACTTCGTTGATCGACGACTTCGCCAGCACGCCTTCGGGCGACAGCCGCGCCATCGGGTTGTGGCAATCGGTGCAGGACAGGCCGCGGTTCTGGTGGATCGAGCCGATCCAGTGCTGGCGTGCGCCACCGGCATGGCAGCTGAGGCACACCCCGGCCTGGACTTGCGGCGGGGTTTTCGCATCGTGGGTGAAAGCGATGATCGAGCCCGGCGCGGTCGGGTTCTTGGCGTGCTCGGAGCCCGGGCCGTGGCAGCTTTCGCAGGCGGCCTGCGGGCCGCTGTTCGCCGCACCGGCGCGGAACGAGGCGACGTGCAGGCTGTGCGACGCCTGCATGTTTTCCTGCGAATGACAGGCCACGCAGGTCTTTGCACCGACCGGATCGGCGTTCGGTGCCAGCGGATTGGCCGGAATGGACGCGGCATCGAACGGCGTGGCCGGGCTGTCGCTTGCCGGCGGCAGATGCGGATTGTTCGCCCGCGCCGCGCCTGCGCCCATGTCGGTGGCCGGCAACATCTTCGCGATATCGCTCTGGCTGAGCGCGCTGGACGGGCTGTGCGCGGAATCTGCCGGCGCGGGGGCGGTCGCCTGCTGAGCCCGCGCACCCCAGGATCCCGAGAGGATGCCCCCGGCACCCAGCACCACGCACAGCAAGGCGGCAGGAAACAACGAAATCACACGCATGGCTTGAAGCCCCTTGGCTAGCGTGAACAAACCGCAATCGGCCGACGCCCCTGCCCGGTACGAATTCCTTGGCGGCCGGCCTTGTCCCAAGCCGGAGTATTCACCCGGAGGTGAAAGATTGTTAAGCCTTTTTGATTGCGTTGAATGTCCATGATCACAGAACAATTCCCGGTGATTGTGCGTCGCAACAAGACATTGCGCCGCATCGCGCTAGCCTGATCCGGGCCGCAAGGACAAGTTGTGCAGGATCTCAACGACATTTACTACTTCGTGCAGGTGGTGGAGCTGGGTTCGTTCACCGCCGCCAGCAAGGCGCTGGGCGTGGCCAAGTCGCAGCTGAGCTTCCGGGTGGCGCGGCTGGAGGCCAGCCTCGGCGTGCGGCTGATCCAGCGCACCACGCGGCGCTCGCACGTCAGCGAGATCGGCCAGCGCTACTACGAACAATGCCGGCAGCTGCTGGCCGCCGCCGAGCAGACCCAGCGCGTCATCGACGAAGCCCAGGCCGCGCCGCGCGGACGCATCCACGTGGCCTGCCCGGTGCTGTTCGCGCAATTGCTGCTGGCGCCGATCCTGGTCGACTTCCTGCGGCGCCATCCCGAGGTGCAGGTCGACCTCGACATCTGCCACCACCAGGTCGACGTGATCGCCGGCGGTTACGACATCGCGTTCCGCGTGCACGATTCGCTCAAGGACTCCAGCCTGGTGATGCGCAGTTACGGCATGGACCCGCAGGTACTGGTGGCCAGTCCCGAGCTGTTGCGACGCCAGGGCCAGCCGACCCAGCCGCTGGAGCTCAAGCGTCTTTCCAGCGTGGGCCTGATCAGCGCCGAAGGGCGGCACTTCTGGCACCTGCAAGCCGCCGACGGCCGCACCCAGCAAGTGGAACACCACCCCAGCCTGACCAGCGACGACCTGCAGGTGCTGTACCAGGCGGTGATCGGCGGCGTCGGCGCGGCGCAGCTGCCGCAGTTCGTCTGCCGCGGACCGATTGCCGAAGGCCGGCTGGTGCCGCTGCTGCCGGCGTGGTCGCTGCCGGCCGGCAACGTGCACGCGGTGTACCCCTCGCGCCACGGCCACACCCCGGCGCTGCGCAGCTTCATCGAGTTCGTGGCTCAGCACATGCCGCAGGTATTGCGCCGCACGCAGCAGGGCGTGCTGGCCGAGAATGTGAAACCCGCACCGGCAGGCCTGATCGCCGGCTGAAACCGGGCCGGCTACGCAGCCAGCCAGCGGGCCGCACCGCGGCCGGCGATCAGGCCGCTGGCGAAACAGGCAGTCAGCAGGTAGCCGCCGGTGGGCGCCTCCCAGTCCAGCATCTCGCCGGCGCAGAACACGCCGGGACGGGCGTGCAGCATCAGGTCTTCATCCAGCGCCTCCAGCCGCACGCCGCCGGCCGTGCTGATCGCCTCGGCGACCGGCCGCGGCGCGCGCAGGCGCAGCGGCAAGGCCTTGAGCCGCGCCGCCAGCGCCAGCGGATCGGCCAGGGTGGGCTTGTCGGCGAGCTCGAACACCAGCGCGCACTTCGCCGCGTCCAGCCCGGCGCGGCGGCGCAGCCAGTCGCCGATGCTGTGCTTGCCGCGTGGCGCGGCAAGGCGTTCGGCGAGTGCCGCTTCGGTGTAGCCAGGTACCAGATCCAGGCGCAGCAGCGCTTCGCCGTGCTCGCGGATCTGCTCGCGCAACTCGGCGCCGATCGCGTAGATCAGGCTGCCCTCGATGCCGTATTCGCTGAGCACGAACTCACCCTGGCGCGAGCGGGCAACACCGCGACGGTCCACCCAATGCGCCACCACCGGTTTCAGCGGGGCGCCGGCGAAGCGGCTGGAAAGATGCTCGCTCCACTCGAGTTCGAAACCGCAATTCGCCGGTTGCAGCGGCGCGATGTCGATCCCCATTTCCTGCAACGGCTTTACCCAGGCGCCATCGGAGCCGAGCTGCGGCCAGCTGGCACCGCCGAGCGCCAGGATGACCGCCTTGGCCGGCACCGCGCACTCACCCTGTGGAGTGGCGAAGTGCAAGGTGTCATGCGCCTGCCAGCCGAGCCAGCGATGATGCATGTGAAACGTCACGCCGGACTCGCGCAGGCGTCGCAGCCAGGCGCGCAGCAACGGCGCCGCCTTCAGGTCGGCGGGAAATACCCGGCCGGAACTGCCGGCAAAGGTTTCCACGCCGAGTCCATGCGCCCACGCGCGCAGCGCATCCGCATCGAACGCGTCAAGCCAGCGCCCCACCTCGCCATGGCGCCTGCCGTAGCGTTCGACGAAACGCGCGCGGGGTTCGCCATGGGTGAGGTTGAGCCCGCCCTTGCCGGCCAACAGGAATTTCCGCCCGACCGAGCCCTTCGCGTCGTACAGGTCGACCGCCACGCCGGCCGCACACGCGGCCTCGGCCGCCATCAGCCCCGCCGGACCGCCGCCGATGATCGCCAGTCGGGGAAAGGCTGTCCGGGTCATCCGTGCATGGTCGCATGCCGCCTGTGCGGAATGAACCTGCAGCTTCAGCACTACGGCGGCGAGTGGGCGATCTATCGCGCCACCATGCCACGCACTCCGTTGGATCCGGGCAACGCTGCGCCACGGAGCATTCCACGATGAATCGGACATGGCTGGACATGCGCTGAAATGCCAGGGTGCAATAGGGCGCATCGAGGCAATATCTTTCGGAGCATCAATAATACTATCGTTCCAAACGTAACTAATTACGCCAATAAATCGCCAAGCCCGGGAAATAAATGCGGCGCAAAGATGCCGCAGGCGCAGATCGAGATAATACCGCCACGGTGCCGATTTTCCCGCTGAAAACTGGATTCACCGTGCCGTCTCGAGCGCAAAACCGGCAGTACGAAGCCATCTGCAGGCGCCAACTTCCGATTTGTTCGCTCATTCGAAAATCGTAGTTAATTACGTCATCCAGCCTTTTTCATAATCCGATAATTATGTGATGGCAATCACCCGATCCCTGAAAAAATCCTATTGACGGTTTTCGGTCGAAAACCCTACCGTCAACCAGTTCGCCAATGGGGAGCTTGACGAATGATCCCGTGATGACGTCACGCCACCGACGTTTATTTATCCGGCGGCAGACCTGCGCGACATCCCGGAGGGATTGACGGGGGGAGGGTCGATCGCAGTACGCACGGGATCGCTGGGCAATCCAAAAAAACCATGGCGCCGTATCCACGGCGCTCACTTCATGAGGTCCACGTGGCCCCAGCGGCTTCGTTCGCCTCGAAAAAACATTTTGGGAGCTTCACAAATGCCAAGCCATTTTCGTCTCACCTTGCTGACTGCCGCCATCGGCATGGCCGCCATCGCGTCGGCCAACGCCACGTCAGCAAACAGCCATGCCTTCGTTGCACTGAACCAGCACGCCACCCAGCTGCGCCAGGGGGATGTGGTCACCGGTCCGCTGGCCACCTCGCAGCCGATGCACATTGAAGTTGCGCTGAAGCTGCGCAACCCGGCCCAGCTGCACACCTTCCTGGCCACGGCCAGGACTTCGACCCTGTCGATGGTGGAACACAAGATGTCGCACCAGCAGTTTGTCGACAATTATTCGCCGACCGCGGATCAGGCCAATCAAGTGGCGGCGTGGTTGACCGCGGCCGGCTTCACCCATGTTCACATCGCATCGAACCGCCTGATGGTCTCGGCGGATGGCCGCGCGGATACCGCGCAGGCCGCGTTCAAGACCAGCTTCACCAAGGTGCGCACGAAGGAAGGCCGGATGGCCTTCATGAACAACAGCGGCGTGCAGATTCCGGCCGCGCTGCAGGACAGCGTGCTGTCGGTGATCGGCCTGCAGAGCGTGCACCAGGCGCACACCTTCGCCAAGCCGATGCAGGCTGGCTACACCACCCAGGCGGTGACCGGCCACAACCCGACCGAGTTCTCGTCGATCTACGGCGGCAACGGCGTGGCCACGGCGGCCGGCGTCCCGGTGGGCATCGTCACCCAGGGCAAGATCACCCAGACCATCACCGACCTCAACACGTTCACCTCGCAGAACGGCCTGGCTACGGTCACCACGCAGACCGTCAACACCAACGGCACCAGCACCGACACCAGCGGCCTGGGCGAATGGAGCCTGGACAGCCAGGACGTCGTCGGCATGGCCGGCGGCCAGGTCGGCAGCCTGATCTTCTACAACATCCCGACCCTGTCCAACGCCAACCTCACCGCCGACTTCAACACCATCGTCAACGCCAACGCCACCAAGATCATCAACGTGTCGCTGGGCGAGTGCGAGACCAGTGCGCAGGGCGACGGCTCGGCCGCAGCGCAGGACCAGATCTTCCAGCAGGCGGTGGCGCAGGGGCAGACCTTCTCCATTTCCACCGGCGACTCCGGCGCCGACGAGTGCGGCGACGGCGGTGTCACGCCGAGCTGGCCGGCCGCGTCGCAGTACGTGGTGGCGGTGGGCGGCACCACCCTGAACGCTTCCACCACCACCTGGACCAGCGCCACCGTGTGGACCAGCGGCGGCGGCAGCTCCAGCACCTTCGAGCCGCAGCCCAGCTGGCAGAACGGCGTGGCTCCGGGCAGCAAGCGCGGTCTGCCGGACATCGCCTATGACGCCGATCCCAACTCGGGCTCGAAGATCATCGTCAACGGTGCCACCCAGCAATACGGCGGCACCAGCCTGTCCGCTCCGTTGTTTGCCGGTGCCTGGGCGCGCGTCATCGCGATCAAGGGTTCCAACGTCGGCTTTGCCGCACCGCTGCTGTACCAGCTGCCGGCGTCCGATTTCCACGACATCACCTCGGGCAACAACGGCGGCGAGACCGCCAGCGCCGGCTACGACCTGGCCACCGGTCGCGGCGAACTGATCATCAGCGGCGCCGCCAACGACATCGGTGGCGGTTCGCCGCCGGCCAACGTGCCGCCGGTCGCCAACTTCAGCGATTCGATCAGCGGCCTGACCGTGAACTTCACCGACAGCTCCACCGACAGCGACGGCTCGATCGCCTCGCGCTCGTGGAACTTCGGCGACGGCAGCACCTCGACCGCGACCAACCCGAGCCACACCTACAGCGCCGCCGGCACCTATACCGTATCGCTGCAGGTAACCGACAACAGCGGCGCGACCAACACCAAGACGCAGTCGGTGACGGTCTCCAGCGGTGGCGGTGGCGGCAACGTGCTGCAGAACGGCGTGGCGCTCACCGGCCAGTCCGGTGCCACCGGCGCGCAGCTGTTCTACACCGTGGTGATCCCGGCCGGCGCCAGCAACCTGGTGATCTCCGAGTCCGGCGGTACCGGCGATGCCGACCTGTACACGAAGTTCGGCTCCGCCCCGACCCTGTCCAGCTACGACTGCCGCCCGTACGTCACCGGCAACAACGAGAGCTGCACCGTGGCCTCGCCGCAGGCCGGCACCTACTACGTCATGCTGAACGGCTACACCGCGTTCTCCGGGGTCAGCGTCAAGGCCACCTGGAGCACCAGCAGCGGCGGCGGCAACGTGCTGCAGAACGGCGTGCCGGTGTCCGGCCTGAGCGCGACCACGGGCAACGCCCTGTACTACACGATGGTCGTGCCGAGCGGGGCCAGTAATCTCAACATCAAGATCGCCGGCGGCACCGGCGACGCCGACCTGTACGTCAAGCTCGGTTCGACGCCGACCACCAGCAGCTACGACTGCCGTCCGTACGTCACCGGCAACAGCGAGAGCTGCACCGCCTCGGCGCCGACGGCGGGCACGTACTACGTCATGGTGCGTGCCTACAGCAGCTACAGCGGCGTCACGCTGACCGGCAGCTACACGCCGTAAGCGGCTGACTGCAGCACCGGCGCGCAAGGAAGCGCGCCGGCAGCAACCCGAGGCCCGGCCGGCAACGACCGGGCCTCGTGGTTTTCGATGGTGCAAGCGCACATCGGCCCGTTGCGCCAACGTTGTATCGTGCCGGCTTTACCGCCGGAGAATGCACGCGATGTCCCGGATCACCTCCCTGCTCCTGTTCGCCCTGCTCGCCACATCGACCGCCGCAGCGGCGCAACCCGCGCCGGCGATGCCGCATGAACAGCCGGCACTGCATGCGCTGGCTCACGCCCCCAGCGAGGTGGAACTGCGCGCCACGATCACGAAGCTGGTCGGCTTCGGCACCCGCCACACCCTGTCCGACACGACATCCGATACACGCGGCATCGGCGCCGCGCGACGCTGGGTGAAGTCGCGCTTCGAGGCGATCTCGCGTGACTGCGGCGGCTGCATCGAGGTGATCACCCCGTCGCAGACGTTCACCGGCAAGCGCGCACCAAAACCGACCGAAGTGATGGACGTGGTCGCGATCAAGCGCGGCAAGCGCGACCCGAACCGGGTGATCGTGATGACCGGCCACCTCGACTCGCGCGTCACCGACGTGATGAACGCCACCAGCGACGCGCCCGGCGCCAACGACGACGCTTCCGGCGTCGCTGCCTTGATCGAGGCGGCGCGGCTGCTGTCGAAACAGGACAACGACGCCACCCTGGTATTCGCCGCCTTGTCCGGCGAGGAGCAGGGCCTGTACGGCGGCAAGGTGCTGGCCGACTACGCCGTTGCGCACGGCTGGCAGGTCGAGGCCCAGCTCAACAACGACATCGTGGGGAACAGCCAGGGCCAGAACGGCGTGATCGACAACACCCACGTGCGCGTGTTCTCCGAGGGCACCAAGAGCAACGAGACGGCAGCCGAGGCGGACTACCGCCGCTACCACGGCGGCGAGGTGGATTCTCCCTCGCGCAACCTCGCCCGCTACATCGACCGCCTCGCCGACAGCTACCTGCCCGACTTCCAGGTGCGCATGGTCTACCGCACCGACCGCTACGGCCGCGGCGGCGACCAGGTGCCGTTCCTGGAAGCGGGCTACCCCGCCGTGCGGGTCACCGAGGCGCACGAGAACTACACCCGGCAGCACCAGGACCTGCGCAGCGAGGGCGGCGTACGCTACGGCGACACCATCGACGGCATCGACTTCCGCTACCTCGCCCGCGTCACCGCATTGAACGCCATCACCATGGCCGCACTGAGTCGCGCGCCCGCGCCGCCCACCGGTGTCGACAGCAAGGGCGCGCTGGCCACCGACACCACGCTCAGCTGGCGCAAGGTGCCCGGCGCCGCCGGCTATCGCGTGCACTGGCGCGACACCACCGCGGCGCAATGGCAGCACCAGCGCGCGGTCGGCGACGTCGACCACGCGGTGCTGCAGGACGTGGTGATCGACGACTGGTTTTTCGGCGTGTCGTCGGTCTCGGCCGACGGCTACGAGAGCCCGGTGGTGTTCCCCGGCTATGCCGGCAGCTTCGAGCGTTCGCCGGCAGCGGCGTCGAGCAGCGCCGGTCGCTGAAGCGGCGCCGGCAGCGCTCGCTCAATCCAGCGACACGCCCAGCAGGCCCAGCCGGCGCAGGCCGTCGGCGCTGGGTTGCAGCGCGCGGCCGTGCGGCAGCGGCCGCAACCAGCCGGCCTCGAGCATCGCCGCGGTCAGCGCCACGCCAAGCGGTCCGCCCAGATGCATGCGCCGCTCGGTCCAGTCCAGGCAGCTGCGGCCGTACAGCCTGGCCACGTTCGGCAACGGTAGTCCGCTGCCGACCAGCGCGTCGACGCCGGTAGGCAACAGCTGCAGGCCGCGCGTACCGGTGTGCAGCCAGTCGCGTTGCAGCAACGTGGCGCAGAACGCCACGCCCAGCGCGCCGGCCAGGTGGCGATAGCAGCAACGGGCACGGCGCAGTTGCGCATCGCCCTTGGCCGGCAGCGCGTGCAGCGCCGGGGCGCGGGCCAGCGACAACGATTCCAGCATCGCCGCGACGCGTTCGTCGGCGAGGCGGTAGTAGCGATGCCGGCCCTGCGCCTGCAACGCCAGCAGGCCGCCGTCGAGCAGCCGGCGCAGATGCGCGCTGGCAGTGGCCGGGCTGATCCCGGCTGCCTGCGCCAGCTCGCCCGCCGGTCGCGCGGTGCCGTCGACCAGGGCCAGCAGCATCGCGGCGCGTGCCGGCTCGGCCAGCAGGCTACCGAGTTCGGCCAGTTGGTAGCGATTGAGCGGTGCGGCTTCGTCCATGCGTGCAGTCTAGCCAGCGTGTTGCCCGGACGCTTCGCCGCGCAACGAAACGGCGGCGCCCTCAGTCGCGCTGGAACAGCGCCAGTTCGGGCCGGTGCAGGCTGAAACCCTGCACCCGGTTCACCCCCAGCGCCGCCAGCGCCTGCACGGTTTCCGCGTCGGCTACCCATTCGGCGACCACCTCCAGGCCGAGCCGATGGCCGATGTCGGTGACCGCCCTGACCATCAGGTGGCTGACCGGGTCGGTGAGCATGTCGCGCACGAAGCTGCCGTCGATCTTGATGATGTCCAGCGGCAGGTTCTTCAAATAGGTGAACGAGGACATGCCGGCGCCGAAATCGTCCAGCGCGATCTTGCAGCCCACCGCACGCAGTTGCTCCATGAAGCGCACCACCTGCGACAGGTTGCGCACCGCCACGGTCTCGGTGATCTCGAAGCAGACCCGCGACGGCTCCACCCGGTAACGGCGCAGCATGTCGATGATCAGTCCGGCCAGCGCCTCGTCCTCGACGCTGGCGCCGGACAGGTTGATCGCCACCATGCGCAGCACGCCGCCGGTCGGGTGCAGCCGGTCGAAGTTCGCCAGCGTGGTCTCGATCACCCAGCGGTCGACCACCGGCATCAGGCCGTAGCGCTCGGCCGCGGGCATGAACACACCGGGCACCACCAGCTGGCCGGATTCCTCGCGGAAGCGCAGCAGCATCTCGATGTCGGGTTCGCCGCCGGCGGCCAGCGGCAGCGGCCAGATCTCCTGGTAGGTGAGCACCAGGCGATGCTCGTCGATTGCCCAGCGCAGCCGGTTCGCCCATTCCATCTCGCTGTGCCGGCGCACCGTTTCGTCGTCGCTTTCGGAATAGAAATGCACGCGGTTGCGGCCGAGTTCCTTGGCCATGTAGCAGGCGGTGTCGGCCTGTGACAGCAGGTCTTTCACCAGGATGCCGGGGCGGTCGATCGCGACGCCGCCGATGCTGGCGCTGATCGTGTAGCTGCGCTGTTCCCAGATGAACACGTAGCCGTCGATGCAGCGGCGCACGCGCTCGGCGATCCGTTCGGCGTCCGCGAGGTCGGCCACGTTGGCCACCAGCACGCCGAACTCGTCGCCGCCGAGTCGCGCCAGCACGTCGGTGCCGCCCAGCTGCTTGCGCATCACGATCGCCAGCTGGGCCAGCAACTGGTCGCCGGCGAGATGGCCGGAGGTGTCGTTGATCAGCTTGAACTGGTCGAGGTCGATGTACAGCAGCACGGCCAGCGGAGTGCCGACCGCGGTCGCCACCAGCGCGCCGTGCAGGCGGCGTTCGAATTCGCGCCGGTTGTACAGCTCCGTCAGCGCGTCGTGGCTGGCCTGATGGCTCAGCAACTCGGTCAGCTGGCGTTGCTCGCTGATGTCGCTGGCCACCATCAGCAGCTTGCCGCGACCGCTCAGCAGCACCCGCGAGATCGCCACGCTGGCCCAGAAGCGTACGCCTTCGCCGTTATGCAGGGCCGCCTCGATCCGGCTGCAGCCGCGGGTGTCGGCATCCTGCAGTTGCGTGCGCAGATCCTGGTCCTCGAACAGGTCGGCCAGTTGCCGTTCGGTCACGTGCTCGCCTAGGCGGTCGCGCGAGGCCTGGTTCGCGTAGGTGATCTGCCCGCCATCGACCTCCGCCAGCAGCACCAGCGCCGGCAGCAATTCGTTCAACGCACGGAAGCGCTCCTCGCTCTCGCGGAAGCGGCGACTCATCCGCCAACCCAGCTCGAGCGCGCGCTGGCGTGTGCTCACGATGGAGTACACCAGCAACGCCAGCAACAGGCTCGCCAGCAGGCCGGCGGGCAAGGCGGACCGGCGCCAGTCGACGGCGAGCGCGTGGGAATCGCGCGCTTGCATCAACACGTTCCACACCCGGCCGCCATAGGCCAGCTGGCGCTCGAACCGGTAGCCGTCCGTCGCCATCGCAGCGCCCGGATCCGAATCGAACAGCGGCAGCACGTGCCGCGCATCGGTGACGTCGCTGAGGCGCAGGCGCAGCTCCTGGGCCGCCTTGTCCGGCAAGGCATTGCCGATCAGGCGGCTCGCCCGGAACGACACCGCGATCGAGCCGCGCAGGCGTTGCCGCCGCTCCTCGACCGACTGCGGCGGGTCCCCCGGAGCGAATACCGGCAGCCGCAGCGTGATGCCGTCATCCGCTCCCGCGGCAGCCGGCTGCTGCACCGGCCGGAACGGTGCCGACAAGGTTGCCCGGTCGCTGTCGCGCGAGGCCAGCAGCCCGGCGAGATTGTTCGGCTGCGCGCCCACGTCGAGCCCGACCACCGCCTCGTTCCCCATCATCGGCTCGACCCAGCGCGTCACGTAGTGCACGCCATCGGGCCCCGGCTCACGCTGCGCATAGGCCAGCGCAAGCAGGCTGGGAAACTGTTCGCGGGGATGCAGGTTGTTATAGAAGCTGTTGAACTCGGTCGCGGTCACTTCGTCCGAGGCGAGGAACAGGGTCTGCACCGCGCGCAGCAGCGACTCCGCCGAATGCAGCTTGCCCTGCAACCCGGCGTAGGTCTTGTTGGCCAGTTCGTCGCGGAGGAAGGTCCGTTCCACCTCCTGCCGCTGTTTCTGCTGATGGTGCACGGCCAGCGCCAGCGCCAGTCCCGTGAGCAGGGCGAGCAGGCTCCACAGCCAGGCCGTCAGTCGCCACGACGAAGGCATCGGGATCGCGGGATCGGACTCGCCGCGACTGTCCATCGCCGTCACCGGATCAAACTCGTCGAAATCCTTGTTTCCTGGCAAGGGGTCCACCACGCGATACCGTGAGCACGGATGGTACACAACTGCGTTGTGGTTGCACCGCCATGCCCGTCACGATGCCCGCCGACGCAACTCAACGCCGCTCGCGCGGCTTCGCCCGGTGGGTCGGCGTGGCGGTCCACGGATCGTCCGGCCACGGGTGGCGCGGGTAGCGGCCCTTCAGTTCCTTCTTCACTTGCGGGTAGGTGCGTTCCCAGAAACCCTTCAGGTCCTGGGTCACCTGGATCGGCCGGCCCGCCGGCGACAGCAGGTGCAGGGTGACCGGGATGCGCCCGCCGCCGATGCGCGGCGTGTCGGCCAGGCCGAACAGCTCCTGCAGCTTCACCGCCAGCACCGGCGGCTCGCCCTCGGCGTATTCGAGCCGGCGGCTCTGCCCGCTCGGCACGAGCAGGCTTTCCGGTGCCTGCGCGTCGAGCGTGCGGCGCTGTTCGTAGTCGAGCCGCGAGGCCAGCGCCTGCGTCAGTTCCTCCGCGCCAAGCGCATCGAGCCGATGCCTGCCGTCGAGACGCGGCGCCAGCCAGTCTTCCAGCGAAGCGAGCAGCGCCGCCTCGGAGACATCCGGCAAGCCCAACTCGGGCATCCATGCGCGCAGCGCCTGCATGCGTGCGCGCAGCCGCCGCGCATGATCGCTCCACGGCAACGCGTCGAGGCCCTTCGCGCGCACGGCGGCAAGCAGGGCGGGCAGCGCATCGGCGGGTTTCACCGGCACGCTGCGGCGCTCCAGCACGATCGCGCCGAAACGCCGTTCGTCGAACGCTTCGGCAGCGGCGCGTTCGTCGTTCCAGCGCAGCGTACGTTCGCGGGAGAAGCGCAGCGGGTAATCGCGCTCCAGCACGCGCGGGTCGAGCGGTGCGGCGGCGTACACCAGGCTGTCGCGCGCCTCCAGGCGCAAGTCCAGCACCACCAGCCACGGCTCGCCCAGCAGCGCGGTGTTCTCGTGCAGGCGCACGCCGCGGCCATTGGCCAGCGTGTAGCGCAGCGGATTGCCGTCGTCGCGATGCGCGATGCGGTCGGGGAACGCGTGCAGCAGCAGGTCGCCGACCGCGTGGCTGTCGGGCACGCCGCTGGCCGCCGTGCGCACGTCCAGGCGTCGGCGCCAGCCCTTGCTGGCCTGCTCGATCGCGGCCAGCGCGCCGCTGTCCACCTCGCCGCGCGCGGCCGCACCACGGCGGTCGCGCCAGGCATGCAGCGCGGTCACGCGGGCGCGGAAATCGTCGCTGCGCGCCTGCACGCCGCGCAGTGGCGAGCGTGCCTCCATCAGGGCCAGCAGGTCGGCCGCCAGCGCGTGCAGCTCCGGCGGCGCGCGCAGCGCGGCGGCGCCGAGTCGCGGCGTGGCGCCCAGTTCCAGCATGCGCCGGCCGAGCGCAGTGATGCGGCCATCAGTGTCCAGCGCGGCCAGACTCACCAGCAGTTCGCGCGCCTGCGCCAGCGCGCCGGGCGGCGGCGGATCGAGCCAGGGCAATGCCGCGCTGCTGCTCGCCGTGATGCCCCAGGCGGCCAGTTCCAGCGCGAGCCCCGACAGTTCCGCCTGCGTGATTTCGGCTGTGCGCGCCGGCTCCAGCCGCTTGCCCTGCGGCCACAGCCGGTACGCCGTGCCCGCCGCCACGCGACCGGCGCGGCCGGCACGCTGGTCGGCCGAGGCCTGCGAGATGGTCACCGTCTCCAGCCGGGTGAAGCCGGAGTTCGGATCGAAGCGCGGCTCGCGCGCGAGCCCGCTGTCGATCACCGCGCGGATGCCCGGCAGGGTGATGCTGGATTCGGCCACGTTGGTCGCCAGCACGATGCGCCTCGTACCGGACTCGGCCGGCGCCAGCGCGGCCTGCTGCTCGGCCAGCGACAATTCGCCGTGCAGCGCGACGACTTCGAGATTTTCTTCCCTCTCCCTCTGGGAGAGGGATCGAGGGTGAGGGTCCGACGAAGCCTCGACGCCACGCTCCGCCCGTACCCTCTCCCGGCCTTCGGCCACCCTCTCCCGAAGGGAGAGGGTCTCTTCCAGCACCGCCTGCGTGCGCGCGATCTCGCGCCGGCCGGGCAGGAAGGCCAGCACGTCGCCGTCGTTCTCTTCCAGCGCTTGCCGCACGACGCGGGCCAGCTGGTGCTCGATACTTTCCTGGGTGCGCGCCGGCGGATAGTCGACGCGCACCGGGAAACTGCGGCCCGGACTGCTGATGCGCGGCGCGCCCAGCCATGCCGCGATGCGCTCGCCATCCAGCGTGGCCGACATCAGCAGCAGGCGCAGCTCCGGCCGCAGCGTGGCCTGCACGTCCAGCGCCAGCGCGGCGCCCAGGTCGCCGGCGAGGTGCCGTTCGTGGAATTCGTCGAACACGATCGCGCCGATGCCGGCCAGTTCCGGATCGTGCTGGATCAAGCGGGTGAGGATGCCCTCGGTGACCACCTCGATGCGGGTCGCCGCGCTCACCTTCGACTCGAAGCGGATGCGATAGCCGACGGTCTGGCCGACCGCTTCGCCGAGCTGCTGCGCCATGAATTGCGCGGCGGCGCGCGCCGCGATCCGGCGCGGCTCCAGCATCACGATCTTCTGCCCGGCCAGCCACGCCGCGTCGAGCAAGGCCAGCGGCACCTGGGTGGTCTTGCCGGCGCCCGGCGGCGCCTCCAGCACCAGCCGCGGCTGCGCCGCCAGCGACGCACGGATCTGCGGCAGCAGCGGGGTGATCGGGAACGAAGGCGGCGCGCTACTCATCGCGCGCATGATAGCGGGCGACGTCGTGCGCCCGCCCCGGCAACGTGCTGGGGCGGGCGCTTGGCTACGGCTTCGTGCCGGCGCCAGCCGGTGCGCGCAGCGGCTCCAGCGATTCGAACTTGCTCTGGTAGTCGTCGGTGATCTGCTTCGCATCCGCGCCGCCGCGAATCACCCGCGGCGTGATCAGCACGATCAGCTCGGTACGGTTGCGGCTGCGGTTGGTGCTGCCGAACAGCCGGCCCAGCACCGGGATGCGGTTGAGGCCCGGGATGCCGGTATCGGTGTTGCCCTCGGCCTGCTGGATCAGGCCGCCCAGCAGCACGGTCTGGCCGCTCTGCACGGCAACCTGGGTGGCCAGTTTGCGCTGCGAGATGGCCGGGTTGCCGTTGACCAGCGGCACCGACTTGTCGGCCTGGCTGACTTCCTGGCTGATGTTCATGTAGACCAGGCCGCCGGGATTGATCCGCGGCTGCACGTTGAGGATCACGCCGGTGCTCAGGTAGTTGACCTGGCTGTAGCTGGTGGGGGTGCCGATGCCGGTGTTCACGCTGGTCTGGTTGATCGGGATCTGGTTGCCGACCGCGATGCTGGCCACCTGGTTGTTCATCACCACCATCGACGGCGCCGACAGCGTCTTGGTGTTGCCGCTGGTCTCCATCGCGCGCACGGCGACCTGCAGGTCGCTGTTGAGGAAGGAATAGAAGAACGGCTCGCCGCCGAACGCGTTGCCGCCCTGGCCCAGCCCGAGCTGGCGATGCCGGTATGGCTGGCCAGGCTGGAACGTGCCGTCCGACGTGCTGCCGGTGCTGCCGGTCAGTCCTTCCAGGTACCACTGCACGCCGAACTGGAATTCGCCGGTGAGGTTGACCTCGAGGATGCGCGTCTCGATCTGCACCTGCAGCGGCACGTTGTCGAGTTTGTTGATCGCGCCCTTGATCTCCTCCCACTGCGAGGGACGCGCGCGCACCAGCAACTGGTTGCTGCCGTCGACCGAGCTGATCCGCACGCTGCCGTCGCTGGAGCTGTACTGCTGGTCGCTGGCCGCGCCGTTGTTGGCGCCGGCCGGGTTGCTGCCGAAACCGGTCGAACTGCTGCCGAAACCGCCGCCGGCCGCCGCGCCGCCCTCGCGGCCGTTGCCGCTGGTGCCGCTGAAGCCGCCGCCCGCATTGACATTGTTCTGGCCGCCGTCGCGCGACGCATCGGCCGGGTTGCCGAAGCTGCCGGCGGTGCTGCCCATGCTGGTCGCGCCGGCGTTTTCGGCGCTGCCCAGGGTGGCGCCGGCCAGGCCCGGCCCGACCTGGCCGCCGTTGTCGCCGCCGCTGCCGGCGCCATTGGTGTAGATCTGCGCCAGGTATTTCGCCAGGTCCGACGCCTTGATGTTGCGCACGTCGTAGACGAACAGCTGCGGCTCGTTGCCGCCGCCGCGGTCGATGCGGGCAATCCAGTCGCCGACTTCCTGCAGGTAATCGGGCTGGGTGCTGATCACCACCAGCGCGTTGGTGCGCTCGATCGGGATGAAGCGCAGCATGCCGGCCAGCGGGGTGTCGCCGTGCACGCCGAACATGCCATCCAGCTTCGGCATCAGCTCGCCCACGTTCGCGTACTGCAGGTTGAACACGCCCACCGACATGCCGCGCAGCCAGTCGACGTCGAACGTGCGCACCATGCTCTGGTAGTTCGCCAGCTCCTGCGGCGTGCCGGACATCACCAGCAGGTTGCGCGCCGGATCCACCAGCAAGGTCGCGTCCGGCCGCGCGAACGGCTTGATCAGCTTCTGCATCTCGGTGGCGGAGATGTAATGCAGCGGGAACAGCCGCGCCTGCATGCCGCCCTGCGGCGCGGCGGCGCCGAGGCTGGGCACCAGGTTGCCGGCCACCGCATCCTTCTGCGGCATCACCACGTAGCCGCCGTCGCGACGCACCAGCGCGTTGCCGGTCCACGACAGCAGGGTCTCCAGGATCGGCAACGCCTGGCTCGAATCGACCGGTTCGGAGGTGGAGAACGAGATGTTGCCCTGCACGCCGGGCACGATCGTGTAGTTCTGCTTGAGCAGGTCGCCGAGGATCGCCTTGACCACCGCCTGCACCGGCTGGTTCTCGAAGTTGAACGTCACCGCGCCGTTGCCGCTGGCCGCCGGACGCGGCGTGGCCAGCGCGCCGGGCCGGATGAACTGGCCGCTGCCATGACTGACCTCGGCGGTGGCCGCGGGGACACTGCGGCTGCCGCCGTCGCTGTTCAGCGGCAGCGGCGCCGGCACCGGGTTTTTCGTGCCGGCCATCGCCTCGC
The DNA here is from genome assembly GCF_040548735.1 of Rhodanobacter soli. Taxonomy (NCBI): domain Bacteria; kingdom Pseudomonadati; phylum Pseudomonadota; class Gammaproteobacteria; order Lysobacterales; family Rhodanobacteraceae; genus Rhodanobacter; species Rhodanobacter soli. The sequence goes on along the minus strand of NZ_JBEPSD010000001.1, from coordinate 2,131,192 downwards.
GCTGCAGCGCGCCGTCGTCATGCGGTTGCGGCAGGCTGGCGCAACCGGCCAGGCCCACGACGAGGGCGAGCGTGGCGGTGCGCAGGATTTGCTGGGTGAGCGTGCGGGACATGGATCAACGTACTCCTTCGTGGGCCGCGGCGGCACGGGCGGCCCGACGTTTCTGGATGTTTTTGCGCAGCCGCTCGACGGCCGATTCCCCGGCAGGCTGCGGCGCGGCCACCGGGGCGGGATGCACCGGCACGATCGTGGCGCGGCCGGAGCCGCTGCGGTCGGCCGCTGGCGTCCCGGCAGCGCCCGGCGCGACCTGCATCGCCGCCTCGCCGGCCGGCTGGCCGCGTGCATCCGGCCCGGCCCGCGGCTGATCGATCGGCGCGCCGGCCGGCAGTTTCAGTTCGGTGCGTCCCGCCGGCGAGTCGAACAGCGCCGAGCGCGGGCGCAGCTCGACCAGCTTCACGCTGCCGTCGGGCAGCGCCTCGCCTTCGCGCAGGCGCACCTGCTTGTCGCCGTTGCGGTCGTGCAGCAAGGCCATGCGCAGGCCGGGGGTGAGGATGATGCCGGTCAGTTCGAGATCGCCGAGGTTGCTGCCGCCGTCGGCGGCGCGCGCGACCGGCTTGCGGTCGGGGCTGAACAACGGCTTCTGCCAGACCAGCGCGAATTGCTGCAAGGGCACGGGCTGCGGCAGGTTGGCGGGATTGCCGGCCGGTGGCAGCGGCGCCAGCGATCGTGGCGCATCCCACTGCGCGCCGCGGCCGATGCCGGCCAGCAGCAACAACAGCACGGCTCCCAGCACGACCACGAGCGCGATCAGCAACGGGGTCAGCTGACGCTGGTTGGCGGCGTTCATGGCGCGGCCCCCGTGGCATCAGGCGAACGGCTGGACGGCGCCGGTGCATTGCGCGCCGGGCGCACGTAGCCGGACAGGGTGAACTGCACCTCCAGCGGTGCGGCGCTGTCCTGCTGCGCCGCGACCGGGTTGCGGTAGATGCTGAGATCGTCGACGAACAGGTACGGCGTACCCTGTTCCAGCGCCTGCAGCACGGCCGCCAGCGGCTCGACGTCGCAGCTCAGGCTGATGCTCACCGCGGCCTTGCGATACGGCTCGCCGGCCGTGGCCGACGGGTTCGGCAGCGGCATCTTCTGGCTCACCACGCAGCGCCCGCCCGCGGTGTTGCCGGCGACCACGTCGACCACGCGCTGCATCAGGTCCGCGGCGGCGGTGTTCGGATCGTCGGCGGCAAGGAACGCGCTGCTGGCGGCCTGGCCGGCGCCGAGCGCGGCGAGGCGCTGCTGCAGCGCCGGCTTCTCCGCGATGGCGGCGGCGTAGCGGCTGTGCGTGTCGCGCAGGTCGGCCATCTCGCTGCGCACCTGCTGCAGCGGCGCCACGAACCACCAGTGCAGCAGCACGAAATAGGCCAGCAGCAGCGCCAGCAGCAACAGGAGGATCGCCGCGATGCGGCTGTCGCGCGGACTCAGGGCGGTCATCTTCATGGCGCGCTCCCGCCGGCAGCCGGAGTCGTGGTTGGCGGCTTCGGCTGGTTCACGCGGGCGGTCAGGTAGAAACGCTCCTTGCCGGTGGTCGGGTCGGGCTGGATGCTGCCCTGGAAACTGGCGTCGGTGATCAGCTTCGAATCCTTCAGCGCGTCGAGCAGTTTCGCGGCCTGCTGGCTCTGCCCCTGGAAGCCGACCTGGCCGGTATTGTCGACGCTGAAGCGCTCCAGCCACGCGCTGTCCGGCAGGCGCGCGGTGACGTCCTGCAGCAGGCTGAGCATGGCCACCGTGTTCTTCTTGCGCTGGGCCAGGAAGCCGGCCGCACCGGCGTTGTCCTGCAGTTGCTGGCGCAGCGCGGCCACCTGCTGCGCCTCGCCGCGCATCGCCTCGACCTCGGCCTGCATCTGCGCCAGCGCCACCTGACGGTTGTGCAGCCACTGGCCCAGCACCAAGGCCAGCAACAGCACGCACGCGGCAGCCAGGATAAGGTTCAGCCGGCGGCGCGGGCGCGCGCGATGCGGCACCTGCTCCGGTGGCAGCAGGTTGACGCCGAGACGGCCGTCGCCCACCGCCAGGTCCACCGCGTCCACCGCGATGCCCTGCGCACGCAGGCGCGCCAGCAACGGGTCCAGCGTGTCGCGGGTGACCACCACCAGCTCGGCGTTGAAGCGCCCGGGCGCGGCGGGCGGGCCCAGCTCGCGCGCGGCGTAGTACACCTGCGCCACGCCGAACGGGGTCTGCCGGTCCATCTCGAAACCGGCCACCTGCAGCAGGTTGTCGCGCGCCGCCAGCGGCAGCGCCAACGTGCGCCGCAGCACCACCGCGGGCGGCAGCAGCAGCGCCAGCCGCAGGTCTTCGCGATCCACGCGATGCAAGGCGGCGCCCAGCGCGACCGGCGGAACGCGCACGCCATCGGTGGTCATGTCGGCGCCGTCGTCCCAGCTCGCCAGCACGTCGCCGTAGCCACTGCGGCGCAGGCTCCACAGCGCGCCGGCGTGCTGCAGCAGATGCCAGTCCGCGCCGCTGCCGAACCAGCCACGCCAGCGTGGCGGCAGCATGCCGCGCAGTTCGCCACCCCACCAGCCGAGGAATCCCGGCAACGGCGAGGCACGCCAGCCGCGGCGTACACGATCCACCCACGGCCGCAGCGACTGCGTTGCCGTACTCATTCTGCCTCCCCCTCCTGCCAGCGCAGCACGGTATACGGTTGCACCTGCCCCGCCTGCAGGCGAATCGTGGCGCGCAGGAGCGCGCGCGTGCCGTCGGCCAGCGTAGCCTCGGACCGGATACTATGCGTCGTTCCGTTGCTCAGAACCAGCTGCGGGTCGTCCGCGTTGCGCTGCCGAGCCGCCTCGACCATCTTGCGCTGCTCCGGCGTCATCCCCGGGATCGCGGCCAGCGCCAACGGCGGCGCGGTGTTCGGGTCCGGGCTGGCACCGCCCGCCCAGATCGTCACCACCGGCGCCACCTGCCGATACAGCGCCGGCGTCATGCCCAGCACCATCTGCAATTCCTCGACGCTGGCGAACGGGCCGTTGCGCGGGCCGTAATCGCGCCCGTCCGCCATATACGCGGCACGCTGGCTGGCGGCCTCTCCTTCGAGGCCGATCGGGTTGCGCCAGTCGACTACGCGGTCGGCCAGGGCCTGCGCCTGGTCCGGCTTCAGCCCGGCGGCCTGGAACAGGCCCTGCAGCACCTCGGGCGAGGCGGCGTTGAGGTCGACCTTGCCGCCTTCGTCGATCGCGCGCACGCTGACCGTGGCGCCGTCGTAGCGGAACGTGTAGGCGCGGCCATCGGCCACCCAGCGCTGTTTCTGCTGCGGGTTCTGCAGGCCGTAGACGGCGCGCATCAGGCCGGCCTCGGCGGCGTAATGGGCCTGGGTCTGGGCGAACTGGTAGCGCGCCTGCAGACCTTCGGTGCGCGCCAGCGCGGCGTAACCGCCGAGCAGGATCGCCAGCAGCGTGCACGCCCACAGCACCAGCAGCAGGGCGACCCCGCGCTGGCTGGCCGGCGACCGCCGCGGTGCGCGCTTCATCGCAGGCTCCCGCCGCGCGGGCCCAGTTGCGGCAGGCCAGCCTGCGCCGGATTCACCCGCAGCGGCACGTCCAGTTGCGGCCAGTCCACCGTACCCAGCACCTGCAGCTCGACGCGCACCAGTTGCGGCAGCAGGCGACCATCGGCCCACGCCGGCGACCACGGCAGCGCCGCGCCCTGCCGATCGACGCCGCGATAGGTGAAGCTGCCAGCCTTGATATGGTCGAGCAGCACCTGCGGCTCGCCCAGCGGCTGCGGCGGCTGGCCGTCCGGCGGCAGCAGGGCCAGGCTCAGCTCCAGCCGCAGGCCGCCGTGGCCGTCGTCGACCAGTTGCAGCCGCTGCAGCTGCGGACCCAGCTTGCCCAGATAGCCGGGCAAGGGCGCCACGTAACGCATCTCGTGCGCGCTCCCCTCGAAATAGATCGGCTCGCCGTGGTCGGTGTGGCTGATCGGCTGGGTCAGGCTCTGCGCCAGTTCGCGGCGCAGGAACTGCTGGGCCGAGCGCACCTGGTCGATCCGCTCGATTGCCGCGGTGCCCGAGCGCACGCTGTGGGTGGCGGTGCGGATGCCCGAATACACCCCGACCAGCAGCAGCGCCAGCAGCACCAGCGCGGCGAGCACTTCCAGCAGGGTGAAGCCGGCGGCGCGCTTCACGGGGACGCCTGCGCATCGTTGGCAAGCACCGGCCCGCCCAGCCGCAACGTGCGGAAGTGCGCCGAACGCGGATGTGCCGACGGCCCCCACGACACGGCCAGGTCCAGCTGATACAGCTGCAATGGCGCGCCCGGCAGCGCCGGCCCGGCCTGGTTCCACGGGGTCACGTCGAGTTGCCAGCGGTACTGTGGGTTGAAGCGGCCGGAGCGGCTGCCCGGCTTGACCGGCTCGCCCACGAACGCACTGTCGAGCAGGCTGCGCGCCCACATCGCCGCTTCGCTGTGCTCGGCCGCGTTGTGGGTCAGGTTGATCGAGGCGCTGGCCACCTTCATCAGCGCGGTGAACGCGATCGCCAGCAGCATGATTGCAGCGATCACTTCGAGCAGGCTGAAGCCGCGCTGCGGGCGTGCGCCGTTCATCGCGCCGCCACCGTGTCGACCACGCGCACTTCGCCGGTCAGCCACGACACGTTGACGTGCCACTCGCGCCGGCCGCTCTGCAGCGTGATGCGCCCACCGGTGGAACTGCCGTCGGGGAAGAAGCGGATGCGCCCGGTGTGGTCGTTCGGCTGATCATCCTTCGCGCTGGTGATGCTCACGCGCAGGCCCTTCGGCAGGCGCACGTCCTGCCGCTTCGCGCCGTCGTAGCTGTTCGCGCGGGTATCCACGTCGAAATGCTGCTCCTCGCCGCGCACGATCGCCTGCGCACGGGTGGCCCGCAGTGCGCCGGCCAGCTCGCTGCTGGCCGCGCGCACGCGCGCACTGGCCAGGCCCTGGGTCACCGAGACCGACACCGCTGCCGCCGCGATCCCGACCAGCAGGATCACCGCCAGCATTTCCAGCAGGGTGAAGCCGTTGGCGCGCGAGGCTCTCACATGCTTACTGCCAGTTGCCCACGTCCTTGCTGTAGCCGTCGCCGCCCGGCTTGCCGTCCTGGCCGTAGAAGATCAGGTCGAAGCTGCCGTTCTGGCCCGGATACTGGTAGCCGAACGCGTGGCCCCACGGATCCTTCAGGTCGGACTCCTTCGCGTACGGGCCCTGCCAGTTCGGCGCGTTCGCCGGCTTCACCGCCAGCCCTTCCAGCTGCTGCGGCGGCGCACCGTTGTCCAGCGCGTAGTTCTCGATCTTCTGGCTCAAGGTCATCAGCTGCGCCTTGCCGGCGCCGTACTTGCCCTTGTCGACGTTCTTGCCGACCTGGGTCACCACCACCGCGCCGATGATGCCGATCAGCACGATCACCGCGAGCATTTCGAGCAGGGTGAAGCCGGCGTTCGAACCGGGTCGTCGTGGCTGTCTGTGCTGCATGGGAATCACCTCGGGTATGCGAATGGAATGTCTACTGGATATTGCTGGTCAGGCTGAGCAGCGGCAGCAGGATCGCGGCCATGATGATCGCCACCAGCACGGTCATCACGATGGTCAGCGCGGGCACCAGCGCAGCCAGCAGGCGGTCGATCGCGCGTTTGGACTCGAGCTCGAACGTGTCGGCGACCTTCAGCAGCATCGTGTCGAGCTGGCCGGCCTCCTCGCCCACCTGCACCATCTGCATCGCCAGCCGCGGGAACAGTTTCGACTGGCCCAGCGCCAGGCTCAGTCCCGCGCCGCCCTTGACCTGCTCGTGCGCCGCGTCCAGCGCGGCGTCCAGCGCGCGGTTGCCGGTGACCTGGCGCGCGATGGCCAGCGCGCTGAGCAACGGTACGCCGTTCTTCAGCAAGGTGCCCAGCGTGCGTGCGATCCGCGCGGTTTCCACCTTCAGCAGCAGCGGGCCGACCAGGCGCAGCCGCAGCAGGCGGGCGTGCCAGGCCAGCCGCGCCGCCGGATCGCGCAGCCGCGCGCGCCAGGCGAACAGGCCGCCGCCAAGCAGCAGCAGGATCAGCCACCACCACGATTGCAGCGCGTTGCCCAGCGCCAGCACCGCGGCGGTGATCCACGGGATCGGCACCTGCATGTCCTCGAAGATCGGCACGAACTGCGGCACCACGTAGGCCAGCAGCAGTACCAGCGAGCCGAGCACGCCGACCAGCAGGAACGCCGGATAGATCAGCGCATTGACGATGCTGCCGCGCAGCTGCTGCGCGCGCTCCAGATAATCGGCCAGCCGGCGCAGCGTCTCTTCCAGCGAACCGCCCGCCTCGCCGGCGCGCACCAGGCTGACGTACAGCTTGGGGAACACGCCATGTTCCTCATCCAGCGCCGACGACAGGCTGTTGCCGCCGCGCACGCGATCGCGCACGCGCTCGACCAGCTTCTTCGCGTGCTCGCCCTCGGGCAGTTCGAGCAGGATGCCAAGCGCGCGGTCCAGCGGCTGGCCGGCGCCGAGCAGGGTCGCCAGCTGATGGGTGAACTGCGCCAGCTGGTCGCCCGTGAACGGACCGCGCTTGAACAGCGCGGCGAAGCCGCTGCCACCGCCCGCACCGTCGGCTGGCAGGGCTTCCAGCGGCGTGTGGCCCTGATCCTGCAGGCGGCCGATCACTTCCTCGACGCTGGCGGCCTCCATCTGCCCCTGCAGCGTCTCGCCGGCGTCGTTGACCGCCTTGTAACGGAACTGCGCCACCTCAGCCTTCCTGCGTCACGCGCAGGACCTCTTCCAGCGTGGTGATGCCGGCCACGGCCTTGGCGATGCCGTCCTCGTACATCGTGCGCATGCCTTCGGCACGCGCCTGCCGTTCGATCTCGCCTTCGTCGGCGCGCTGCATCACCAGGCGGCGCAGCGGATCGCTCATGGTGAGGAACTCCATGATCGCGCGACGGCCACGGTAGCCGGTGGGATTAGCCGCGCTGCTGCCCGGCTTCCACAGGCGGATCGGGCGCTCGTCGGTGTACTTGTGCAACTCGAACTGCTCGATCACCTCGGGCAGCGCTTCATACGGGATCGCCGTTTCCGGATCGAGCCTGCGCACCAGCCGCTGCGCCAGGATGCCGTTGATGGTGGAGCCGAGCAGGTAGTCCTCCACGCCCATGTCGAGCAGGCGCGTGATGCCGCCGGCCGCCGAGTTGGTGTGCAGCGTGGACAGCACCAGATGGCCGGTGAGCGCGGACTGGATCGCGATGCGGCAGGTTTCCAGGTCGCGCATCTCGCCGATCATGATCACGTCGGGGTCCTGGCGCATGATCGAGCGCAGCGCGCCGGAGAAATCCAGCCCGATCTGCGGCTTCACCTGGATCTGGTTGATGCCTTCGAGCTGGTACTCGACCGGATCCTCGACGGTGATGATCTTCACGTCGTTGGTGTTGATCCGCGACAGCGCGGTGTACAGCGTGGTGGTCTTGCCCGAGCCGGTGGGGCCGGTGACCAGCAGGATGCCGTGCGGCTTTTCCAGCACGTCGACGAAGCGCTGCTGGAAGCTGTCGGTGAAGCCGAGCGAGGCGAAGTCGAACACCACCGATTCGCGGTCGAGGATGCGCATCACCACCGACTCGCCGAAGCTGGTCGGCACGGTGGACACGCGCAGGTCGAGTTCCTTGCCCTGCACACGCAGCTGGATGCGGCCGTCCTGCGGCAGCCGGCGCTCGGCGATGTTCAGCCGCGCCATGATCTTCACGCGCGAGATCACCGCCGCGGTGGACGACGACGGCGGCGCTTCCACTTCATGCAGCACGCCGTCGATGCGATAGCGCACCTTCAGGCGGTTCTCGAACGGCTCGATATGCACGTCCGACGCGCGCTGCTCGACCGCCCGCTGCAGGATGAGATTCACCAGCCTGATCACCGGCGCCTCGGAGGCCAGGTCGCGCAGGTGCTCGACGTCGTCCTCTTCCGCCGCGCTGCCGTCCAGGTTCTCCACGATCGTGCCCATCGCCGAGCGGCCGCTGCCGTAATAGCGCTCGATCAGCCCGTCGATTTCCGAACGCAGCCCGACCCGCAACGCCACCGGCCGGCCGGCGGCGAGTTCCACCGCCTGCAGCGGATACGGATCGGCCGGATCGGCCACGATCAACGCCAATCCGTGCTCGTCGTCCTGCACCGGCACCACGTGCTGCTGCTTCAGGAAGCGCAGCGATACGTCGAGGTCGGCCGGCGGCAGTTCCGGCGCGTCGCGCGCCGCCAGCAGCGGCACCTGCAGCAGGTCGGCCCAGGCTTCGGCCAGGTCGCGCTCGGACACCAGCCCGAGTCGCGCCATCAAGGTGGTCAGCGTGCCCTCGGCCGATTCCTCGTGCAGGCGGCGGGCGCGACCGAGGTCGCCGTCCTTCAGGCGCCCGCGCGCAACCAGCCACGCGCAGACTTCCGCCTCGCGATCGTTCACGGCCATGCCCGCCCCGCTGACCGCCGGCTCAATGGCTGCCGACATCCTTCACCCCGCTCGATACCCGCAAAAATCGCCGACGCCCCAGCAGCGGAACGACGCTCGTCATTGTTATCACATACGCCAACCGGCAAGCGAGCGTCGCCCGCGGCCATGTGCCGTTCCGTTCACGCAACCCATCTGCCGGAAGCGCCCATTGTGACGTCTGCACCAGGCTTCATGGGTGTCCACGGCCTAGGAAAATTTCCCGATCCGTGGCGGGCGTGATGCGGATCGCGCAAGTTGTTCCGACGACATGGCGCCGGCCGCCAGGAGGCCTCCCGGGCCCGAGGCGGTGGCCTGGGCTTGCCGGGGTCTGGGACAATGCCGGTCTTCGATGAACGGTCACCCCTCATGCAACTGCTCGACATCGGCGCCAACCTCACCCACGAGTCGTTCCACCACGATCTCGATGCCGTGCTGCAGCGTGCGCACGCGCAGGGCGTGACGCGGATGGTGGTGACCGGTGCGTCGCGCGACGGCAGCGAGCACGCGTTGATGCTGGCGCGGGCGCATCCCGGCGCGCTGTTCGCCACCGCCGGCGTGCATCCGCACCACGCGGTCGACTACGACGACGCCACCGATGCCGCGCTGCGCGAACTGGCGCGGGACCCTGCGGTACGCGCGGTCGGCGAAACCGGGCTGGATTACAACCGCAACTATTCGCCGCGCGACGTGCAGCTGCAGGTGTTCGAACGCCAGCTGCAGATCGCGGTGGACCTGCAGATGCCGCTGTTCCTGCACCAACGCGACGCACATGCGGATTTCGTCGCGCTGCTCGGGCGCTACCGCGACAAGGTACCGGGCGCGGTGGTGCACTGCTTCACCGATACCGGCGAGGCGCTGCGCGACTACCTGGCGCTGGACTGCCACATCGGCATCACCGGCTGGATCTGCGACGAACGCCGCGGCACCCACCTGCGCGAACTGGTGCGCACGATCCCGGCGAACCGGCTGATGATCGAGACCGACGCGCCCTACCTGCTGCCACGCACGGTGCGGCCGCCGCCGGCGCACCGGCGCAACGAGCCGATGTACCTGAAACACATCTGCGAGGAGATCGCCCGCGACCGCGGCGAGAGCGTGGAAGTCACTGCGGCGAACAGCACGGCGACGGCGGAGGCGTTCTTCGGGTTGGCACCCGTTCCGTAGGGCGCGTCCCTACCGCAAGAGCACGCGCGTCTCGCCCGGCGCCAACCCGTCCAGCGCGTAGTCGCCGATGCGCACGCGGATCAGCCGCAGGGTCGGGAAGCCGACCGCTGCGGTCATCCGGCGCACCTGGCGGTTGCGGCCTTCGCGCAGGGTGAGGCTGAGCCAGCTGGTGGGAATGGCCTTGCGGAAACGCACCGGCGGGTCGCGCAGCCACAGCCAGTCCGGTTCGCCGGCAAACGCCGCCTCGGCCGGCAGGGTCGGGCCGTCGTTCAACATCACGCCGCGGCGCATGGTCTGCAGCGCCGCCTCGTCGATCGCGCCATCGACCTGCGCCAGGTAGGTCTTGGCCTGCTTGTGGCGGGGGTCGGTGAGCCGGTGCGCCAGCCGTCCGTCGTCGGTCAACAGCAGCAGGCCTTCGCTGTCGTGGTCCAGCCGTCCAGCCGCATAGACGTCTTTTTGGCCGACGAAATCCGCCAGCGTGGCGCGGCCGCGATCATCGGTGAACTGGCACAGCACGCCGTACGGCTTGTTCAACGCGATCAGCATTCGCGCTTCGACTCAGGGAGTCGAAGCCGCTGCCGGCACCACGGGTTTGACGAAGCGCAGGGTCATCCGGTCGGACTCGCCGATCGCCAGGTACTTCGCGCGATCCTGCTCGCCCAGGGTGAGCGTGGGCGGCAGCGTCCACACGCCCTTCGGGTAATCCTTGGTGTCCTTCGGGTTCGCGTTGATCTCGCTGCTTTCGTCCAGCGTGAAACCCGCCTCGGTGGCCAGCTTCACCACGTAGCTGGTGGGCAGGTAGCCGCTGCGCTTCACCGCATCCAGCGAGGCGCTGTCGTCGGCGCGGTGGTCGACCACGCCGAGTACGCCGCCGGGCTTGAGCACGGCGAAGAACGCCTTGAACATCGCCGGCGCGGTGTCGGCCATCACCCAGTTGTGCACGTTGCGGAAAGTCAGCACCAGATCGGCCGAAGCCGGCGCGCCGAACACCGGCGCCTTCGGATCGAACTGCACGATGCGGGCGTTGCCGTAATGCAGCGCGTCAGCGGCGAATTTCTTGCGCAGGGCGCTGTCGTCGTCGCGTGCCTCGCTGTCGGCAGTAGGCGCCTTCTCCGCCGCGACGTAGTGGCCGTTGTCATGCAGCAGCGGCGCCAGGATCTCGGCATACCAGCCGCCGCCGGGGGTGATCTCGATCACCGTGCGGTCCGGGCGCACGCCGAAGAACTGCAAGGTGGCCTTGGGGTGGCGATACACGTCGCGGGCGCGGTTCGCCGGCGAACGCCAGCTGCCGGCCAGCACGCTGTCCAGCTGCGAGGCGGTGAAGTCGCTAGCGCTGGTGGGGGGCACCAGCATGTCGGCCGGCTGGTCCGGCTCGGCCGATGCGGCCTGCGCCACTTGCGCGCCGGCCATCGCGGGCAGGCCCAGGCAGGCCGCCAGCAGCAGCATCGCGACCAGGCGCGCCGTACCCATCCTTGTCACTCGTGTCCCGCGGTTCATCGATGACTCCTTGGCGCGTTGGCCGTCCGGAATTGACGCAATATCACGAAAATCATGTGCAGACTGGGTAGATGGCTCAAAACGGTCGCGGGCACACCGATTGCAGACCGTCGATGTGTTCGTGCAGATCCGGCGCGATGCCCTGCCACATCGGGTCGAGGATGAAGTCGATGCCTTCGTAGCGGGCCAGCTTCGCGGCCGGGATGAAATCCGCGTCGCCGGCGATCAGGATGATCTGGTCGACCAGCTTCTTGTAGGTCAGCGCGGCGATGTCGATGCCGATCTTCATGTCGACCTGGGTCTGCCGCATGTCCGGTTCGAAATGTTCGTCGCCCAGATCGTCCCAGTGCAGGCTGCCCTCGCGCAACTGCTGGTAGGCATTGCGCTTCAACTGCCACTCGCCGCGTTCGGCCAACCGACCCAGCCGCAGCGCCATCTTGCGCTGGCGGCGCAGCTGGTCGTGCAGCTCGCGGCGGAACGCGGCGGCGCCGGTGCGGCCGAAGTCGATGCTGTCGCCGCTGATCGGCTTGACGAAACTCTTTTCCAACGGCGGGCAGTCGTAGAAGAAGATGCGGTACAGCTGCTCGCGCGGCCGGTCGACCGCCTTCAGATGCTCCAGCGCCATGCTGAACACGGTCTTCGCCACTGCGCGCGCGTCGCTGGCATCACGCTCGCCGTATACCTTGCGGTAGCGGGCAAGAAAGAAGGCGCCGTCGACGAGGATGGCGGTGCGGTTCATGGAACAACCTTATGCATGGCGTCTACGGATATAAAAAACGATGGACGCCGCCAGCAGGATGGAGCCGGCGGCGTGTGCGCATTCTACGTCAGTAGTGGATCACCGAGCGGATCACCTTGCCTTCGTGCATCAGCTCGAACGCCTCGTTGATGCGCTCCAGCGGCAGCACCTCGGTGATCATCTCGTCGATCTTGATGTCGCCGGCCAGGTAACGCTCGACGTAACCGGGCAGCTGCGAGCGCCCCTTCACGCCGCCGAACGCCGAACCGCGCCAGACCCGCCCGGTGACCAGCTGGAACGGTCGCGTGCTGATCTCCTGTCCCGCGCCGGCGACGCCGATGATGATCGACTCGCCCCAGCCCTTGTGGCAGCACTCCAGCGCCGAGCGCATCACGTGCACGTTGCCGATGCACTCGAACGAATAATCCACGCCGCCGTCGGTGAGCTCGACGATCACCTGCTGGATCGGCGTGTCCGGATAGTCCTTCGGGTTGACGCAATCAGTGGCGCCGAGCAGCTTCGCCATCTCGAACTTCGCCGGGTTGGTGTCGACCACCACGATGCGCCCGGCTTTCGCCATCACCGCACCCTGCACCACCGACAGGCCGATGCCGCCCATGCCAAACACCGCCACCGATGCGCCCGGCTCCACCTTCGCCGTGTTCAGCACCGCGCCGATGCCGGTGGTGATGCCGCAACCGAGCAGGCACACCTTCTCCAGCGGCGCCGCCTTGTTGATCTTAGCCACGGAGATTTCCGGCAGCACGGTGTATTCGCTGAACGTGCTGGTGCCCATGTAGTGCAGCAGCGGCTTGCCGTTCAACGAGAAGCGCGAGGTGCCATCCGGCATCAGGCCCTGGCCCTGGGTGACGCGGATCTTCTGGCACAGGTTGGTCTTGCCCGAGCGGCAGAACTTGCACTCGCCGCATTCGGGCGTGTATAGCGGAATCACGTGGTCGCCCACCTCGAGCGAGGTGACGCCCTCGCCGATTTCCTCGACGATGCCGCCGCCCTCGTGGCCCAGGATCACCGGGAACAGGCCTTCCGGGTCCGCGCCGGACAGGGTGAACGCGTCGGTGTGGCAGACGCCGCTCGCCACGATCCGCACCAGCACCTCGCCGGCCTTCGGACCGGCCACGTCGACCTGTTCGATGCTGAGCGGTTTGCCTGCTTCCCAGGCGACGGCGGCACGTGACTTCATGATTCAACTCCTGGCGATGGACCGGCAACGACCCACGATGATGACGCGTCCGGCCTGTTTGCGAAACCGCGTCAATCGACCGCCTTGTCATCGGGCCGAAACGCCGACATCTGCCGACGGTAGTCGTCCGCCTCGGCTAGCAGCCATTCGCGGAACAGCTGCAAGCCCCGATGCTCCTGCGAGCGTGGCGGATACACCAACCAGTACGCCTCCTTCACCGCCAGGTAGTTTTCACCCAGCACCTGCAATCGCCCGGCGTCGATCAGCGACTTCGACGTCACCATCCGCCCCAGGGCCACGCCAAGGCCCTCCAGCGCCGCGTGCCGCAGCGCATCGAGGCTGTCGAACTGCGCCACGTAGCGCGTCGGTGGCGCGCCGCCGGTGCGGCCGAACCAATCGTTCCAGCGTGTGGAAGGGCTCGGCTCACCGAGCAGCGGCCAGCGCGACAGATCGCGCGGATCGGCACCGGCCATCCGCGCAATCAACTCGGGCGCGGCCACCGGTGCGATCCATTCGCCGAACAGCCGTTCGCAATGCAGGCCGGCCCATTCGCCGCGACCGTAACGCAGGGCCACGTCGACCGGTTCGCGCGTGAAGTTCACCAGCGTCGAACCGGACTGCAGGCTGAGCTCCAGCTCCGGATGCGCGGCAACCAGTTTCGGCAACCGCGGCACCAGCCAGCTCGACATGATGCCGGGGCTGGCGCTGAGCGTAAGCGCATCGTGGTGGCGCGTGCGGTAATGCGACAGCGCGTGTTCGATGCCGTCGAAATGTTCGCCGACCGCCTCCAGCAGGCTGCAACCGTCGACAGTCAGCGTCACCCCGCGTGGTCCACGCTCGAACAGGCGCCGTTCCAGCCGCTCCTCCAGCTGGCGCATCTGATGGCTGAGCGCGCTGACGGTGAGGTTGGCCTGCGCCGCCGCGCGCGACAGGTTGCCCAGCCGGGCGACCAGCACGAACTGTTGCAGCAGCCCCAGCGGCAGCTTTCCCATCTTGAATATTCCTCAAGGCTGGCTTGCGAATATATCGCTTTTTGGCGACCTCCGGCACGCGTACCTTGAGCGCACCCCAAGCCCAAGGCTTCCCAAGGAGGCTTCCCCCATGAGCTCGATCTGGAAAGATTTGCTGTTCCTGCACGGTCACATCACCAACATCGATCCGTCCTGGCGGCCCGACCCGCCAGATGATGCGGGCGAACGCAAAGCCATCGCCGACAAGGCTACGGCCAAGAAGGTCAAGTCGATCGCCGCGATGTGCTGCGCATCGGCCTGGCCGCGACTCATCCGGCCCCGCTGACCCGCACCACGGCGGCCGGCGCTTGATTCCGGCGCCGGTCGCAACCACCTCGGACGGAGTGCCCCCAGCCCCGCCCGAGGTTTTCCATGCAGCAGCGTCCACTCGGCCATTCGCCGCTTTCCATCGCCCCGCTCGCCTTCGGCGGCAACGTGTTCGGCTGGAGCGTGGACGAGAAGCGCTCGTTCGAACTGCTCGATGCCTTCGTCGACGCCGGCGGCAACCTGATCGACACCGCCGACGTCTATTCGGCCTGGGTGCCGGGCAACGCCGGCGGCGAATCGGAAACCATCATCGGCAAGTGGCTGAAGAAGAGCGGCAAGCGCGACCAGGTGGTGATCTCGACCAAGGTGGCCAAGTGGGCCGAGCATCCCGGCCTGTCGCCGGTGAACATCCGCCAGGCGGTGGACGGCTCGCTGCAGCGCCTGCAGGCCGAATGCATCGACCTGTACCAGGCGCACCAGGACGACGCCAGCGTGCCGATGGAAGACACGCTGGGCGAATTCGCCCGGCTGATCGAGGCCGGCAAGGTGCGCGTGATCGGCGCGTCGAACTTCTCCGCCGCCCGTTTCGCCGATGCGCTGGCGGTGTCGAAACGGCACGGCCTGCCGCGCTACGAAAGCCTGCAGCCGGAATACAACCTGGTCAGCCGCGCCGGTTACGAGAAGGAACTGGAGCCGCTGATCCGCCGCGAGCACATCGGCGTGATCAGCTACTACGCGCTGGCCAGCGGCTTCCTCAGCGGCAAGTACCGCAGCGAGGCCGACCTGGCCAAGAGCGCCGCACGCGGCGGCGCGGTGAAGCAGTTTCTGAACCCGCGCGGCCTGCAGGTACTCGCCGCACTCGACGCGGTGGCCGCCGCGCACCACGCCACGCCGGCCCAGGTCGCGCTGGCCTGGCTGATCGCCCGCCCCGGCCTCACCGCGCCGATCGTCAGCGCCACCAGCGTGGAACAGTTGCACGAGCTGCTCGGCGCCACTTCATTGCAGTTGAGCGACAACGAGATCGCGCAACTGGATCTGGCCAGCGCCTGATCACTCCGGCGCGTCGACCTGGTAGCCCTCGGCCTGCAACGTGGCCAGGTAGCCATCCGGCTTCAGCAGCTCGTCCATCGGCAGCAGCGCGAAGGTCTGCGCGTTGCCGGCCAGCGCCTTGCGCGCGGCGGCCAGCCACGTGGCGCGCTGTTTCGCCGGCACGTCGTCGAGGCCGAGCGCCTGTGCAAAGCCGGCGCCGGCGACCGCGGCCACGCAGGCATCGTGGCGATCGCTGTCGGGCAGTTCGCGCAGCGCCTGCAGGTCGCCGGTGGCCCAGGCATTCGCCCGGGCGGTCATCGCCGGCATGTCGTGCTCGACGCTGTCCAGGGTGCGGATGAAGCAGGTGGTGTCGCGCGGCGCGGCCTGCTTGAACGCCTTGATCGCCGCGCGCGGGTGCTCGATCAGCACGTGGTAGTCGGTCGACAGCTCGGGCACGCCGTGGCGCTTGGCCAGTGCGTCGATGTTCGCCTTGATCCCGCCGGAACGGCTCAGGCCGTTCGCCTTCAGCGCCTTCTTGTACAGCTCCTGCGACGCGAACAGCGGCCGCCAGCGTTCGATGCCGCGATCGTCGCCGATGTATTTCTGCTTCAGCGTCTGCCAGCGCGCATACACCGGCGGCGGCAGCACCTGCTGCAGGGTTTCGCCATCGGCGTTCTTGCGCGCGCCGTAGGCCGAAGGCAGCAGAAAGAGTTTTCCCAGGAAACCGACGTCGGCCTTCAGCTGTACCGAGGGCGCCAGCAGCACCTGCTGCGAGGCGCCGATCACCTGATCCACGTCGCGCGACTGCCACTGCATGTCACGCGGCAGCGGCGACAGCGTGCCGAGCACCCACATCACGTGATCGCCCTTGCTCACCTTCCATAGGCCGGGACCGGGCTGCACGCCGCTGACCACCACGGCGGGCAGGTCGGCCACGTCCGGCGCCGGCGGTGTGGCTGCCGACTGCGCGAACGCCGGCGGCAGCCCGCCCAGCGCGAACAGGAAAGCGAGATGCAGCAGACGCATGACGGACAGCTCCGGCTTCGACAGTCGCCATTGTGGCAGGGCGATGCTGAGTCGCAGGTGGCCGGCACGACAACGGGGCGCCGTGCGGCGCCCCGTTCCGCCACGCATGGTCGGCGCATCACGCCAACAGCTTCGCCAGCGCGGCGTTGAAGGTGGCGCTGGGGCGCATGGCCGCGCTCACCCGCGCCATGTCGGGGTGGTAGTAGCCGCCGATGTCGACCGGCTTGCCCTGCACGCCGTTGAGCTCGTCGACGATGGCCGCCTCGTTTTCCGTCAACGCCTTCGCCAGCGGCGCGAACTTCGCCTTCAGCGCGGCGTTCACGTCCTGCGCGGCCAGCGCCTGCGCCCAGTACAGCGCCAGGTAGAAGTGGCTGCCGCGGTTGTCGATGCCGCCGACCTTGCGCGAGGGCGACTTGTCGGTGTCGAGGAACTTGCCGTTGGCCTGGTCCAGCGTCTTGGCCAGTACGTCCACCTCGGCGTTGCCGTAGCGGTTGCCCAGGTGTTCCAGCGACGCGGCCAGCGCGAGGAACTCGCCGAGCGAATCCCAGCGCAGGTAGTCCTCTTCCAGGAACTGCTGCACGTGCTTCGGCGCGGAGCCGCCGGCGCCGGTCTCGAACAGGCCGCCGCCGGCCATCAGCGGCACGATCGACAGCATCTTCGCGCTGGTGCCCAGTTCCATGATCGGGAACAGGTCGGTGAGGTAGTCGCGCAGCACGTTGCCGGTGACCGAGATCGTGTCCAGGCCCTGGCGGATGCGCTCCAGCGAGAACTTCGTGGCCGCCACCGGATCCATGATGCGGATGTCCAGGCCGCTGGTGTCGTGGTCCTTCAGGTAACGCTCGACCTTGGCGATCACCTGCACGTCGTGCGCGCGCGCCGGGTCGAGCCAGAACACCGCCGGCGTGTGCCGCGCGCGGCTCACCGCCAGCTTCACCCAGTCCTGCACCGGCGCGTCCTTGGTCTGGCACATGCGCCAGATGTCGCCGGCCTCCACGTCGTGCTGCAGCAGCACGTTGCCGGCCTCGTCGATCACCTTCACCACGCCGTCGCCGGCGACCTGGAAGGTCTTGTCGTGCGAGCCATACTCCTCGGCCGCCTGCGCCATCAGGCCCACGTTCGGCACGCTGCCCATGGTCGCCGGGTCGAACGCGCCATGCGCCTTGCAGTCGTCGATGGTCGCCTGGTAGACCCCGGCGTAGCAGCGGTCGGGGATCACCGCCTTGACGTCCTGCAACTGGCCCTGCGCGTTCCACATCTTGCCGGAGTCGCGGATCATTGCCGGCATCGACGCGTCGACGATCACGTCGCTGGGCACGTGCAGGTTGGTGATGCCCTTGTCCGAATTGACCATCGCCACGCCCGGGCGCTGCGCGTATTCGGCGTCGATGTCGGCCTTGATCGCCGCCTGCGTCGCCTCCGGCAGCGTGCCGAGGCGCGCGTACAGGTCGCCGATGCCGTTGTTCGGATTGAAGCCGACCTGCTTCAGCGCATCGGCGTGCTTCGCCAGCACGTCCTTGTAGAACTCGCTGACCGCCACGCCGAACATGATCGGGTCGGACACCTTCATCATGGTGGCCTTCAGGTGCAGCGAGAACAGCACGCCCTGCCGCTTCGCGTCCGCGATCTGCGCGTCGACGAACGCGGCCAGCGCCTTGCGGCTCATCACCGCGCCGTCGATGATCTCGCCGGCCAGCAACGCGGTCTTCGGCTTCAGCACGGCGTGGCTGCCGTCCTTGCCGAACCATTCGATGCTGACGTTGCCGGCCTGCCCGATCAGCGCGGACTTCTCGGTGCCGTAGAAGTCGCCGCCATCCATGTGCGCCACGTGGGTCTTCGAATCCTTGCTCCACGCGCCCATCTTGTGCGGATGCTTGCGCGCGTAGTTCTTCACCGAGGCCGGCGCGCGGCGGTCGGAATTGCCCTCGCGCAGTACCGGGTTCACCGCGCTGCCCTTGACCCGGTCGTAGCGCGCCTTGATGTCCTTCTCGCTGGCGTCCTTCGGCGCATCCGGGTAATCCGGCAGCGCATAACCCTGGCCCTGCAGCTCCTTGATCGCCGCCTTCAGCTGCGGCATCGAGGCGCTGATGTTCGGCAGCTTGATGATGTTCGCCTCCGGCGTGGTGGCCAGCTGGCCGAGTTCGGCGAGATCGTCGGCGAGCTTCTGCCCGGCCTGCAGGAATTCCGGGAACAGCGCGACGATGCGCGCGGCCAGCGAGATGTCGCGCGTCTCCACCCTGATGCCTGCCGTGCCGGTGAACGCGGCGACGATCGGCAGCAGCGACTGCGTGGCCAGGAACGGGGCTTCATCGGTCAGCGTGTAGATGATCTTGGGCGTGGTGGACATTGTCTGTTCGGACCTCTCTGCTGCGGCATTCAGGGATGGGCGTTGCTGCTTCGGGGCGGGGCCGGCGCCGCATGGTGCGCGCCACGCCCGCGGCGGCCGGATCTTCCGAAGCCGCCCGGGCAAGCCCGATCGGAGCTCACGTAAAGCCTCCCATTGTCGCGTTTTCGCCGGGGAGGGGAAAGCGCGCGACCGACGCCGCCCCATACGGCTCCGCATGCATGCCGCTCCCGGTCACGCGGCGTGTACGACGGCAGAAAGCCGAAACGACAAGGGCGCGGCATGGCCGCGCCCTTGTCGTTTCGCTATCCCTCGCCGCAGCGATGGGTCACTTCACCGAGAAATCCTTGCTGGCGACCTGGTTGCCGTTCAACGAGATATCCACCTTGTAATTGCCGGCCGGGAACCCGCCGGGCTTGCTGATCATGAACGCGGTGGTCTCCGGGCCCGTGGCATTGAGGGTCTTGCTGTCCTCATGCACGACCTGGCCATCCTGGTAGGTCCACTTCACCGCCAGTGCGGCATTGCCGCTGCCGCTGGTGTCGACCGAGGCGTAGATGCTGTCCTTCGGCGCGAAACTGGTGCCACTGGCGAGGATCTTGTTGTTGGCGTCGACCGTCGAGCCCAGCTCCACCGAGCTGAAGGTGACTCCGGCAGGCGCGTTGTTCATGGCCATCGGCGCCGTGGAGGATGACGCAGGCGCCGCAGGTGCCGGGGCCGTGGCGGCGGCTGGCGGCGTGGCGGACGGAGCCGGCGCGGTCGATTCATTGTTCTTGCCGCAAGCGCTCAGGGCCAGCACGGCAGTCAGCGATGCGAGGAGGATCAAGGGTTGGCGAGTCATCTTCATGGGGCGTCTCCTGCTTCAGGACTGGGCGGGAATCTTCAACATCTGGCCGGGCCGGATCCGATCCGGATCGGTCAGCTGGTCGCGGTTTGCGTCGAAAATCCGCTTCCATTCATTCGCATTGCCATAGAAGTGCTTGGCGATCTTCGACAGGTTGTCGCCTGCCACCACGGCATAGGTGGTGGCCGCGTCGGCAGTCGAGCTGACCTGCGACTGCACGTCACTGAAATCCGCCTTGGGCGGTGCATCCGGCGCGGTGGACTTCACCCCGCCCTGCACATCGGAAAAATCCGGTTTGCTGGTTTCGTTGCCCATCGCACGCAACTCCGTCTCGGAAGGGGGATTCAGTGATAACCACCTTGCAGTTAACGGGTTGTGAGTGCGTTGACGGGGCGTTCAGGTGGAATCGCAGCCGCCCGGCGCCCCCTTGGATCAGCCGATGCCGGACCCGGCCAGCATCGCCTTGCGCCCTTGCCGCCGTGCCCACCACGCTTTCCGCCGCTCGGCGAGGCACGAGAAAATGACGTACAGCGCCGGGGTGCTGAGCAGGGTGAGGCTTTGCGAGATCAGCAGGCCGCCGATCAGGGCGATACCGAGCGGGCGGCGCAGTTCGCTGCCTTCGCCGAGGCCGATCGCGATCGGCAGGGCGGCGAGGATGGCGACCATGGTGGTCATCATGATCGGGCGAAAGCGCACGATGCACGCTTCGCGTGCGGCTTCCAGTGGCGGCTTGCCGTGTTCGCGTTCGGCGACCAGGGCGAAGTCGATCATCATGATCGCGTTTTTCTTGACGATGCCTATCAACAGCACCAGCGCGATCTGCGCCACCACCGACAGCTCGGTGCCGGTCAGCCACAGCGCCAGCAGCGCGCCCACGCCGGCGGCCGGCAGGGTGGACAGGATGGTGATCGGATGGACCAGGTTCTCGTACAGCATGCCGAGCACGATGTAGACGGTGAGCACGGCGGCCAGGATCAGCCAGCCCATGCCGCTCTGCGACTGCTGGAAGCGGCGGAAGTCGTTGCCCATCTGCACCCGGATGTCGCCGGGCATGCGCATGTTCTTCACGGTGGACTGGATGATCGCCATCGCCTCGCCCATGCTCACGTCGGGCGCGAGGTTGAAGCTCAAGTCCATCGTGGTGTACTGGTTTTCGTGGGTGATCTGCGACGGCGCCAGCCCCGGCTCCTGCCGCGCGAACGCGGTGATCGGGATCATCTGGCCACTGCTGGAGCGCACGTAGATGCGGTTGAGCGCCTCCGGCGTGGCGGTCTGTTCAGGCAGCGCGTTGACCACCACCTGGTACTGGTTGATGTCCGAATAGATGGTGGACACCTGGCGCTGGCCGAAGGCGTCGTACAGCGCGCCATCGATGCTGCCGATCGACACGCCGAGCCGGGCGGCCTTGTCGCGGTCGATCACGATGTTCTGGCGCAGGCCGGCCTCGTCGACGTCGGTGCCCACATCCATCAGCTTGGGATTTTTCTTCAACTCGGCCTGCAGTTTAGGCAGCCACTCCTGCAGGCTGGCCAGGTCGTTGCCCTGCAGCGACACCTGGTATTGCGCGCCCTGGCTGGTGCCGCCACCGCCGCTGGGCAGGTCCTGCACCGGGCGCAGGCGCAGGTTGAGGTCGGGATAGTTCGCGGCCTTCGCGCTGAGCCGCGCGAGCACCGCGAAGGTGTCGTCCTCGCGGCCTTCGGCGCGGGTCTTCAGGTCGATGTTGAACGAGCCGCTGGTGCCTTGCCGGCTGCTGCCCAGGCGCGAGCCCACGGTGGCGACGTCGGGATCGGCCATCAGCATCGTGGTGAGCCGTTCCAGCCGCTGCCTGCTTTCGGCGAACGAGACGGTGGCGCTGGAACTGGCGCGGCCCCAGATCAGGCCGGTGTCCTGCGCCGGGAACAGGCCGGTCTTGACCACGCCGAACAGGTAGAACGTGACCACGATCAGCACCAGCGGCGTCAGCGAGAACAGCAGCGCGTGGCGCAGCGAGAAGTTCAGCGCACGGGTGTACACGCGCAGCATGCCGGCGTGGAAACCGTCCAGCGTGCGGGCGAGCCGCGACGGCTGCGCCTTTTCCTTCGCGGCATGCCCATTGAGGAAGCGCCCGCACAGCGCCGGCGTCAGCGTCAGCGAGACCAGCGCGGAGACCACGATCGCCGCCACCAGGGTCACCGCGAACTCGTGCATGAACATGCCGGTGACGCCGCCGGCAAACAGCAGCGGGATGAACACGGCGATCAGCGAGGCGGTGATCGAGACGATGGTGAAGCCGATCTCGCGCGCGCCAGCCAAGGTCGCCTGCATACGCGACATGCCGCCGTCGATGTGGCGGATGATGTTCTCGATCACCACGATCGCATCGTCCACCACGAATCCGATCGCGATCACCAGCGCCAGCAGGGTGAGGTTGTTCAGCGTGTAGCCGAGGATGTACATCACCACGAACGCGCCGGCCAGCGACAGCGGCACCGCCACCGCGGCGATCAGCGTGGGCGCGAGCCGGCGCAGGAACAGCGCCATCACCAGGATCACCATCGCCAGCGAGATCAGCAACGTGGCCTGCACCTCGTGCAGCGAGGCGCGGATGGTCGGCGTGCCGTCGAAGAACGGGGTCAGCACCGTGCCGGGTTGCAGGTACTCGCGCAGCAACGGCAACTGGTTCTTGACCAGGTCGACGGTGGCGATGACGTTCGCGTCGGCCTTCTTGTACACGTACATCAGCACGGCCGGCTTGCCGTGGAACCATGCAGCCTGGTACGCGTCCTGCTGGCCGGCATAGACGTTCGCCACGTCGGCCAGCCGCACCGGCGTGCCGTTGTGGCTGGCGACCACCAGCTGGGCGAACTCGTCCGCGCTGTGCAATTGGGTGGTGGCGCTGACCGACATGGTGGTCTTGCCGTCGGACAGGAAGCCCTCCGGCGAAGTCACGTTGGCCGCGCTCAGCGCGTTGCGCAGCTGGTCCGGCGACAGGCCCATCGCGTTCAGCGCGCGCAGGTTCACGTCGACGCGGATCGCCGGCGTGGCCGCACCCGCGATCTCCACCGACGACACCCCCGGCAACTGGCGCAGCCGCTGCGCCAGCAAGGTGTCGGACAGGTTGTACAGGTCGGCCGCCGATTGCGTGGCCGAAGTCAGCGCCAGCGCGATGATCGGGTCGTCGTTCGGGTTCGCCTTCTGGTAGCTGGGCGCGCCGTTGAGGCCGGTGGGCAGGTCCGGTGCGGCCGAGTTGATCGCCGCCTGCACGTCGCGCGCGGCGGAATCCAGGTCGGTGCCGTTGCGGAACATCATGAAGACGAAGGTGCGGCCCTCGGAGCTGGACGAGCGCATCGTCTCGATGCCGGGCACCTGGCCCAGGTGCCGTTCCAGCGGTGCGGCCACGGTGGACGCCATCGTGCTGGCGTCCGCGCCGGCCTGGCTGGCCTGCACGAAGATCGCCGGGAACTGCATGTTCGGCAACGCCGCCACGCCGAGCAGGGCGTAGCAGATCATGCCGGCCACGAACAGGCCCATCGCCAGCAGCGAAGTGCCGATCGGGCGGCGGATGAAGGTGCCGGAGATGTTCATGGATTCAACGTGGGCGGGGGATGGGCGGGGTACGGCAGACGACGCGTGAACGAATCATCCCACCCTCAACGTCCATGCCGCGAAAAGGTTGATCGGGGAGAGGCACGCGAAGAGCAACCCCTCCCCAACCCTCCCCTGCATGCAGGGGAGGGAGCCAGGCGACGTGCACGGCTCCTCCCCCTGCGCAGCAGGGGGAGGTCGGGAGGGGGTGCTTCTGGCTTTCCCTCCCCTGCCCTGCAGGGGAGGGAGCAAGACAACACGACAGCGGGATCACACCGCGCTGCGGACCTGGGCGTGGGTCAGCGCGCGCTGCTCACGGCGCGCGGCCAGCCAGTCGGAGAAACGCTCCATGTACAGGTAGATCACCGGCGTGGTGTACAGCGTGACCAGCTGCGACAGCAGCAGGCCGCCCACGATCGACACGCCCAACGGCCGGCGCAGTTCCGCACCGATGCCGTTGCCCAAGGCCAGCGGCAACGCACCGAGCATCGCCGCGGCGGTGGTCATCATGATCGGGCGGAAGCGCAGCAGGCAGGCGCGGCGGATCGCGTCGCGCGCGTTGAGGCCGGTGCGGCGTGCCTCGATCGCGAAGTCGATCATCATGATCGCGTTCTTCTTCACGATACCGATCAGCAGCACGATGCCGACGATGCCGTCCACCGACAGGCTCATGCCGCACAGGATCAGCGCCAGCAGCGCGCCGACACCGGCCGGCGGCAGCGTCGAGATGATCGTCAGCGGGTGGATATAGCTCTCGTACAGCACGCCCAGCACGATGTAGATCACCACGATCGCGGCCAGCAGCAGCAGCACCTCGTCGCCGAGCGAGGAGGTGAATTCGGCCGCCTTGCCGACGAACTCGCCGCGTACCTGCGGCGGGAAGTTCAGCTGCTGCTCGACCTCGTGGATCGCCGCCACCGCGTCGGACAGCGAGTAGCCCGGCGCCACGTTGAACGCCAGCGTCACTGCCGGCAGCTGCTGCTGGTGGCTGACCACCAGCGGCGCGCTGGTGACCTGGGCGGTGACCAGCGAGGACAGCGGAATGGTGCCGCCGCCGCCGATCTCGAAGCCGACGTTGCCGGCGTTGCCGATGCCCGACGGGGTCGCCGAGTTGCTCGACTTCAACTGGCCGAAGCTGGTCGCGTTGCTGCCGGTGAGCGCACCGTTGCCGTTGCCGCGCACGGTGAGCTTGTTCAGCAGGTCGTCGCTGCTGCGGAACTCCGGTGCCACTTCCAGCACCACGCGATACTGGTTGAGCTGGGTGAAGATGGTGGAGATCTGGCGCTGGCCGAAGGCGTCGTACAAGGTGTCGTCGATGCTCTGCACCGGCACGCCGAGGCGGCTGGCCTTCTCGCGGTCGATGGTCAGCTTCAGCGCGTTGCCGTTGTTGGCCAGGTTGTTGTCGACGTCGGCCAGCTCCGGCCGCTGGCGCATCGCCTGGGTCATCTGGTTGGCGTAGCCGGCCAGCTCGACCGAGTTCACGTCGGACAGCGAATACTGGTATTCGGTGGCGGCGACGCGGCTGTCCAGGGTCACGTCCTGCACCGGCTTCAGGTACAGCGCCACGCCGGGGATGCCGGCCACCGCGTGCTGCAGCCGCGGCAGCAGTTCGTCCAGGCCGTCGCGATCGCCGCGATCCTTCAGCACGATGCTGAGCTGGCCCTGGTTAAGCGTAGGGTTGATCGTGCCGGCGCCGATGAAGGCGGCCACGCCGGCCACCGCGGGATCCTTGCGCAGCGCCTCGGCGACCGCCTTGGTGCGGTCCTCCATCTGCGGGAACGCGATGTTGTCGTCGGCCTGCACCACGCCGGTGATCAGGCCGGTGTCCTGCTCGGGCAGCAGGCCCTTGGGGATCACCATGTACAGGAACACGGTGAGCACCACCGCGGCGCCGGCCACCAGCATGGTCAGGCGCTGGTGGTCGAGCACCCAGTCCAGCGAATTCTCGTAGATGCCGACGGTGCGCGACCACACCGTGCGCTTGCCCGCCACGGCATGGCGCTCGTGCGCGTCGTCGCCCTCGGGCAACTGGTCGGGCTTGAGCAGGTAGGCGCACATCATCGGCGTCAGCGTCAGCGACACCAGCATCGAGATGGTCACCGCGATCGTGAGCACCCAGGCGAATTCGTGGAACAACCGGCCGGTGACGCCGGGCATCAGCAGCAGCGGCAGGAACACCGCCACCAGCGACACAGTCAGCGACAGCACGGTGAAGCCGATCTCCTTCGCGCCGACCTCGGCCGCCTCCTTGCCGCTCTTGCCCTGCTCGATGTAGCGCACGATGTTCTCGATCATCACGATCGCATCATCGACCACGAAACCGGTGGCGACGGTGAGCGCCATCAGCGAGAGGTTGTCCAGCGACATGCCGGTGAACGCCATCACGCCGAACGTGCCCATCAGTGACAACGGCACCGCCGTCGCCGGAATGATGGTGGCCCACAGCCGGCGCAGGAACACGAAGATCACGCCGATCACCAGGAACACGGTGAGGATCAGGGTGAACTCGACGTCGTGCACCGAGGCGCGGATGGTCACCGTGCGGTCGGCGAACACGTCCAGGTGCACGTCGGCCGGCAGCGCGCTGCGCAGTTCCGGCAGCACGTTGCGGATCTGCTCCACCGTCTGCACGATGTTCGCGCCGGGCTGGCGGCGCACGTCCAGCAGCACCGCCGGCTGGCCGTTCGCCCACGCGGCGAGCTGGTCGTTCTCGACGCCGTCGACCACGCTGGCCACGTCGGACAGCCGCACCGGCGAGTTGTTCTTGTAGCTGATGATGGTGCTCTTGTACTCGGACGCATCGCTCAGCTGGTCGTTGGTGCCGATCGAGTAGCTCTGCGTCTTGCCGTTCAGCGTGCCCTTCGGCGCGTTGACGTTGGCCTGGGTCAGCGCGCTGCGCACGTCTTCCAGGGTCAGGCCGAGGTTGGACAGCTGCGCCGGGTTCACCTGCACGCGCACCGCGGGGCGCACGTTGCCGGCGATCGAGACCAGGCCCACGCCCTGCACCTGCGACAGCTTCTGCGCGATGATCGAATCGGCCAGGTCGTTCACCTCGCGCAGCTGGCGGCTGTCGGAGGTGAGCTTGAGGGTGAGGATCGGCGCGTCGGCCGGGTTGACCCGGTTGTACACCGGCGGGTACGGCAGGTTGCCCGGCAAGGTGCCCTTGGCCTGGTTGATCGCCGCCTGCACGTCCTGCGCGGCGATGTCGACGTCGCGATCCATCGAGAATTGCAGGATGATCGTGGACAACCCGGCGGAGGAGTCCGAGCTCATCATGGTGAGCCCGGAGATCTGCCCCAGGTTGCGCTCCAGCGGTGTGGTGATCAGCGCCGCCATGGTGTTGGCGCTGGCACCCGGATACTGCGTGCTCACCACCAGGCTGGGCGCCTCGATCTCCGGCAAGGCGGACACCGGCAGCTGGCGGTAGCCGAGGATGCCGAGCAGCAGCACCGCCACCATCAACAGCGAGGTGGCGATCGGGCGGCGAATGAAGAGGGTCGAGAATCCCATGGCTATCCGTAACGTGTAGGTGCGGGTTCAGCCGCGATCATGGCCGGGACACGGCCGGGTTCACACGACTGCGGTGGCGTTGCACGGCTTGGCGCGCGGCCGCTCAGCCGCGACGGCGACCACCCTTGCTGCTCTGCTTGGCTTTCTCCAGTTCGGCCGCGGTCGGCGCCGCCGGCACTTCGCCCGGCTTCAGCGCATTGACCTTGCTGCCAGGCTTCAGCCGGAACTGGCCTTCGGTAACGACGCGGTCGCCGACCTTGAGGCCGCTGCCGATCATCACGTGGCTGTCGCCCACTTCACCGGCGATCGCCACCGCCTGCATCTTCACCGTGCTGTCGGCCTGCACCTGGTAGACGTAGTCGCCGTCCGGTCCGCGCTGCACCGCCTGCGCCGGGATCACCAAGCCGCCGTCGACCGTGTTCACCAGCAGCTGCACGTTGACGAACTGGCCCGGCCACAATTCGTTTTTGTCGTTCGGGAATTCCGACTTCAGGCGGAACGTGCCGGTGCTGGTGTCGATCTGGTTGTCGATCACCTTGAGCACGCCGCCGCTGGCGATCGGGTGCGCATCGGTGCGATCCAGCGCGGTCACCTGCAGCGAGGCGCCTTCCTGTGAGGCGGCGGCGCGCACCATGTCGAGGTTCTGCTCGGGCAGGGTGAACATCACGTTGATCGGGTGCAGCTGGGTCAGCGTGACGATGCCGGTGCTGGTGGTCACCACGTTGCCCGGATCCACGCCGCGGATGCCGGCGAGGCCGTCGATCGGCGAGATCACCTTGGTGTAGGCCAGTTGCACCTGGCTGTCGCGCACGCTGGCCGCATCGGCGGCCACCATGGCCGCGTACTGGGCGGCCGTGTTGCGCAGGGTGTCCAGGTCCTGCTTGGAGATGTAGCCCTGGGCGGCCAGGTCCTGGCTGCGCGTCAGGTTGCTCTTTGCCGTCTCCAGCAGCGCCTGGTCCTGGCGCTGCTTCGCCGCCGCCTGGTCGTAGGCGGCCTGGTAGGTGCGCGGGTCGATCTGCGCCAGCACCTGCCCCTTCTTCACCGGCTGGCCTTCGGTGAACTCCAGGCTGAGCAGCTGGCCGCCCACCTGCGGGTTCACGGTGACCGTGTTGAGCGCCTGCACCGTACCCAGCGCGGTCAGGTAGACCGGCACGTTCTGCTTGACCACCGGCACCACGGTGACCGGCACCGGCGGCGTTTCATCCTTGCCGTCCTTGCCGCCCTTGCTCTTGGTGGCGGACTGCGCCGACGCGGTACCCGCCGGGGCGGGCTTGTGCAGCAGGCGGAAACCCACCGCTGCCACCACGATCACGGCAATCACGATCAACGCGATCTTCCAAAAACGCGACATGTAAAACTCCTGGATTAAACGGTGCGCCCAACCGGCACACGACTGCGTGGCATGCGTTTGCGACATGACGGACGCGTGCCGGGCCATGCCGACACGCGTCTCTCGGGATCAAAGCATAGGGGCAGATCAACGAACTTGGACAATGCCGGTTGACATGGGTGCGGCATGACCGATGGCAGGGGCGCTGCCCGATACAGGGCCATCCGCAGGCACCGCGCGGGCTGCCGCGGCAGGCACGGTCGCCGCGACGGGTCGCCGCGGAGGCCTGAAACTTGCCGCGCGCTTCGTTTATAATCGCCGACTGTTGCCTGTCCGACCCTCGAATACGGGTCGAACGGCAAGCGCGATCCGTGTCGTGCACTCACGCACGGCAATCCACACCGGGATGCGTCCATCGCGCCGGTGCGACAGCAACAGGCAATTCAGGCAGGTCGGAACAGCCATCGTGGCGCTCCGTCCTGCCCACTGACAGGAGTACGTGCGTGAGCGGTCCCATGAGCAAATCCGATCAGAGCGTCTTGCGCCAGTTCTCGATCATGATCGGCGGTCTGGCTGTGCTGACGGTGGTGCTGATCTTCGCGGCGCTGGCGATCCACGACCACGAGCCGAAGGAAACCAACCCGAAGCAGCCGGCCAAGATTGCCGCGCGGATCGCGCCGGACGGCGCCGTCTACGCGGGCAATACCGGCCGCGCCGCCATGCAGGCCGCCGCCGATGCCGCCGCCAAGGCCGCCGCGTCGCAGGTCGCCTACGGCGGCACCACCGACGGCAAGGCGATCTTCGACCACCTGTGCACCAGCTGCCACACCTCCGGTGTCGCCGGCGCGCCGAAGGTGGGCGACAAGGCCGTGTGGGGCCCGCGCCTCGCCGAAGGCATCGACACCCTGGTCAAGCACGCGATCGAGGGCTACCACGGCCCCGACGGCAATTTCATGCCGCCGAAGGGCGGCAACCCGGCGCTCACCGACGAACAGGTGACGAACGCCGTGCACTGGATCGTCGATCAGGCCAAGTAACTGGCCTGATCCAACAAGCTTTCGCCAAACGCCGCCCACCGGGCGGCGTTTTCGTTTGCCCCTTCCCGTGAGGGGGACAAATCGGCAGGATTGCCGATTTGCACGGCGCAGCCGCCCGAAGGGCGAGGGCCATGGATGGCCCGAGTGCAGGTTGGGATGGGGAGCCCCGGCGTGCGGAAAGGTCAAAAACACCTCTCACCCGACCCTCCCCTGCTTGCACAGCGCAGGGAGTACACCCGATTACTCCGCGTGCTCCCCGATCCACGCCTGCGCGAACTCCCGCAGCTCCGGGAAGAACGCCGCGAAGCGCTGCTGCAACTCCGCTTCCCGCTCCAGCAGCACCGGCAACGCCGAATCCAGCGGATTGAGCCGGCTCAGGCGCTGCCCGATACCGCCCAGCGCCTCGTCCAGCACCGCGTCATCGGCGTAGCCGGCCGGCAGGCCATGCGCTTCCATGTAGCCGCGGAAACGCCGCAGCGCCGGCGGCAGCAGCGCATCCTGCCGCCACAGCAGGGCGCGCAGGGCGGCGGAATACTCCGGCAGCGGCTGCGCACTCCAGCGCGGAAAATCGCGCGCCAGGCAGCGGTCGAACCACATGTCCAGCAGGATCCCGGCATAGCGCCGGTACGGCGATGGCAGCAGCGCCTTCGCCGCCAGTACCTCGGAATGGGCATCGGTATACACGTCGATCGCCCGATGCAGGCGGATGCCGGCGATCACCCGCGGCGGGAACCAAGTCACGTCCGGCTGCCCGTGCACGAAATCGCCCAGCATCCCGCCAAGCTGCAGGGCCTCGTCGTCGCCGGCCAGCAGCGCGTGCGCCAGGTGGTTCATCCGGGGCGTCCGCGGCAGCCGGTCCGCCCGGCGGTTATCATCGTGCACATGAATCCCACCGAGCTCTCTGCCGAACCTGCCAGCTTTCCGGACGTCGCCGCCAGTTTCATGCTCGACGGCCCCGCCGGCAAGCTCGAGACCATCAGCGACGTCGCCGAACCCGCCTGTGCGCGCGGCGGCGTGGTCGTACTCTGCCATCCGCTCACGATCGAGGGCGGCAGCATGCACAACAAGGTGGTGACGATGGCCGAACGGGCGCTGCGCGAATCCGGGCTGGATACGGTGCGTTTCAACTTCCGCGGCGCCGGCAATTCGCAAGGCGACTACGACACGGGCCACGGCGAAAGCGACGACCTGGCCGCGGTGGTGGCCTGGGTGCGCCGCATGCGCCCGGACGATGCGTTGTGGCTGGCCGGCTTCTCGTTCGGCAGCTACGTGACCATCGCCAACG
Source organism: Rhodanobacter soli (assembly GCF_040548735.1). NCBI lineage: Bacteria > Pseudomonadati > Pseudomonadota > Gammaproteobacteria > Lysobacterales > Rhodanobacteraceae > Rhodanobacter > Rhodanobacter soli. Next base: position 2,100,899 of record NZ_JBEPSD010000001.1, on the reverse strand, counting down.
CGGTGCGCCTGCGCGCCGATGCGTTGATCAGCATCGCGCCGCCGGTCGGGCGCTGGCCGTTCGAGGCGATCGCGCTGCCGACCTGCCCATGGCTGATCGTGCAGGGCGAGGCCGACGAGATCGTCGAGCCGCAGGCGGTGTTCGACTGGGTCGAGACGCTGGAGCACCGGCCCGAACTGGTGCGCATGCCCGAAACCAGCCACTTCTTCCACCGCCGGCTGATGGACCTGCGCGGCGCGATCAAGCACGCGGTGCGCGGCTGGCTGCCGCCGAAGCGGCATGCCTGACGCCCGCCCATCACTCCTTCCCAAGACCCGTCCGCTCCATGAGTGAAACCCCCTCGCTCGCGCCCAGCGCGCGCTACCTCGAAGGCGTCGCCGCGCACCGCTGGGAGTCCGACCCGACCCAGCTGGCGCTGCTGCCGGAATTCGACCGCATGCACGCGGCGCTATGCGCCGAGCCCGCGAACGGCAATGGCAACGGTCTGTTTGACCGTCTGAAATCCCTGCTCGGCAACGACCCGCCCGAGGCGGTGCCGGGGCTGTACCTGTGGGGCACGGTGGGCCGCGGCAAGACCTTCCTGATGGACCTGTTCGTGGCCAGCCTGCCGCACGGCGTGGCGCTGCGCCGACACTTCCACCGCTTCATGGGCGAGGTGCACGCGAGCCTGCGCGCCCTCGGCGAGCGGCAGAGCCCGCTGGTCGAGGTCGCCGCCGACATCGCCGGACGCTGCCGGGTGTTGTGCCTGGACGAGTTCCTGGTCAACGACATCGGCGACGCGATGATCCTGTCCAACCTGCTCGACGCGCTGTTCGCGCGCGGCGTGAGCCTGGTCACCACCTCCAACACCGCGCCGGCAAACCTGTACAAGGACGGCCTGCAGCGCGCGCGCTTCCTGCCCGCGATCGCACTGATCGAACGGCGCTGCCACGTGGTCGAGATGGCCTCTTCGCGCGACTGGCGCCTGCGCGCGCTGACCCAGGCGCCGGTCTACCTGACCCCGCCCGGCGCCGAGGCGCACCGCGCGCTGGAGCGCATCTTCGCCAGCCAGGCCAGCGGCAACGTGCTGCAGGATGGCGTGCTGCACGTCAACAGCCGCGACATCCCGTTCCACAAGCGTGCCGACAACATCCTGTGGTTCGACTTCGCCGCGCTGTGCGAAGGCCCGCGCGCGGTCGCCGACTACATCGCACTGGCCAAGGCCGGCCCGGCGATCATCGTGTCCAACGTGCCGCAGTTCACCATCTACAGCGAGGACGCGGCAAAACGCTTCGTGCAATTGGTCGACGAGTTCTACGATCGCCACGTCAAGCTGGTGCTGTCCGCCGCCGCGCCGATCACCGAACTGTACGACGGCGAGCGCCTGCGTGCCGAGTTCGGCCGCACCGAGTCGCGCCTGATCGAGATGCAGAGCGAGGAATACCTGGCGCTGCCGCACCGCCCGGAGTGAGGCGGCGGCTTACAGCGCCGTCGCGGTGCCGGCATGCGCGCGCTGGAAGCGGCGGTGGTGGACCAGCAGGCCGCTGAAGTAGGCGATGTAGTAGCCGACCAGCAGGCCGATCACCAGCATGGTCAGCGGGCTGGAGGCGTAGCCCATCGGTGGCATCGCACCGGGCGCGGCCGACGCCTGCTGCATCTGCGGCCACGCCACCATCAACCGCCAGCCCAGCCGACCCAGCAGCAGCACGGTGAGCAGCGCACCGATCCATGGATTCGGCACGTAGCAGTCGCCCTTCGCCGGGTCGACCTCGAAGCGGGTCAGGCGCAGGCCGAGCAACCCCAGCGCGCCACCGACCAGCACGCCGCCGAGCAGGCCCTCGGCCAGTGCGACGTGGTGGAATCCGCTGAGCGCGAGCAGGCCGCCGATGATCGCGAACACCACGATGCGGAAGATCATCCGCTTGCGCCGGATCGGCTGGCGGCCGAACTGCCGGCTCACCCGCCGCCACACCATCCAGGCCAGCAGCGGCAGCATCACGAGGTATTGGGTCAGGTGGGCGGGCATGGGCATCTCACCGGATGGGTTGCGTCCAGCATAGTCGGCCGCGGGATGGCTGACGACTGACGTTTGTCACCCCTCGTCCCTGCGGCAGGAGCGAGGCGTGCTACTTCGCCTTGCCCTGGTTCGCCACCGCGGCCATCTTCGCCGCGATCGCGTCGGCGTCGCCGAGGTAGTAGTGGCGCAGCGGCTTCAGCGCGTCGTCGAACTCGTACACCAGCGGCACGCCGTTGGGGATGTTGAGCTCCACGATCGCCTCGTCGGAGATGCCGTCCAGGTACTTCACCAGCGCACGCAGCGAATTGCCGTGCGCCACCACCAGCACGCGCTGGCCGGACCTGATCGCCGGCGCCAGCACCTCGTGCCAGTACGGCAGCACGCGCGCCACGGTGTCCTTCAGGCATTCGGTATCGGGAATGTCCTTCGGGTCGAGCGCCGCGTAGCGCGGGTCATGCACCGACTCGTTCGCGGCCCGATCCAGCGGCGGCGGCGGGATGTCGTAGCTGCGCCGCCAGATCTTCACCTGGTCCTCGCCGTACTTCGCCGCAGTCTCGGCCTTGTTCAGGCCGGTGAGGCCGCCGTAGTGGCGCTCGTTGAGGCGCCAGTCGGTGAGCACCGGTATCCACATCAGGTCCATCGCGTCCTGCACGCCCCACAGCGTGCGCACCGCGCGCTTGAGCACCGAGGTATGCGCCACGTCGAAGCCGTAGCCTCCTTCCTGCAGCAGGCGGCCGGCCTCGCGCGCCTCGGCCATGCCCTGCTCGGTGAGGTCGACGTCGGCCCAGCCGCTGAAGCGGTTGTCGAGGTTCCACTGCGATTGGCCGTGGCGGATCAGGACGAGCTTGTGCATGGGGGCGCCCAACAGTGATGAGTAAACCGGGAATGGTGCCGGCCGCTCCCGGCAGCGTCAAATGCGGCCCCTGCCACAGGTCATGTCAACCCTCGGCCCGGTGGCTGCATCCTAGTGCGTGTACCCACCCACTGAAGACTCAAGGAGATTGCCATGCGTCGATTCCCGACGATCCTCATCCTGGCCGCACTGGCGCTGGGCCTGGGCCTGCCGCCGCTGGCCAGCGCGGGCGACAACGACATCGACAAGGTCAACGGTTCGGTGCAGGTCGCGGCCGGGCAACAGGTTGGCGACGTCAGCACCGTCAACGGCGCGGTCCATGTCGGCGATGGCGCCAGCGTGCACGAAGCCAGCACCGTCAACGGCGAAGTCGAACTGGGCACCAAGGCGCAGGCGACCGAACTGGGCACGGTCAACGGCGCGATCAGCTTGGGTGGCGACAGCCGGGTCAGCGGCAAGGTGAATGCCGTCAACGGCAGCATCCATCTGGCTAGCGGCGCCGAAATCGGCGGCCGGCTGGAGAACGTCAACGGCGCGATCGTGCTGGATAGCGCTCACGTCGCCGGCGGCATCGGCACGGTCGGCGGTGACATCACGGTCGGTGCCGACTCGCACGTCGAGGGCGGCATCCTGGTCGACAAGCCGAACAACGGCTGGTTCCACTGGGGCAGCGACCGTAAGCCGGTGATCGTGATCGGCCCGCACGCCGTGGTGCAGGGCACGCTGGAGTTCCGCCGCGACGTGGTGCTGAAGGTCAGCGACAGCGCGCAGATTGGCCCGGTCAAGGGCGCCACGGTGGAGCGGTTCCACGGGGATGCACCGTAGGCTGCGACCCGGCATTCGTCACCACAACGGAACACAGCGAGCCACCATCCGGGGCTCGCCGGGAGACTGCCATGAACACCTCAATCGCCGTCGCGGTCGTCGCCGCGGCGCTGGTGGGCTGCGCCAGCGCACCCATGAATCGCGACGCACTTCGCCAGCACGCCGAGCGCAACTGCCGCGTCCAGTCCGCTGTGTCGAGGGCCTATGCGATTGACAGTACTGGCGCAAGCATGCACAGCGTCGCCTATGTCCGTTGCCTGCGCGCCACCGGTTTCAAGACTGAAATCTGAGAGGAGTGGGGGTGGGCGCTACACCCAATCCCGCGGCTTCAGATATTCCATCAGCCGCGCCTCGGGCGAGCCCGGCTCGGGCTGGTAGGCGTATTCGAAACGCACACGCGGCGGCAGGCTCATCAGGATCGATTCGGTGCGCCCGCCGGACTGCAGGCCGAACAGGGTGCCGCGGTCGTAGACCAGGTTGAACTCCACGTAGCGGCCGCGCCGGTACAGCTGGAATTCGCGCTCGCGCTCGCCGTACGGCGTGTCCTTGCGGCGCGCCACGATCGGCAGGTAGGCATCCAGGAAACCCTGGCCCACGTCGCGTGTGAACGCGAAGCAGCGCTCGAAGCCGCCCTCGTTGAAGTCGTCGTAGAACAGCCCGCCGATGCCGCGGGTCTCGTCGCGATGCTTCAGGTAGAAGTACTCGTCGCACCACTGCTTGTAGCGCGGATAGACGTCCGCACCGTACGGCTCGCACAGGTCGCGCGCCACCGTGTGCCAGTGCCGCACGTCCTCGTCCACCGGATAGAACGGGGTGAGGTCGAAACCGCCGCCGAACCACCACACCGGTTCCACGCCTTCCTTGCTGGCCTCGAAGTAGCGCACGTTGGCGTGGGTGGTCGGCACGTGCGGATTCTTCGGGTGCAGTACCAGCGACACGCCGGTGGCGATGAAGCTGCCGCCAGCCAGCTCCGGCCGGTGTGCGGTGGCGCTGGGCGGCAGCTGGTGGCCGTGCACGCGCGAGAAATTCACCCCGGCCTGCTCGAACACTGCACCGTCGCGCAGCACGCGGGTGCGCCCGCCACCGCCGGCCGCGCGTTGCCACGCGTCTTCCTCGAAGCGCGCCGCGCCGTCGGCCTGTTCGATCGCGGCGCAGATGCGATCCTGCAGTTCGCGCAGGAAGGTTTCGGCCTGGTTGGCTTGCTCGCTCATCGTCCGGCTCGTCGATTCAACCCGGCCAGTCTAGCAAGCGCACCGACGTCGACCGCCGTGGCACGGCGTCGCGTCGGCCTGAGCCAGATCAGCCACCCAGCTCAGCTGATCCGCGCCGCCATCCGGCGGTGCCCGATCAGCTGCGCCCAGCGCAGGCCCAGGTCGATCCACATCAGGTAGCTGGCTTCGAGCAGCAACAGGCCGAGGTAGCGGCGCTGCCGCGGCAGCGCCGGTTCGGCGGCAACCGGCAAACCATCGAAGCCGAGCCGGCGCGCCAGCAGCAGGCAGCGCGCCAGGTGATAACGGCTGGTCACCAGCGCCACCGGTGGCAGGCCGGCGTCGCCGGCCTCGGCCAGCAGCAGGCGGCGCGCGTGGCGCAGGTTCTCCAGCGAGTCGACCGAATCCTGCTCCAGTTCCACCCGCACCCCGCCGGCCAAACCGTGCCGCTGCAGCCAGGCCTGACCGGCGGCCGCCTCGCTGCACTGGCCGCCGCTGCAGCCGCCGAGCAGCAGCAGGTGGTCGGTCTGCCGCTGCTCGGCCAGGCTCAGCGCACGGCGCAGGCGCTGCTGGTAGTCATGCTCGGGCGCATCGCGCTCGAGCCGGCGGCCGAACACCAGCGTCACCATCCGCCGCGGCGGCGCCAGCGGGCTGCGCATGGCAACGTGGCAGACGTGGATCAGGTAACCCAGCCAGACCAGGCCCGCGCTCAGCACCAGCGCCAGCACGGTCACCAGCGCGGCATGCTGCACGTCGCGGTCGCGCAGATAGCGCCAGCTTCGTGATGGGGACGGGGTCGACGACACGGGGTTTCGCGGAGAACCGGGGTGCTCCAGTTTAGCTGGCGTGCCCTGTTCGCGGCACCTTCATGCCGCGGCAACCACCCTGAATGCCCACCCGGTCACAGGCTAGGCAAGCTGCAGGGTGCCCGTTAGGCTTTCCTGATGCCCATTCTCATGACACCCCTCGCGGTCACCGCGTATACCGCCACTTCCGCCATGGGCAGCGGCCTCGCAGCACAGCTCGACGCGCTCGAACACGCCCGCAGCGGGTTGCGCCCGAACGACATCAGCAGTGCGCCGCTGGCCTGCTGGGTCGGCCGCGTCGACGGCGTGGAGGGTATCGCCCTGCCCGCGGCATTCGGCGCGTGGGACTGCCGCAACAACCGGCTGGCCTGGCTGGGCCTGAACCAGGACGGCTTCCTCGAACGCGTGCACGCCGCGCGCACGCGTTACGGCGCCGACCGCGTGGCGCTGCTGCTGGGCACGTCCACCGCCAGCATCGGCGCCACCGAGGAGGCCTATCGCCGCCTCGATGCCGACGGCGGCTTCGCCGACGACATGCTGCGCCCGGCGATCCACGCGCCGCACTCGCTGGCCGCCTTCGTCGCCGCCGCGCTGGAGCTCGAGGGCCCGTGCCTGACGGTTTCCACCGCCTGCTCGTCCAGCGCCAAGGTGTTCGCCAGCGCCGAACGGATGATCCGCCTCGGCCTGGTCGACGCGGCGGTGGTCGGCGGCGTGGATACCTTGTGCGACAGCGTGCTGTTCGGCTTCAACGCACTGGAGCTGGTGTCGCCCGAACCGTGCCGCCCGTTCGACGCCGCGCGCAACGGCATCTCGATCGGCGAGGCCGCCGGCTTCGCCCTGCTGGAACGCATCGAGGCGGCGGCGGATGCGCCGCGACTGCTCGGTTACGGCGAAGCCAGCGACGCACACCACATGTCCACGCCGCATCCGGACGGCCTCGGCGCCGAGCTGGCGTTGAACGACGCGCTGGCGCGCGGCGGCCTCGACGCGGCCCGGGTCGACTACATCAACCTGCACGGCACCGCCAGCCAGAAGAACGACGAGGTCGAGGCGGCGCTGGTCGGCCGCGTTTTTCCGGCCCGCACGCGGGCCAGCTCGACCAAGGGCTTCACCGGCCACACGCTGGGCGCGGCCGGCATCGTCGAGGCGACGATCGCGCTGCAGGCGATCGAGCATGGCCTGGTTCCCGGCAACCTCGGCGGCGACACGCCCGACCCGATCTGCGGCGCGCACTTCGCCTGGTGCAACGAACGCCAGCGCGTCGACGTGGCGCTCAGCAACTCGTTCGGCTTCGGCGGCAACAACGCCTGCCTGGCGTTCGCCCGCGCGGGATTCGCCGCATGAGCATGCTGCGCGTCCACGTCGAAGGCGTCGGCCTGTGGTCGCCGCAACTGGCCGACTTCGCCGCGCTGCGCGCGCTGCTGGCCGGCGCTACCGCGCCGGCGCCGTCACCGCGGCCGGCCGCCGCCACCCTGCCGCCGAACGAACGCCGGCGCGCGCCGGAAAGCGTGCTGCTGGCGATCGAGGCGGCCGGCCAGGCGGTGGCAATGAGCGGCCGCGATGCCGCCGCGCTGGCCTGCGTGTTCGCTTCCGCGCACGGCGACCAGGCGATCACCGACTACATGTGCGCCACCCTGGCGCGCTCGCCGGCGGAGCTGTCGCCCACTCGCTTCCACAATTCTGTGCACAACGCCGCGGTCGGCTACTGGACCATCGCCACCGGTTGCCACGCACCGTCCACCGCGATCTGCGCCCAACGCGCCAGCTTCGGCGCCGCGCTGCTGGAAGCGGCCAGCCAGGCGCTGGCCGAGCAGCGTGCGGTGCTGCTGGTATGCAGTGACACCACCGGCAGCGGCCCGCTGGCCGAAGTCACCGGCTGCGCGCAGGCATTCGGCTGTGCACTGGTGCTGGCGCCGCAAGCCGGCCCGGCGACGCTGGCCCGGCTCGACCTGCAGCTGGGCACCGCGCCCGCCGACGCGCCCTTGCCGGAACCGCTGCAGGGCTGGCGCGCCGGCAACCCGTCGGCCGCCAGCCTCCCGCTGCTGGCCCTGCTGGCCGGTGCGGGCGGGCACTGCGAACTGCCCGTCGCGGCTACACTCGGATTGCGGATCGACATGGAGAACGTCGCTTGAACACTGCCGTGGCGCGCTGGTGCGTGCTGATTCCCTGCCTCAACGAGGAGGCCGCCATCCAGTCGGTGGTCGAATCCGTGCTGGCGCTCGGCGCGCCGGTGATCGTGATCGACGACGGCTCGGACGACCGCACGCCGGAGATCGTCGGCGCGCTGCCTGTGACCCTGCTGCGCCACGAGGAGCGCTGCGGCAAGGGCGAGGCGCTGCGCCGCGGCTTCCGCGAAGCGCTGCGCCAGGGCTACGACGCGGTGCTGACGATGGACGGCGACGGCCAGCACCTGGCCAGCGACATCCCGCGCATCGTGGCCGCCGCCGCGCGGTATCCCGGGCACATCGTGATCGGCGCGCGCCTGCTCGACCGCGAACAGCAGCCGAAGGGACGCCGGCGTGCCAACGCGGTCGCCGACTGGGGCATCTCGTGGGCCTGCGGGCAGCCGATCGCCGACACCCAGAGCGGGCAGCGCTGGTACCCGCGCGCGGCGCTGGACCTGGTCGACCTGCCGGCGGAGAACTTCGTGTTCGAGGCGGCGATCCTGATCGCTGCCTCGCGCGAGAAGAAGCTCGGCGTGGTCTCGGTGCCGATCGCCTCGCGCTACCACGGCGCGTTTCGCCCCAGCCACCTCAAGCCGGTGCGCGACGTCACCCGCATCACCATCTACACGATCGGCCAGGTCCTCTACTACGGCCACATCATCGCCAGCCATCGCCGCTCGCGCGCAGCGCCGCTCATCGTCGACGACGGCACGACGGGCTGACGCCATGGGCCACGCGCTGCTGCTGGTGCAGTTGGTGGCGATCCTGGTTACCGCACGCGCACTCGCCTGGCTGCTGCGCTGGATCGGCCAGCCGCCGGTGATCGGCGAGATGATCGCCGGCCTGGCGCTGGGCCCGCTGCTGTTCGGCGCGCTGGCGCCGGCCTGGCAGGGCTGGCTGTTCGCACCGGCCAGCCTGCCGGCGCTGGACGGGTTGAGCCAGATCGGCCTGGTGCTTTTCATGTTCATCGTGGGTGCCGAGCTGCGCCTGTCCGGTGGCGTGCGGCAGGCGCTGCGCGCGGCCGGGGCGGTGGGCGGACTCGCCGTGCTGCTGCCGATCGGCCTCGCCCTGCTGATCACGCCGCTGCTGTATGCGCGCTACGCGCCGGCCGGCATCGCGTACTGGCCGTTCGCGCTGTTTCTGGCCGCGTCGCTGGCGATCACCGCGATGCCGGTGCTGGCGCGCATCCTCAAGGACCGCCACGTCACGCACACGCCGGTCGGCCAGCTTGCGCTGACGGCGGCGGCGATGGCCGACGTGCTGGCGTGGATCCTGCTCGCGCTCACCGTGGCCTTGATCTCCGCCCACGGCGACTGGACGCCGTTCTGGCGCAGCATGGGCGGCGTCGGCGCGATGCTGGTGCTGTGCTTCGCGCTGCTGCGCCCGCTGCTGCGACGCTGGCTGGCGCGGCATGCGTCGAAGGGCCGTCCGGACGGCGGCGTGCTTGCCGCACTGCTGATCGGCGCGTTCGGTTGCGCCGCGCTCACTGAATGGCTGCACCTCCACGCGGTGTTCGGCGCCTTCCTGTTCGGCCTGTGCCTGCCGCGCGACGATGCGCTGCTGGCCGGGTTGATCGAACGGCTGGAACACGTCACGGTGATCGCGCTGATGCCGGTGTTCTTCGCGCTGACCGGACTGAGCACCAGTGCCGATGCGTTCCAGCGCGATGCGCTGGGCGCCTTCGCGCTGATCTTCGCAGTGGCGGTGGTCGGCAAGGTGTTCGGCGGCGCACTGGGTGCGCGTCTTGGTGGCCATGGCTGGCGCGACAGCTTCGCGGTCGGCTCGCTGATGAACGCGCGTGGCATGGTCGAGCTGATCGTGCTGAAGATCGGCCTCGATGCCGGCGTGATCGGCCGCGAGATGTTCACCCTGCTGCTGCTGATGGCGATCGTCACCACCATGATGAGCACGCCGATGCTGCTGTACTTCAGCCGCCACCGTCGGCTTGCCGCCGTGGAATGCTCACGCCACCCAGACCAGGGTTGAGCCAGCATCGGTCGTGCACGGCAGCCGTCGTGCACTGCGGAGTCCTGGACCAGCATGAGCGATGCGATGCACGAAGCGGTGATCCTCGGCGGCGGCCTGGCCGGCCTGTGCCTGGCGTTGCAGCTGCGCGGCGAGTTTCCGGAGATGGACATCCTGGTGCTGGAGCGCAACCGGCATCCGCTGCCGGATGCGGCGCACAAGGTCGGCGAGTCGACGGTGGAGATCGGCGCGGATTATTTCGACCACACGCTGGGCCTGCGCGAACACATGGATTCGGCGCACATCCGCAAGTTCGGCCTGCGCTACTTCTTCTCCGACGGGCGCGACGACGTCGAGAACACCACCGAACTGGGCGTGAGCCGGATCCTGCCGGCACCGAGCTACCAGATCGACCGTGGCATCTTCGAGACCTTTCTCGGCGAGGAAGCGCGGCGACGCGGCATCGCGTTCCGCGACGGTGCCACGGTCAAGCGCTTCAACGTGGGCGAGCATGGCGCCGCGCACGAGGTGCATTACGTCGATGCCGATGGCGAGCACCATGTCACGGCGCGCTGGCTGCTGGATGCGTCGGGCCGCGCCGCGCTGCTGCGCCGGCGCTTCGAGCTGACCGTGGACAACGGCCATCACGCCAACGCGGTGTGGTTCCGCATGGATGCGAAGCTCGACATCGACCGCTGGAGCGACGACGCCGACTGGCACGGACGCGTTTCGCCGCCGGAACGCTGGCGCTCGACCAACCACCTGACGGGGCCGGGCTACTGGGCGTGGCTGATTCCGCTGGGTTCGGGCGCGCACTCGGTCGGCATCGTCACCGACGCGGCGATGCATCCGCTCGACGGCATGCGCAATTTCGAGCTCGCGCTCAAATGGCTGCATACCCGCCAGCCGGCCATGGCCCGCGCGATCGCCGCCGAGCGCGACAGCCTGCTCGACTTCCGCTTTCTGCGCAATTACTCGCACGACAGCCGCCAGCTGTTTTCCGCCGACCGCTGGGCGCTGACCGGCGAGGCCGGCAGCTTCCTCGATCCGTTCTACTCGCCCGGCAGCGACTTCATCGCGATCGCCAACACCTACATCGTGGCGCTGCTCGGTCACGACCGCGCCGGCCGCAAGCTGGCGCCGTACGCGCGCATCTACGAGCAGCTGTTCCGCTCGTTCTACGCGAACACGCTGAGCCTGTTCCGCGGGCAGTACCCGATGTTCGGCAACGCCCAGGTGCTGCCAGCCAAGGTGACCTGGGACTATGCATACTACTGGGGCGTGTTGTGCCAGCTGATGTTCCAGCGCCGGCTGACCGACCTCGACCTGCTCGGCGAGCTGCGCCCCGAACTGGACCACGCGCAGGCGCTCAATGCGCGCATGCAGCAGTTGTTCCGCCACTGGCATGCGGCCAGCGCCGGCCACAGCCGGCGCGAGATGCTGGACCAGTGCAGCCTGGTCTGGTTCGCCGCACTCAACCGCGGCCTGCACGACACGCTGGACGACGCCGGCATCCGTGCGCGGCTGCGCGGGCACGTGCGCGTGCTCGACGGCCTGGCCGATGCGCTCACCCTGCAGGCGGCCGCCGTCGACGCGCGCCTGCACGCGCCGTTGTCCGGCCAGCCGCGGCCGGCGCTGTTCAACGCGGCGTGACGGTTCGACTCAGCCCATCGCGCCGTTGACGCCGATCGACTGGCCGTTGATGTAGCCGGCCGCGTCCGAGCACAGGAAGGCAACCAGCGCGGCGACTTCCTCCGGCTTGCCGGCGCGCTGCGCGGGGACCAGTTCGCGGATGCGTTCGGGCGGAAAGGCGGCATCGGCCATGCGCCCCTCGATCACGCCGGGCGCGACCACGTTGACGGTGATCCCGCGCGAAGCCATTTCGCGCGCCAGCGACTTGCTGGCGCCCACCAGCGCGGCCTTCGCCGCGGCGTAGTTGGTCTGGCCGCGATTGCCCAACTGCGCCGCCGCCGAGCCGATCGAAACGATGCGGCCGAAGCGCGCGCGCGCCATCGGCAGCAGCAGCGGCCGGGTGACGTGGAAGAAGCCGTGCAGCGAGACGTCGATCACCCGGTGCCACTGCTCGTCGCTCATGCCCGCCATCGGCGCGTCGTCGTGGATGCCGGCGTTGTTGACCAGCGCCTGGATCGGCCCCTCGGACAGCAGCACGTCCAGCGCCGCGCGGGTCACTTCCGCATCCGTGACGTCGAACGCCAGCGCCTGCGCGCTGCCGCCGCCGGCGACGATCGCCGCGGTGGTTTCCTCGGCCCGGGTCAGGCTGTGGTGGCCGTGCACGATGACGTGCCAGCCGGCCGCGGCAAGCGCGTGGCAGATCGCGCCGCCGAGCTCGCCGCTGCCGCCGGTGACCAGGGCGCGGCGTGCGGGATGGGCTTCGGACATGGCAGGCCTCATAGGCGGATCAGCGGGAAGGATGGATCACCGCGGCACGCCCGCTGGCGAGCAGCCGGCCGCGATGCTCGACGCGGAACGCATACTGCGCGCCGCCGTCGTCGGCGTAAAGACACTCGGCACGGACGTCCAGATGGCCGTCGAGCCGGTCGACGTATTCGTCGAACAATTGCACGTCGCGCAGGCTGACCAGCATGCCGGGGCGCACCGTCTCGCTGCCGCGCGCACGCGCCAGCAGCGCGCCGTGCACCGCCATCGCCTGCGCGCCATATTCGGCCAGGTGCACCGCGTGCAGGCCGTGCTCGCCGCGCAGCGGGTTGTCGGCGCGCGCGTGGCCTTCGCTGATCGCGTGGATGCTGCGCTCGTCCCACGCCAGTACCGCATCGAGCAGGCACATCGTGCCCGCGTGCGGGATCAGGTGCGCCCAGTCAGTCTTGTCGAGCATGCGGCGCCATCAGGATAGACAGGCAGAAGTGGAACGCCACGCCGAGGCTCACGGTGAGCCCGATCGCGCGCAGCACCGGGATCGTGGCCCATGCCAGCATGCCGAACACCAGCAGTGCGGACAGCACGCAGACGAGGGTGGCGTGCAGCGTACGCCGCTGCTCGGCGGGGTCGCCGGTATCGCGTTCGAAGAACAGCGCGTAGTGCAGACCGAGGCCGCCGGCGAGGATCAGCGCGACCAGGTGGAACAGCGAGATCTCGATGCCGGCCACGCGCTCCACCGCCAGCACCAGGAAGGTGGCCAGGGTCATCGGTGCCAGCACGTGCCAGGCGCGGCGCAGGCTGCGCAGGGCGAACGTGATGGTCAGCACCAGCAAGATCGCCGCGACCAGCAGGGCCTGCAGGATGCGCGTGCGGTAGTCGACCACCAGCGACTCCGAAGCGGCCTTCAGGTCGAGCAGGCGCACCGCGCCGTTCGTGTTTTCGCCCAACGCCTGCAGCGCGGCCGCGTCATGCACGCCGCTGACCGTGCCCAGGCCCAGCCAGTGGCCGTCGCGCTCCACCAGCATCGCGGCGAGGCGCTGGCCCAGCGGCGTCTGCGCGTAACGCTCTGGTGTCAGCGGCGGCAGCTGGCGCGCAGCTTCCACATCGTCGACGAATGGCTGGAACAGGTCGGCGCGGAACGGTAGGCCCTGCAACGCTTCGCCCAGCGCGAGCTGCAGCGTGGCGCGGTCGGGCAGCTTCTGCTGTCGTTCGCGCTGCAACGCTGTCGTCGGCAGATAGCGCGACGGCAGTTCCAGCGCATCGGCCGCGTGTTGCGCCAGCAGCGCATCGACGCGCGGCTGCAGTTGCTCCGACAGCGCCAGCACGCCCTGCTCGGTCGGCGCCTGCAGCACCAGCAGGTAGCGCACGTCGGGCGCACCGAGCGCCTCGCGCAGGCGCGCGTCGTGCTGCAGCAGGTCCTGCGGCAGCGGGGTCAGCGCGGCGAGGTTGTTTTGCCAGAACGGCGCGGGTGCGAGCGCCAGCATCAGCACGATCGCCACGGCGACCGCGACGGGAATCCAGCGCGGTCGCGGCAGGCGATCCACGAACGCGCGCGCGCGCGCCAGCCAGCGCATGTCGGCGACGTCGCGCACGCGCCGCGGCAACAGGTACGGCAGCAGGTAGCGCGTGCTGAAGCCGGCCACCAGCAGGCCGACGATGGTGAACACGGCCAGCTGCTTCAGCCCGTTCACGCCGGAGGCGTAGAACGCCAGGTAGGCGATGCAGGCCGAGGCGATCGCGGTCAGCAGCAGCGGCCACAACGTACGCACGCTGTGCACCGCGTCCTCGCCGGCGCGGCGGTGGCTGAGCACACGGATCGGGTACTCCTGCGCCACGCCGAGCAGGGTGAAACCGAACGCCAGGGTGATCCCGTGCACTTCAGGGAAGGCGAGCGTCAACGCGGCGATGCCGGCCAGCGCGGCGCTGGCGATCGGCAACGCCGACAGCAGCAGCGAGCTGAAACTGCGATACGCCAGCAGCAGCAGCGCGATGAAGCCCACGGTGGAGATGCGCCCGATCCAGTCGGCCTGATGCCGTGTCTGCGCACCGACCACCACGCTGAAATAGCCCGGCCCGCTCAATTGCAGGGTCGCGCCGCTGCTGCCAGGCAGCGCATGGAAGGCCTGCCGGATGCCGTCGATCGCCTTCTGCTGCGCGCCCGGATCGAACCCGGCGGCGACCGTCTGCACCAGCAGCAAGGCTTCGTCCTGCGGCGAGAACCACACGCCCTCGCGCAGTTCCGGCGATTTCGCCGGCGCCCACCGCTCGGCCAGCTTCAGCACCTCCAGCGTGGGGTCGCGCGGCAACAGGCCTTTCAGCAGGCTGGCCGCCGGCGAGGAAAGATCGTCCAGCCGCTGCTGCAGCTGGTCGGCCAGGTACGCCTCGTCCAGCGGCTGCGTGTCCAGCGTGGGCGACAGCAGGTAGCGATACGGCAATAGCTTGGCGTCCAGCGCGCCGAGGTCGAAGCTGCCGTTGAGCACCTGGCTGTAGCGCCGGTCGTTTTTCAGCGCCGCGGCGAGGCCCTGGCTCAGGTTCGCCAGCTGCGCATCGGGCTGGCCATTGATCGACAGCAGCAGCAGGCGCGAACCCGGCCCTTCGCCGACCTGCTCCATCAACAGGCGCTGGTCCGGCGTGGTCGGCGCGGGCATGAAGCTGCGCAGGTCGGTGCTGACGTGCAGGCGCTGGCTGACCATCCAGCCGAGTCCGGCCAGCGCCAGCAACCATCCGATCAGCAATGCCGCGCGTGCACCCCGGCGCATGCTCAGGGTGCGCCCTGGCACAGCGCCTGCAGCGCCTCACGGGTGGGCGCGGCCGGCATCTGCGCGGCCAGCGGGCCGAGCAGGTCGACCGCGAGGTCGCCGTCGGCTTCCTGCATGTGCATGCAGCGCGAGGCCTTCGCGTAGCCGTCGATGCGGATGCTGGCGACGGTCTTCGCCACGCGGGCGTCGCGCGGCACCAGGGTCAGCGTCCACGCACCGCCGGCGTCGCCGCCCTGGCGGATCTCGAATGCCTGCTGCAGGCGCGCGGCGTCGCCGCTGAGCAACGCCACGAAGCTGTCCAGCAACACCTGCAACTGCGGTGCACGCTTCAGCGAGAAGTGCCGCGGACTCTTGCCGGCACGCTGCTGGGTCACCTCGCCGTCGGCGATGATGGACGTTTCCTGTTGCGGGTGATCGACGCGCCGCTGCAGGCGGTCGCCGCCGAGCCACGACAATTCGCCGGAGACCACCAGCGGCCGATCGAGCACCTGCAGGAAACGCGCCTCGGCGAAGGCGGTATGCGCGGGCGCGGGCTGGCCCAGGGCCGCGATCAGCGCCGGCGCAGACGACGCTGCCGGCGCCGGCTCAGACGCCGACGCGCTCGCCCACAGCGGCAGCAGCAGGCCCATCAGCCACAGGCGCGTCTTGCCAGAAATCATAGAAGTTGAACCAGTTGTAGGGAGCGACATGGATGTAGTGTTCCAGCCGTTGCGCGTAGCGGGCAATCAACGCATCCAGCGCCGGGCCGCGATCCTGCCGCGGGATGTGCACCTGGTCGCTGAACGGCTCGAAGATCAGCTTGTAGCGGTTGCCGCCCAGGTACAGCCCAAAGCACAGTACCACCGGCACCTGCAACGTATGCGCCAGCAGCCACGGGCTGATCGGGAACGGCGCGGAGGAACCGAGGAAGCCGGTGCGCCGCAATACCTCGTGGCCGCGGCCGCGATCGGCCAGCATCGCCACCAGTGCACCGTCGTGGCAGGCCTCGGCCATCGCCAGCGCGATCGTGGTGCCGTCCTGCGCCGCGTCGATCACGCAGGCACCGACGTCCGGCGCCAGCGCTTCGAGCAGTTCGGTCATCGCCGGGGTCTTCTGCTTGTCCAGCACCACGCGCAGCGGCATCTCCGGCCGCCGCGCGCCGATCGCCCGCAGCGCCTCGAAGCTGCCCTGGTGCGAGCCGAACAGCAGCACGCCGCGGCCCTGCGCGACACGCTGGTCGAGCAGGTCCAGGCCCTCGGTCTCGATCTGGAACGGCTTTTCGCCATGCGCGAGCAGGAAGATCCGGTCCAGGATCGTCGCGGCAAAGCAGTGGATGTGCTTCAGCACCTGCCACGCCGTGGCCGGCCGGCCGAACGCCCGCTGCAGGTATTGCCGCGAGGCCTGCCGTTCCGGCCCGCGACGCAGGAAGAAGTACAGCGTGATCGGGTACAGGCACAGCCGGCCCATCCGGCGTCCGCCATGCAGCGCGATCGCGCGGATCAGCCAGATCGCGAAACGTCCGCCGCCTTCCGGTCGGCTCTGCCAGTGTGTGTGCGTGCTCATGTCGTTCCCTCGACCAGGCCGCGTGCCAGCAGGATGCCGTCACGCCGGATCTCGAAACGCGCCCGCGCGCCGTCCGCGGCGGTCAGGCGCAACGTGGCGGTTTCTTCCGGCAGCAGCGGCGCCGCGAACTTCGCTTCCAGCACGCGGCCCAGCCGCTGGCCGCGCCAGGCGCGCAGGGCCAGCGCCACCTGCTCCAGCAAGATCACCCCCGGCACCAGCGGCGCAGCGGGAAAGTGGCCGGGCAACGCCGGATGCCCCGCGCCGATGCGCAGCGCCTGTTCGAAGCCGGCGTTCATGGCGCCACCGGGCGCTTGCCGCGCAGCAACTGCGGCCAGTGCAACGCCAGCTGCAGCAGCATGTCGTGCAGGCCGGGGTGATGCAGATGGCGCAGCCGCCAGCGGCGATAGACGTACTCCAGCAGGAACGCCGCGCCCAGCAGGACATAGCAGCCCAGGTGCAGCCATGTCGCGGCCCAGCGCTCGGGCACCGGCAGCGGCGAGGCGATGCCGGCGCGCGCCAGCAGGCCGCTGTGGTCGGCGCACAGCAACAGCACGGTCAACAGCAGCGCCTGGGCGCCCAGCAGCAGCGTCCAGAACCAGGTGATCTGGCGCGCGTAGGCAGCCACGCCCGGCTGCAGCAGTCGTTCGTCGCCCTCGATGGCGACGATGAAGCGCGCCACCAGCGGCTCGGACGTGCCCAGCGTGCGGCCGAACCAGCCCGCCAGCAGCGCATTGATCAGCACCGGCACCGCCTCCAGCAGCAAGTCGGCAAAGCCGTACCGCCACGTCCACAGCAAGCCGGCCAGCACGCCCGACCACCACAGCCACGGCGCGGCGCGGCGCGTCAGCAGCTGCGGCAGCATCAGCACGCTCAGCAGCAGGGCCAGCGCCAACAGTGCGAACACCTGCCGATGCGTCACCGCGCCGGCGATCGCCAGCAGCGGATAGGCCGGCAGCAACAGCAGGCCGTAGCGCCGCGTCGTGCCGTCAGAGGGTGAAGAGGACGTCATGCCGGGTTCCGCGTTGGCTCCATCGAAGCCGCCAGCCTGCCACCGGCGCCGGAACGTGGCGTGACAGAAGCGACGTCGATGCGTCGATGCGCCCGCTTCAACCGACGCGGTTCTTCTCGACATGCGCGGACAGCGTGCGCAGGTTGGTGAAGATCTGCCGGTTGTCCGGATTGTCCGAGCGCAGCTGGAAGCCGTAGCGCTTGGATACGGCCAGGGCGATCTCCAGCGCGTCGATGGAATCCAGCCCCAGCTCGCCGCCGAACAACGGCGCCTCCGGGTCGATCTGTTCCGGGGTCACGGTCTCGAGATTCAGGCATGCCACGACCAAGGTGGCCAATTCGTGCTGTGCCGCTGTCTGTTCCGCCATGCTCGATTCCGTACGCTGGATGCATTGCCTCCCCCCGGTGGCAGTGGGCGCGGAGTGTAACATAGCGCCCTTGTCGTTCCCGGTTGTACGCAATGATGCAGGGCTGTGAAAACCCCCAGATCGACCCGCAGTCGCGCCGCGCGCCGCGGGTGTCCTACCGCATGGCCGAGGTCGCGGCGACCCTGGCCGAACCCGGCACGCTGGCGCTGTTCGGCTTCGGCGACGACGCCCCGGCCAGCACCGACCCGCGCTACCTGCAGGTGGCGCTGCAGGCCTTCGACGCCCCGGCGCCCATGGAACTGTGGCAGGTCGACGCGCCGGTCGGCTGCGGCAGCGACGGTGCGCTGCGCTGGTCGGCCGGCGGCGGCTGGCTGTTCGCCTCGATCGAACTGGACGAGCGCGAACACGGCGGTCCCGTCGCCACCGCCCGGCTGGCCTACGAACGGTTGCATCGCTTCGTCGCGACGCGTGAGGCGCGACATGTACTGCGGGTCTGGAATTATCTCGGCGCGATCAACCACGGCGACGGCGATGCCGAGCGCTACAAGCATTTCTGCGACGGCCGCGCCACCGGCATGGGCGACTTCTTCGCCGAGGGCTTCCCCGCCGCCACCGCGATCGGCCATCACGGCGACCCGCATCGGCTGCAGGTCTACCTGCTGGCCTGCGACCAGCCCGGCACGCGGGTGGAGAATCCGCGCCAGGTCAGCGCCTGGCGCTACCCGCGCCAGTACGGCCGCACCCCGCCCAGCTTCGCCCGCGCGATGGCGCTGCCGGCGCAGGACGTGCTGGCGATCTCCGGCACCGCCGCCGTGGTCGGCCACGCCTCGGCGCACCAGGACGACCTCGACGCCCAGCTGGAAGAAACCCTGACCAACCTCGAGGCGCTGCTGGCCAGCGCCGGCATGGCCGCCGGCTTCGACACCCGCTCGCCGCTGAAAGCCTATGTGCGCCACGTCGCCGATGCCCCGCGCGTGCGCGCGTTCCTGCACAGCCGCCTGCCCGGCGTGCCGGTGCTGCTGTTGCACGGCGACATCTGCCGCAGCGAGCTGCTGGTGGAGATCGACGGCTGGCGCTACGCGTAGGACGAGGAGTGAGTGAAGAGGAGTGAGGAGTGAGAGAAAAGCCGAAGCGCACCCCGCCGTTGCCTTCTCTCACTCCTCACTTCTCACCACTCACTTCTGCTTCAAGGGTCGCTTCCATCCCTCGAACGTCTGCTGCCGGCCGCGCGCCACGGTGAGTTCGCCGGCCGGGGCGTCACGTGTGATCACCGAGCCGGCGCCGATGGTGGCCTGGGCACCGATGGTCACCGGGGCGACCAGCGCGCTGTTGGAGCCGATGAAGGCGCCGTCGTCGATGCGCGTGACGAACTTGTTCACGCCATCGTAGTTGCAGGTGATCGTGCCGGCGCCGATGTTGACGCCGCGGCCCACCACGGTGTCGCCGAGATAAGTGAGGTGGTTCGCCTTGCTGCCTTCGCCGAGGCGTGTCTTCTTGGTCTCGACGAAGTTGCCCACGTGCACGCCGGTGTCGAGTTCGGTGCCGGGGCGCAGCCGCGCGAACGGCCCGATCGTGCAGGGACCGTGGGTCACCACGCCGTCCAGGTCGCAGTGCGACTGCACTACCGTCCCGGCGGCCAGCTGCACGTCCTTCAGCCGGGTGAACGCGCCGATGCGCACGTCGTCGCCGAGCACCACACGGCCTTCCAGGATCACGTCGATGTCCAGCTCGACATCGTGACCGGCCTCGACCGCGCCGCGCACGTCGATGCGCAAGGGGTCGGCCAGACGCACGCCGTCGGACATCAGCGCGCGCGCGGCGCGCTGGCGATACGCCGCTTCCAGCTCGGCCAGCTGCTGCGGATTGTTGGCGCCGGCGGCCTCGATCGGGTCGATGCATTCGACGCTGAGCGCCGCCCGGTTTTCCGCGGCGGCCATGTGGAAGATGTCGGTGAGGTAGTACTCGCCCTGCGCGTTGTTGCGGTCGAGCCGGCCGATCCAGCCGCGCAGAGCCTGCGCCTCGGCGACCAGGATGCCGGTGTTGACCAGGTTCACCGCGCGCTGGTCGGCATCGGCATCCTTCTCTTCGACCACCGCGCGCACGCGGCCGTTGCCGTCGCACAACACGCGGCCGTAGCCGTGCGGGTCGGCGAAGCGGGTGGTGAGCAGGCTGAAGCCGCCTTCAGCCGCCACCAGCTGCTGCAGTGTCTCGACCCGGGTCAGCGGCACGTCGCCGTACAGCACCAGGACACGCACCTTGCCGGCGGGCACGCCGGACAGCGCCTGCTCCACCGCATGACCGGTGCCCAGCCGCTCTGCCTGCAGCGCCCAGTGCAGGTCGGGCTGGTCGGCAAACGCGGCTGGCACCTGTTCGCCGCCATGGCCATAGACGACGTGGATCGCCGCCGGCTGCAGCGCACGCGCCGCAGCGATCACGTGCGCCAGCAAGGGTCGGCCGGCCAGCGGCATCAATACCTTCGGCCGGTTCGATTTCATCCGCGTGCCGGCGCCGGCGGCGAGGATGACGACATGGAGAGGCGTTTGATTCATGGCTGCAGGACCTTGTCGCGCGTCGATCAAAAAAGCATACCAGTCCGTCCTGGCCGGACGATGGCGGAAATGGGCTCAGGGCGTTGCCGCCGCGGCCGATACCGTCGACTGGCCCGCATGGCACGCGAAGCGGAACACATAGGCCAGGCTGAACGGCTTCGTCTCGCTGTCCACCACATGGCTGTTGCCGTCGGCGTCAGCGGCCCAGCGGTTGATCTGCAGCGGATTGAACTGCCACTGCGCCGCGGCGGTGCGCACCGCGGCGATGAAGGCGCGCCGGCTGCCATCGGCCTGCCCCTCGCCCGCCACGCGCACTTCGCTGACCATGCCTTTCCCGTCGACGACCAGCAGCGCCGGCACCTCCTGCGGCGGCGGGCAGCTGGCGAGCAGGTTCGGCGGATACACCGGCGTCACGCGCTGGAACGGCGTACCGCCACTGGACACTTCGCCCAATGCCAGTTGATAGCGTGCCGTGCCGGGCGGTGCCACGGCCCGCCACGATGCCTCGCCCGTGGCGGATGGCGATGGCGGCGGCAAGGGCGGCGTGGTGGCGCAGCCGACGAGAGTCAGCAACAGCCCGCCCCATGCGCACTTCAGCCGCGTCATCGCCATCGTCGCCATCTGCCCAAAGCTGCATCGTGCCGACGCAAAAACGCCGGCACAAGGCCGGCGTCCTTTTCTGAAGTGTCCATCGAAGCGACCGCTTCATCCATGAGTGCGGCCACGGACGGCCGCCTCTTGATCCTGGCTCTGCGCTCACGGACGAGCGCACAAACTCAGTGCTTGAGGTTCTTGCGCAGCCGCTCCAGCGCCTGCAGCTGGGTGATCGCCTCGGCCAGCTTGGCCTGGGCTTCGGCGATCTCCATCGCGTCGGTGCGGTTCGCCAGCGCGTCTTCAGCCTCTTTCTTGGCGCGCTGCGCGGAAGCCTCGTCCAGGTCGGCGGCGCGGGCGGCGGTGTCGGCCAGCACGGTTACCACCTGCGGCTGCACCTCCAGCATGCCGCCGGAAACCCAGAACTGCTGGCGCTCGCCACTGGCCAGCAGCACGTCGACGTGGCCCGGCTTGAGACGGGTGATCAGCGGCGCGTGGCGCGGCGTGATGCCGAGCTCGCCGATTTCGCCGGTGGCAACGACCATCGTCGCGTCGCCGGAGAAGATCTCGGCTTCGGCACTGACGATGTCGACGCGAATGGTTTGGGTCATGACTCAGGTTCCAAATGCTTAAGGCGACGGGCGGACGCGCGGTCCGCCCGCAGGATCAGGCGGCCTTCTTGGCGCCCATCTCTTCCGCTTTCTTGATCGCCTCGTCGATGCCGCCGACCATGTAGAACGCCTGCTCCGGCAGATGGTCGACGTCGCCGTCGACGATCATCTTGAAACCGCGAATGGTTTCCTTCAGCGACACGTACTTGCCCGGCGAGCCGGTGAACACCTCGGCCACGTGGAACGGCTGCGAGAAGAAGCGCTCGCACTTGCGCGCACGCGCCACGGCCTGCTTGTCCTCTTCGCTAAGCTCGTCCATGCCCAGGATCGCGATGATGTCCTTCAGCTCCTTGTAGCGCTGCAGCGTGCCCTGCACCTTGCGGGCGACGTCGTAGTGCTCCTGCCCAATCACGTTCGGATCGAGCTGGCGGCTGGTCGAATCGAGCGGATCCACCGCCGGGTAGATGCCCAGGCTCGCGATGTTGCGGCTCAGCACCACGGTCGCGTCCAGATGGGCGAAGGTGGTGGCCGGCGACGGGTCGGTCAGGTCGTCCGCGGGCACGTAGACGGCCTGGATCGAGGTGATCGAGCCGGTCTTGGTCGAGGTGATGCGCTCCTGCAGCACGCCCATTTCCTCGGCCAGCGTCGGCTGGTAACCCACCGCCGACGGCATGCGGCCGAGCAGCGCGGACACTTCGGTACCGGCCAGCGTGTAGCGGTAGATGTTGTCGACGAAGAACAGCACGTCGCGGCCCTTGCCGTGCTCGTCCTTCTCGTCGCGGAAGTACTCGGCCATGGTCAGGCCGGTCAGCGCGACGCGCAGGCGGTTGCCCGGCGGCTCGTTCATCTGGCCGTAGACCATCGCGACCTTGTCGAGCACGTTGGAGTCTTTCATCTCGTGGTAGAAGTCGTTGCCCTCGCGGGTACGCTCGCCCACGCCGGCGAACACGGACAGGCCTTCGTGCGCCTTGGCGATGTTGTTGATCAGTTCCATCATGTTGACGGTCTTGCCCACGCCGGCGCCGCCGAACAGGCCGACCTTGCCGCCCTTGGCGAACGGGCAGATCAGGTCGATCACCTTGATGCCGGTTTCCAGCAGGTCGGTCGCGGCCGCCTGGTCGGCGTAGCTCGGCGCCTCCCGATGGATCACCCATTGGTCCTGCTCACCGATCGGGCCGGCCTCGTCGATCGCGTTGCCGAGCACGTCCATGATGCGGCCGAGGGTGGCCTTGCCGACCGGCACCTTGATGCCTTCGCCGGTGTTGCGTGCCTCGAGGCCGCGCTTCAGGCCCTCGGTGGAACCGAGCGCGATCGTGCGCACAATGCCGTCGCCGAGCTGCTGCTGGACTTCCAGCGTGATCGCGGTGCCGTCGATTTTCAGTGCGTCATACACCTGCGGCACCTGGTCGCGCGGAAACTCCACGTCGACGACCGCGCCGATGATCTGAACAACTTTGCCCTGGCTCATGCTGATAGCTCCGGATGTAACTTTTGAGGTTTGTTGCGGCGCCGCTTCGCGTCGCCATGAATTTTGGAGGAGCAGCAGCGGTTACACCGCTGCTGCTCCTCCCACGATTTCCGAGATTTCCTGGGTGATCGCCGCCTGGCGCGCCTTGTTGTAGATCAGCGTCAGCTCGTCGATCACCTTGTTCGCGTTGTCCGACGCGCTCTTCATCGCCACCATGCGCGCGGCGTGCTCGCTGGCCAGGTTCTCCAGCGCCGCCTGGTACACCACCGATTCGATGTAGCGGGTCAGCACGTGCTCCAGCACGGTCTGCGCATCGGGCTCGTAGATGTAATCCCAGTCGTGGCTCGCTTCCAGCTTCACGCCGGCGTAGGCCGACTCGCCCGCTTCCTGGTGCGCTTCCATCTCCGCGGCCACCAGCGGCAGCGGCAGCAGCGCGTCGATGGTCGGCTTCTGCGTCATGGTGTTGACGAAGTCGTTGTAGGCGAGGAACACGCGGTCCAGGCCATTCGCCTGGTAGGCATCCATCATCACCTTGATCACGCCGACCAGCTGTTCGAGCTTGGGCTTCTCGCCGAGGTGGCTGACGCTGCCGACCAGGTTGACGCCCTTGAGGCGGCGGAAGAACGCCACGGCCTTCTGGCCGATCGCCACCACGTCCACCTGCACGCCCTGCTTGTGCCATTCGGCGATCGCCGGCAGCAGGCGGCGGAACAGGTTGGAGTTGAGGCCGCCGCACAAGCCGCGATCGGTCGACACCACGATGTAGCCGACCCGCGCCACGTTGTCGCGCTGGACCATGAACGGATGGCTGAAGTCGGTGCTGGCCTGCGCCACGTGCGCGATCACCTTGCGCATCGAGCGCGCATACGGGCGCGAGGCCTTCATCAGATCCTGCGCCTTGCGGATCTTCGAGGCCGAGACCATCTCGAGCGCACGCGTCACCTTGCGCATGTTCTGCGTGCTCTTGATCTTGGTTTTGATTTCGCGTCCGCTGGCCATGCTCTATTCCGCTCGTTGTGCTCGCTGGTGGGAAGAGGCCCCGTTACCGTCGCACTCTTCCGATTCGCTCTTCTTGCCGGGCCTTACCAGCTACCGGTCTTCTTGTACTCGTCCAGCGAAGCCTTGAAGGTGGCCTCGATGTCCTTGTCCCAGTTGCCGGTGGCGACGATGGTCTTCATCAGGTCGGCATGGTTCTGGTGCATGAACGCGTGCAGGCCCTTCTCGAACGGCAGCACCTGATTCACCGGCAGATCATCGAGGTAGCCCTGCTCGGCGGCGTACACCGACAGCGCCAGTTCGGCGATCGACAGCGGCGCGTACTGCTTCTGCTTCATCAACTCGGTGACGCGCTGGCCGCGGTCCAGCTGGGCGCGGGTGGCCGGGTCCAGGTCCGAGGCGAACTGCGCGAACGCAGCCAGCTCACGGTACTGCGCCAACGCCAGCTTCACGCCGCCGGACAGCTTCTTGACGATCTTGGTCTGCGCGGCGCCGCCGACGCGGGACACCGAAATGCCGGCGTTCACGGCCGGACGGATGCCGGCGTTGAACAGGTCGGTTTCCAGGAAGATCTGGCCGTCGGTGATCGAGATCACGTTGGTCGGCACGAACGCCGAAACGTCGCCGCCCTGGGTCTCGATGATCGGCAGCGCGGTCAGCGAACCGGTCTTGCCCTTCACTTCGCCGTTGGTGAACTTCTCGACGTACTCCTCGGACACGCGCGAGGCGCGCTCGAGCAGGCGCGAGTGGAGATAGAACACGTCGCCCGGATACGCCTCGCGGCCCGGCGGGCGCTTCAGCAGCAGCGAGATCTGGCGGTAGGCCACGGCCTGCTTGGACAGATCGTCATAGACGATCAGCGCGTCCTGGCCGCGGTCGCGGAAGTATTCGCCCATCGCGCAACCGGAGTACGGCGCGACGTACTGCAGCGCGGCCGACTCGGACGCCGAGGCGACCACGATGATGGTGTTGGCCAGCGCGCCGTTCTCGTCGAGCTTGCGCACCACGTTGGCGATCGACGAACGCTTCTGGCCGATCGCGACGTAGATGCACTTAATGCCGGAATCCTTCTGCGCGATGATCGCGTCGATCGCCAGCGCGGTCTTGCCGGTCTGGCGGTCGCCGATGATCAGCTCGCGCTGGCCGCGGCCGACCGGGATCATCGCGTCGACCGACTTGTAGCCGGTCTGCAGCGGCTGGTCGACCGACTTGCGCCAGATCACGCCCGGCGCAACCTTCTCGATCGGCGCGTTGAGCTTGGCGTTCAGCGGGCCCTTGCCGTCGATCGGGTTGCCCAGCGCGTCGACGACGCGGCCGAGCAGCTCGGGGCCGATCGGCACTTCGAGGATGCGGCCGGTGGTCTTGGCGGTGTCGCCTTCGCGCAGGTGCTGGTATTCGCCCAGCACCACCGCGCCGACCGAGTCGCGCTCGAGGTTCAGCGCCAGCGCAAACGCGTTGCCCGGCAGCTCGATCATTTCGCCCTGCATCACATCGGCCAGGCCGTGGATGCGCACGATGCCGTCGGACACGCTGATGATCGTGCCCTCGTTGCGCGCTTCCGCGCCGAGCTTGAACTGCTCGATGCGGCTCTTGATCAGTTCGCTGATCTCGGACGGATTCAGGGTGGTACTGGACATGGTCGTTATCCCAAAGATCTAGAAACGAGTTGAGAGGAGTGAGTAGTGAGCGAGAGCGGCGGTGTGGTCATTGGCGTTCCACTCGTCTCTCACTTCTCTCCACACTTTTATCTGCTTTCAGTGCGCCAGCGCGCCGGCCAGCTTCGCCAGGCGTCCACGGGCGGAACCATCAATCACTTCGCTGCCGGTATCGATCACCACGCCGGCCAGCAACGCAGCATCGACCCGGGTTTCCAGTTCGATCTCGCGCTTGAAGCGGCGCTTCAGCGACGCCTTGAGCTGCTCGGCCTGGGCCGCGTCCAGCGCCATCGCGCTGGTCACCTTGACCAGCAGCTGCGACTCGGATTCGCGCTTGAAGGCCTCATACAACTCGGCCACTTCCGGCAGCAACGCCAGGCGCCGCTGCTCGGCCATCTCGGCGAGGAACTGCCCGAACGGCGCATCGGCAGCGATGCCGGCCGGCAGGTGCAGGGCCACCAGCTGCGCCGGCAGCACCCGCGGATCGTTGCCGAGACCGGCCACGCGCGGATCGTTCGCCACCGCGGCGGCGAACGCCAGCGCCTGCGACCATGCGTCCAGCGTACCGGCCTCGTGCGCCACTTCGAAAGCGGCGCGAGCGTACGGACGGGCGAGGGTGATTGCCTGGGCCATGGATCAGATCTCGGCCGCGAGTTGGTCGAGCAACGCCTTGTGCGTCGACGCATCGACCTCGCGCTGCACGATCTTGCTGGCGCCCTGTACGGCCAATGCGCCAACCTGCTCGCGCAACTGGTCACGGGCACGCTGCGCCATCGAGGCGATGTCGTCCTGCGCCGCCGCCTTCAGCCGGTTGATCTCGCTGACGGCTTCGCCGCGGGCCTTCTCGATGATCTGATTGGCCTGCTGCTGGGCCTTGTCGATGATCTCGGAAGCCTGCAGGCGGGCCTGCTTGATCTCGCCCGCCACCTTCACGTCCGCGCTCTTCAGCTCGGCGTGGGCGCGCTCGGCGGCGTTCAGGCCTTCGGCGATCTTGATCTGCCGCTCTTCAATGGCCTTGTTGATGTGCGGCCAGATGAAGTGGACGCTGAACCAGATCAGGATGGCGAACGAAATCATTTCGCCAATCAAGGTCGCGTTGAAATTCATCGCTGCGTTACCTGTAAATACGGAATGGAACAGACCCGGGTATCACAACACCCGAGCCGGATACGCGGTGGCGCCGCAACGGCGCCACCGGAGGATGCTGCTTACTGGCCTGCGCCGGCAGCGGACAGGACCTTGCCGAGCAACGGGTTGGCTACCGCGAAGTACATCGCCAGCGCCACGCCGATCAGGAACGCCGCGTCGATCAGGCCAGCCAGCAGGAACATGCGGCCCTGCAGCAGCGGCACCAGCTCCGGCTGACGGGCAGCGGCTTCAAGGAACTTCGAGCCCATGATGCCGATACCGATACAGGCACCGAGTGCGCCGAAACCGATGATCAGGCCGAGCGCGATGGCGGTGAAGCCCTGGATTTGTGCAAACTGAACGAGATGTTCCACGGTGATCTCCTGAAAAAAATTGAAGCTGAAAAGTTGATTTACAAAACGGATGTCGCGAAAACTTCACTCAGTGATGGTCATGCGCCATCGAGATGTACACGATCGTCAGCACCATGAAGATGAACGCCTGGATCGAAATGATCAGGATGTGGAAGATGCCCCACACCGTGTAGCCGATGATGCCCGCGCCATACAACGCCCAGCCAGCGAGACCCGCGCCGGCGCTGAACAGGCCGGCGATCAGCATGAACACCAGCTCGCCGGCGTACATGTTGCCGAACAGTCGCATCGCCAGGCTCACCGGCTTGGAGGCCAGCTCGACCAGGTTGAGCAGAAAATTCGGGATCCACAGCAGCGGATGCTTGCCGAACGGCGCGGTGAACAGCTCGTGCATGTAGCCGCTGGCGCCCTTGGCCTTGAAGCTGTAGAAGATGATCAGGATGAACACCGTCAGCGACATCGCGAACGTCATGTTGATGTCGGCGGTGGGCACGGCGCGGAAATGGCCGACGCCGAACTTCTCGGTGATCCACGGCAGCAGGTCGACCGGCAGCAGATCCATCGCATTCATCAGGAACACCCAGACGAACACGGTCAGCGCCAGCGGCCCGAGCACGCGGCGGTCGCCATGGAACACGTCCTTGACCTGGCCGTCGACGAACTCCAGCACGATCTCGACAAACGCCTGGCCCTTGCCCGGCACGCCGGCCGTGGCCTTGCGCGCCTTCAGCCAGAACCACAGGCAGAACATCGCGCCCAGCACCAGCGACACGGTGATCGAGTCGACGTGCACCGCCCAGAAACCACCCTCGCTCGTATGCGGGGTCAGATGCTGCAGATGGTGCTGGATGTATTCGGTAAGACCGCCCTGCGGCTCGCTTGCCATGGATCAACCCTTGAATCTGAACGCCAGCAGATAAACCGCGTAAGCCGCCGCCAACCCCGTGATGGCGGCCAGCGGTGGCAACTTGAATTGGAACAGGATCACGACCAGCCCCCCGACGATCACGATCCATTTCAGGAACATGCCCGTCAGCAGGCGGCTCAACGCCAGGCCCGCCCCGCCGAGGCCGCTGAAGAATCGCGCCGACATCAACGCGGTACCCAGCGCCACCAACGCCGCACCTGCAGCCGCCGACACCGCTTCGCGGCGCCCCAGCGCCAGGAAAACCAGGCCAGCCAGCAGCGCCACAGCGAGCTGCAGCAAAATGATGCGCAAGGCGAGGCGTCGACCAGAGGCAAGACTGTTCAGCACGTAGCGTCTCCGCGCGGCCTGCATCAGGCGGCACCGATACAGCTAAGGGCCACGATCCAATCCGCAAAAGTATATCAGTGCGGCAATTGCGCGGACAAGCCGTGCGGCCTGCGACATCGTGTCCGGCCGCCCGGAAACTGCCTGTACGGATCGCACCCTGCCCCGCCCGCCACCGCTCGCATCTTCCTGCGACCGTACATACAAACAGGGCCGAACACTAGGTTCGGCCCTGTTTCATCGCGTGAACTGCGACGTATGGCTGGATTACTTGGCGGCAGCCTTCTTGGCAGCGGCGACCGGCGCCACGACGGCGTCGTTGGCGGCCTGACGCTGCTCCTGCACGAGCGCATTCAGCGACTCGGCAGTCTTCTGGGTAATTGCGAGCACTTCCTGCGAAACCGCCACCGCACGCTCGGCATTGTCGCGGCTCAGGCTGGTGCCCTTTTCCCACAGGCTGCGCAGGCCGTTGATGTCGCGGGTTTCCAGCGCTTCGGCGACGAATTCGGCGGAGACCTTGGCCTGCTCCTCGAGCGCCTTGAGCTGCAGCTCGGCGACCGTCTCGAGGCCCTTCAGAGCCAGCGACTGCGCCTTGAACGCGCTGTCGGTGAACTGCTTGGTGAAAGCGAAAAGCTGGTTGTTGAGTTGCTGCGTCATGACGTAGTCCTCGTTGAGGATGGGGGTAGTGGCATGCACTCTAGCAACACTTCTGTTGCAATGCAACATATATTTTCATCAACAACCGGCCACGCCAAGAAACATTCATCAAAAACTGTAACTTATGACGATTTTAGGCGTTACGGCGGCGCGTCAAAAGCTGTCGCGACTGCAACTGGCCCCCGAGGTGCAGGTCTCGTGCACCACGACTTTGTCCAACCCGGCCAGACGCGGTTGCAGCCGTTGCCAGATCCAGCGCGCCAGCATCTCGCTGGTCGGGTTCTCCAGCCCTTCGATCTCGTTGAGATAGTGATGGTCGAGTTGCTCGTACAGCGGCGCAAAGGCCGCCTTGACGTCGGCGAAGTCCATCACCCAGCCCAACAGGGAATCCGGCTCGCCGGCCACATGGATCTCGATGCGGAACGAATGCCCGTGCAACCGCGCGCACTTGTGCCCGGCCGGCACGTTCGGCAGCCGATGCGCCGCCTCGATCTGAAACACCTTGAAGATATGCATGGCGGACGCCTGCGCGTGGTGGCGATGAATGGACCGGCGGAAAGACACACGCCCTGGTCCTGGTGGCTATGGGTGGACTCGAACCACCGACCCCAGCATTATGAGTGCTGTGCTCTAACCGGCTGAGCTACATAGCCTTGGGGAAACCCGCCATGCCGGATCGGAACGATGCGGGCGGGGCGCGGCAGTGTAGTCGGGTAACCCGGTCGGTTCAAGTCCGACGCTTGCCGCCGCTTTGCGCGCCGTGGTTGAATCGACTGCGGGACTTCGCTGCGGTCTTGCCGGCAATGGCCGGGGCCGTTCGATTCCAGGAGGCGACATGATTGATGTAGATGGCTACCGTCCGAATGTCGGCATCGTGCTGCTGAATGCAGACGGCCGGCTGTTCTGGGCGCGCCGGATCAATCGCGACGGCTGGCAGTTCCCGCAGGGTGGCATGCGCTCGGATGAAACCCCGCTGGAGGCGATGTACCGCGAACTGGAAGAGGAGACCGGCCTCGCCGCGCACCACGTCGAGGTCATCAGCGCCACCCACGGCTGGCTGCGTTATCGCCTGCCGAACCGTTACGTACGCCATCACCAGCGGCCCACCTGCATCGGCCAGAAGCAGGTCTGGTTCCTGCTCAAGCTGGTCGGCGGGGAAGATGCATTGAAGCTGGATGCCTGCGACAAGCCGGAGTTCGACCTGTGGCGCTGGGTCGACTTCTGGTATCCCGCCGCGCACGTCGTCAACTTCAAGCGGCAGGTATACGAACGGGCATTGCGCCACTTCGCCCCGTTGGTCGAAGACCTGTTCAGCGTTCAACTGGGCACCCTGCCACCGCGCGACAGCGACAACGCCGACACTCCGCCGACCGGGCCACGCGACGGCCGCGCTGCCGCCTGAACGGATCGCCGCGGCCCCGTCAACTGCTTGTTGACAATCATTCGCATTCGCGTTCTTATACGCGCCATGTACATCTGCATGTGCAATGCCGTCACCGACCACGACATCCGCCGCGAAGCGGCCGATGGGGTGCATACCTTTGCCGAACTGCAGGCCCGCACCGGCTGCTCGGACTGCTGCGGCTGCTGCGAACAGGAAGCCCGCGCCACGTTCGACCAGGCGGTATCGCAGGTCCGTTGCCAGCTGCCGCTCGCCGCAGCCTGAACCCTCGCGTTCTGCTCGCCATGCGCGGGTGCCCTCCCGCGCACAGGCAAACCATTGCCATTCTCATTCCGTCGATCGCCGCGTGGAATTCGTATAGTCCACGTTGTCCGTCGACGGGAGAACGACCATGAAAGGTGATGCCAAGGTCATCGAGTTCCTCAACAAGGTGCTCTACAACGAACTGACCGCGATCAACCAGTACTTCCTGCATTACCGCATGCTCAAGGACTGGGGCTACACCGAGCTGGCCGAGCACGAGTACAAGGAATCGATCGAGGAGATGAAGCACGCCGATCACCTGATCGAGCGCATCCTGTTCCTCGATGGCCTGCCGAACCTGCAGCACCTGGGCAAGTTGCGCATCGGCGAGAACGCGCTGGAATCCATGCAGGGCGACCTGGACCTGGAACTGGCCGCGGTGAAGGACCTGCGCGAGGCGATCGCGTACAGTGAAGGCATCGCCGATTACATCAGTCGCGACCTGTTCAAGAACATCCTGCACGACGAGGAAGAACACATCGACTGGCTGGAAACCCAGTTCAGCCTGGTCAAGGACATCGGCGCAGAGCGCTACCTGCAAAGCAAGATGCAGAGCTGAGCCACGTCGGCTGCATCGAGGTCCGGCGCACCGAAGCGTGCACCTGTTCCTTGACGCTTTCATCACGCCGGGGCTATACCTTCGGTTTTCCCCGGAACGCGCCGCATGGCCTCACGACCACCACCGCGTTTTGTCGTGCGCCGGCACGACGACGCCAGCCACCGCCGACGCTGGCTGTGGCTGGGCGTGGCCTGGCTCTGCAGCCTGCTGGTGGTCGGTCTGGTCGTCGCTGCGCTGAGCCGGCAGGCGAATGCCCCGGCCGCGGTCGACAACCGCCAGCAGCGCGCCCTGCTCGGCCAGATCGACGATCTGAAGCAGCAGCTCGCGAACCTGCAGCGGGCAGCCC
Organism: Rhodanobacter soli; assembly: GCF_040548735.1. Taxonomy (NCBI): domain Bacteria; kingdom Pseudomonadati; phylum Pseudomonadota; class Gammaproteobacteria; order Lysobacterales; family Rhodanobacteraceae; genus Rhodanobacter; species Rhodanobacter soli. The sequence continues at coordinate 2,069,116 of NZ_JBEPSD010000001.1, read as the reverse complement.
AGGTCAACGAAATCGCCACCCGCTCCCTGCGCGGCACCCTGGCCCAGCGCGAGGAAGAACTCAACGGCCTGCGCGCCGACCTGGGCTTCTACTCGCGACTGGTCGGCGGCGACGCCCAGCGGCAGGGACTGAAACTGCAGGAAGTGAAGTTGCAGCCGATCGCCGGTTCGCGCGGCTGGAACCTCAGCCTCAGCCTGACCCAGAACGCCAAACGCGGCGACGAGATTTCCGGCAACGCCCTGGTCAGCGTGGAAGGCCTGCGCGGCGATCAGGTGGCGCGGCTGGACTGGCCCGCGCTGGGCGATGCCGCGCAGAAGGACGGCCTGCCGTTCCGTTTCACCTATTTCCAGCAATTGCACGGCACCATCGTGCTGCCGGCGGATTTCCGTCCGACGCGATTGCGCATCAGCATTCAGCCCGCCAGCGGCGAGCCGGTCAACCGTGCCGTCGCATGGGGCGCCGCGCTGAGCGGAAACATCACCAACGCCGAAGGGGACCGCGATGCTCAACCGTAGACGCAACGACCGCAACGATCGCAACAACACCAGCCACGAGACCAGCCTGATCGCGCGCGGCACGGTGATCCGCGGCGACCTGCGCTTCAGCGGCGCGCTGCACCTGGATGGCCGCATCGAGGGCACCGTGCTGGGCGAGGGCGACGACGCCATGTTCACGCTCAGCGAGCACGGCCAGGTGCACGGTGAGATCCACGTGCCGCAGGCGGTGATCAACGGCCACGTGACCGGCGACGTCAACGTCAGCGTCCGGCTGGAACTGGCGCCGCAGGCGCGCATCGACGGCGACCTGCGCTACCACACGCTGGAAATGGCCGCCGGCGCCCAGGTCAACGGGCGCATCTCGCGCCAGGTCGAGCAGGCGCAGCGCGAACTGCCGGCGCCGGATGCCGAACTCGACGAGGCCATGCCGGCCTGAAGCGGTATGCTTGGCTACAGTCCGCCACGCCCCCATCTAGATGACCATGGAAACTCTCGTCGCGATCCCCGATTACCGCAGCAGCGGCGCCCCGCTGGTGTTCACTGCCGCCGCCGCGCACAAGGTGCATGAGCTGATTGCCGAAGAGGGCAATCCGGCGCTGAAGCTGCGCGTCTACATCTCCGGCGGCGGCTGCTCGGGCTTCCAGTACGGCTTCACCTTCGACGAGGCCCAGGCCGAGGACGACCTGGCGATCGAGCGCGAAGGCGTGACCCTGCTGTGCGATCCGCTGTCGCTGCAGTACCTCACCGGCGCGCAGATCGACTACGCCGAGAACCTCAGCGGCGCGCAGTTCGTGATCAGCAACCCGAACGCGAAGACCACCTGCGGCTGCGGCTCTTCGTTCTCCGCCTGAGCACGCCGCCGATGGATCGGGCCAAACTGCCGCCGCCGAACACGTTCGCCGGGCTCAGCCTGGTGCTGAACCGCGTCGCCGAGTCGCGCGACGAATCGGTGTGGATCGTCGAACAGGCGCGCTCGCCGGAAGCGCGCTACCTGCTGCTGGATGCCACCGGCGAAGCCTTCCTGCGCCGTGACGGCGACGCGTTGCGCTGGCTCGACGTGAACGAACGCGAGCAATGGCTGGGCGGGCTGCACGCCAGCCTGCTCGGCATCGCCTACGAACGTCCGCATTTCCTGCTGGTGGTGGACGATCCCGCACGCAGCGGCGAACTGGAAGTTGCACTGGACGCACGCCGCATGAATCTGCGCAGTGCCGGCCTGCAGCTGGCCGCCGACGAGGCCGGCCTGTTCGCCTACGCCAAGGGCCTGTCGCACTGGCAGCGCGAGACGCGTTATTGCGCCCATTGCGGCGCACCGTTGCTGCTGGTCGCCGCCGGCCATCGCGCGCAATGCACCAACCCGGACTGCGCGCGGCTGCATTTCCCGCGCACCGATGCCGCCGTGATCATGCTGGTCGAGCACGACGGCGCCTGCCTGCTCGGCCGCCAGGCCGGCTGGCCACCCGGTCGCTATTCCACCCTGGCCGGCTTCATCGAACCGGGCGAGGCGCTGGAGGATGCGGTACGCCGCGAAGTGGCCGAGGAAGCCGGCGTGATCGTCGGCGAAGTGCGCTACCACTCTTCGCAACCGTGGCCGATGCCGGCTTCACTGATGGTCGGCTTCATTGCCACCGCCGTGTCGCGGCAGATCGTCATGCGCGACCACGAGCTGGAAGACGCACGCTGGTTCACCCCGCAGCAGCTCGTCGACGGCATCGCCGACGGCAGCTTCCTGCCCTCCACGCGGCTGTCGGTGTCCTACCAGCTGTTGGCGCACTGGCTGCAGCAGTGCGCCGGGCTGGACCTGGACGCGCTGGTCGCCGACGCCACGCCGCGCTGATCCACCGGCACGAACTTCATACCGATCCGCCGGTCCCAGCCGCATCCACCACCAAGGATCGGCCATGGCGCACGGAAGCACTCTCCTATCCGCCCGCGGGCGGTCGCATGCGCACCCGGCTTGGCGCGCCGCACTGCGCCGTGGCGTGATTCTCGGCGGCGTCACTGCGTTGCATCTAGCCACCATGGCACTGGTACTGCGTTCCACGCCGCCGTACCGATCGGCGCGCACCGCCATTCACGACGATGACGAAGCCCTGCACCTCAGCTTCGTGGCACTGCTCGACAGATCGCGGTCGGCCAGCCCGTCGCCGCGGCCCGTGCAACCCCGAGCGACACACCGCAGGACACTGGCTATATCGTTGCCACCGAGCGCGGCCATGCCCATCGTCATCGCCCCACCGGCAAACGTGCCGGGTGGTTCCGGCGACTACCGCTCCGCGATCCTGGATGCAGGCCTGAACGACGCGCAACAGGCGCCACGCGTGCGCCTGCCGGGTTCGTCGGATGCGCCGCTGCGCACCGGCATCCAGCTGCGAACCACCCCAAACCTGCAGCAGGTCGTGCGCGCGATGACCACGGCCAGCCGCTGCAAGTACGAACGCATGAAGATGGAAAGAAGTGCCAACCAGTTCGTGACACGCCAGCTGGTGGAACGCGCGCTCGATGCTGATGGCTGCGGGCCGCAGGCGACGCATGCCGCGGCCGACGCCACGACCGATACGATCTCCCGCCGCGCGATCTTCGACGAGTGATGCCATCACGTGATGTCGACACCGATCCGTCGCTTACAATGGCAGCCACTGTCCGCGAGCCCGTTACGTCATGGCCATCAGTCTGCTAGTCGCCCTCGTCGCCCTCGGCCTGCTGCACGTCATGCCGCAACTGGCACGCTGGCGCGGCGACGGCCTGTTCCGCCGCTGGGTGGCGCAATTGGCGGACACCAGCGGTGGCGGCCGCGTGGCGCTGGCCCTGCTGCTGCCGCTGATCCTGTGCGTGCTGCTGGAATGGTTGCTCGGGCGTTCGCCGCTGGGCGAATTGCTGCGGTTGCTGTTTGCGCTGGCGGTGCTGCTGTACTGCTTCGGCCCGCGCGAGTTCGAAGCCGACCTGGAAGCCATCCTGGACGCCCCGGATGGTGCCAGCCGCGAGGCCGCGGCGCAGGCGTTGGCCGACGACGGCCGTCCCATCGTCTGGAATGCACCGGCACTGGGCGAGGCGATCGCCTATGCCGCGTTGCGCCGGCGCTTCGCCGTGTTGCTGTGGTTCTTCCTGCTCGGCCCGGCCGGGGCGCTGCTGTATCGGCTGGCGCAGACGCTGGGCCGCGATGACACGTTGCAGCTCGATCCGGGCAGCCGCCGCGCCGCCGGCTACGTGGCCAACGCGCTGGACTGGCTGCCGGCGCAGCTGCTGACCTTCACCCTGGCCGTGGTCGGTCACTGGGAGGCGGTGATCGACGCCTGGCGCCGCTGGCACAGCCAAGCCGCGCCGACCGGCTGGTACGACGCCGGCCCGGGTTTCCTGGGCGCGGCGGCACAGGCCGACGTGCTGATCGATATCGAGGCCGGCGACGGCTACGCCGAGGAACACAGCGACCCGCTGGCCGAACTGCGGCGCCTGCGCAGCGCCTTGCTGCGCGCCTTGCTGGCTTGGCTGAGCGTGGTGGCGCTGATCGTGATCGGCAGCTGGGTCGGCTGAAAGAAGTCCTGGCTAGGCCAGGTCGCCGCGCAGTTCGCGCACCCGCGCCTCCAGCGTTGCCGCGGTGACCTGTTCGGGCGCACGCGGTGCATCGACCACCAGTTCCACCCGCGCCCGGAAACGCCGCGGCAGGCGCGCGCGATGCAGCATGGAATCGCGCCGGCTCCACACGCTGCCCCACAGGCCGCGCAGCGCGATCGGTACCACCGGCACCGGCCGCCGCGCCAGGATCTTCTCCACGCCTGGCCGGAACGGCGCGATCTCGCCGTCGCCGGTCAGCCCGCCTTCGGGAAAGACGCATACCACCTCGCCGGCAGCGAGCGCTTCGTCGATCGCGTCGTAAGCCTGTTGCAGCACCGCGGGATCCTCCTTGAGGCCCGCGATCGGGATCGCCCTGGCGGTGCGGAACACGAAGCGCAGCAAAGGGATGTTGAAGATCCTGTAATACATCACGAAGCGCACCGGCCGGCGCAGGTTCGCCATCAGCAACAGCGGGTCCATGAAGCTGACGTGGTTGCACACCAGCAACGCCGGGCCTTCCTCGGGGATCTGCCCGGTGCCATCGGCGCGCACCCGGTACAGCGTATTCACCAGCACCCAGGTGATGAAACGCATCACGAACTCGGGTACCAGGGTGAAGATGTACCAGGCCACCAGTACATTGAGCAGCGCCGCGGCGAGGAAGATCTGCGACGCATCCATGCCCAGCGCACCCAGCCCCAGGCCGAAACCGGCTGCCGCCACGATCAGCAGCGCGTTCAGGATGTTGGTACCGGCGATGATTCGCGACAGCTTCTCGCGCGGCGCGCGCGCCTGCACGAACGCGAACAGCGGCACCACGTAGAAGCCGGCGAATACGCCGATCAGGGTGAGGTCGAGCGCAACGCGCCAGCTGCCCGCGCCGTGCAGGAAGGCCAGCCAGTCCAGCCCGCGCGCGGCCGCCACGCCATGCCGCGCGAAGTACAGGTCCACGCCGAACGCGGTCAGCCCGAACGCACCCAGCGGCACCAGGCCGATCTCCACGCGCCGACCCGACATCTTCTCGCACAGCAGCGCGCCGACGCCGGTGCCGATCGAGAACAGGGTGAGCACCAGCGTGTTCACCGAACCATCGCCACCCAGCGTCTCGCGCGTGTAGATCGGCAGCTGCGCGATCAGCACCGTGCCGAAGAACCAGAACCACGAGATGCCGAGCACCGCGTTGAACACCGCGCGATCGGCGCGGGTGATCGCCAGCACCCGCTCGGTTTCGCTGAACGGGTTCCAGTTGAACTTGAGTTCCGGTGCGGTCGCCGGCGCCGGCGGGATCCGGCGGCAGGCCAGGTAGCCGGCCACCGCCACCGTGATGGTCGCGCCGGACGCCAGCAGCGGCCCCACACCAGCCACCAGCATCAGCGAGTTGCCGGCGATCATGCCCACCAGCATCGCCATCTGCGTGCCCATCTCGACCAGCCCGTTGCCGCCGACCAGTTCATCCGGCTTCAGCGCCTGCGGCAGGATCGCGTACTTGATCGGCCCGAACGTGGCCGAATGCATGCCCATCATGAACAGCACGATCAGCAGCAAGGAGGTGTGGTGCGTGTAGAAACCGTACGCGGCCAGCACCATCGCACCGATCTCGAACAGCTTCACGTAGCGGATGATCCGGCTCTTCTCGTACTTCTCGGCCAGCTGGCCGGCAGTGGCGGAGAACAGGAAGAACGGAATGATGAACAGCGCCGGCGCCAGGTTGGTGTACAGCGACACGGTGTGGTCGTCCAGCCCCATCTGGAACGCCACCAGCATCACCAGCGCATTGCGGAACGCATTGTCGTTGAAGGCACCCAGCGCCTGGGTCCAGAAGAACGGCGCAAAGCGCCGCTTGCCCAGCAATGCGAATTGGCTCATGCGATGCCTTGGTGAGTATGTGCCGCCCCGCCGTGGCCCATGAGCCGCGACGCCCGCTATTGGCCATTATTACCCACCGCGGTCAGTGACAGGGCAGCTTTGGGCATCCGACCACCCAGCAAACGCGTATCCGACATGAAAAAGGCCGCCGGGTTATCCCCGGCGGCCTTCTTGCAGCTACAACTATTACTTCAAATCATCAGAAGTCGTACGAGGCACCGAAGCGGACATATCGTCCCGTCTGCATGCTGTACGGACGGCCATAGCTCGAGCTTGCCTCGATCGGGTAGGTCTGGGTGATCTTCTGGCTGTCGAACACGTTGTTGACCATCACGTTGAAGGCCAGCTTCTTGCCCGCCCATTCCGGCCGGTACTCCGCGCTCAGGCTGAGCGTATAGGTCCACGGGTTGCGCGTGGCACCCGGCGACGACGGCTCGCCCTTGCAGAAGTGATAATACGGACCGTAACCGAGACCCGGATTGGTCTGAGCTTCACCGTAGTAGCCCAGGCAGGTCTTCGGCGAACCAGACAGGATCGCCAAATTGCCCGACACCATCCATTCCGGCGCGATCTGATACGAACCGTACGCCTTGATCTGGTGGCGACGATCGTTGGAGAGTGCGCCGTTGGCGTAGTCCATGGTCGCGGCGTAATCCCAGTCCACCGTTGCCGACACGTCATCCTGACCGATGTCGGAACGCACCTGGCCTTCGCTGTTACCGTAGCTGCGCGACCACACGTAGTCGACCTTGCCGAACCACTTGCCGTCGAACGGATGCTCCAGATACAGGTTCAGGCCGTAGTACTTGCGCTTCATCGTGGTGTTGAAGTGGAAGTCGTTCTTCCAGTCCATCTCCACGGTGTAGTAGCCGCCGCCCAGCTTCGGAATGTTGAAGACGGAGGTGCTGCCCGGATTGATCAGGATGCTCGCCGGTACCCGGGTAGCGTCGTAGCTATTCGGGTCGATGCCCATCGCGTTCATCTTGGCGATGATCGAAACGTTGTCACCGACGTCGTCAATCGCGTTGCGCAGGTTGCGGTAGGTCGCCTTGGCGCCGTACACCCACGAGTCGCCCAGCTTCTTGTCGAAACCAAAGATGTACTCGTCCTGGTACTCCGACTTCAGGTTGGTCGAGGCCGAGGTCTTCGGATCACGCGCCTGGCCGTACTCGCCGTTGGCCGACACGGGCGCACCGGAACCCAGATAGGTGTCGATCGGGGTCAGGCCTGTCGGGATGCCGTTGGCGTCGATGCCGGTGTAGGTAAAGTACTCGCGGGTGTACAGCGAGGTGCCGGCGGAACGCAGCGCCACGCTGGTGGGCAGCGCAAGGTAGTAGCGACCGGCGTTGCCGTAGACCTTGAAGCTGGAATCACCGTTCACGTCCCAGCTGAAGCCCACGCGCGGCGCCCACTGCGGGCTGGTCAGGCGCAGGTAGGGCTGGCCGACGGCGTTGTAGTTGGTGAACTGGTCGTTGCGCAGACCGATCTTGACCAGCCAGCGGTCATTCACCTGCCAGCTGTCCTCGACGTACTGCGCACGCTGCGCCACGCGCACCGACGCATTGTCGTGGTAGCGGTAGCGGGCTACGTAATAGCCGGTCTCGCCACCCGGCTGGGAGCCTGTATTAGCCACCCACGGCGAGTTCTGCCAGTCGGCACCCGGCTGGGCGGTACCCGGACCACCCATGACGTAAGTGTCGGGATCGCCGAAATCGTTGTACTCCCAGGCGTAGCCGAGGCCTTCGTCGGGGAACTTGGTGCCGCCGTCAATGTTCTTCTGATCCTGATTGTCGATACCGGCGGTCAGCGTATGGTCGCCGAGCTTGTAGCTCACGTCGACGCGCAGGTTGGTGTTGGTCGAGCGATGGCCCGGCAGGTTGATCGTCGACACCGTCTGGCTGTTAGTAATCGGCGAGTCGCCATTGAGATCGGGATTCTGATCCTGGGCGCCGAAGATATACGGATAGGTCGGATCGTAGTCGGCGACGCTGCTGTACCAGGTGCCCTTCATCTTGCCGTACAGCGCAGTGACTGTCAGGTCATCGGTGATATAGCTGGTGAACTTGGCCGAATAGACGTCCGCACCGTTCTTGGTGTGGGTGTCGTTGCTGTTGAAGCCGCCTTCCGTCTTGGTGGCATAGTCGAAGTCGTTGAATACGCCCTGATACGACGACTTGTTCGACGCACCGGTCAATTCGAGGATGTTGCTGTCGGTGATGTTCCAGTCCAGCTTGCCGTACCACTTCGGGTTGTCATAGCGGTAGTGGTCCACGAACGGCGCGACGTTCGAGCCGGTCGACTCGCCCTGCTGGCGCTCGGCCTCGACGGCCGCGAACAGGAACAGCTTGTCCTGGATCAGCGGGCCGCCGACGTAGGCGTCCACCGTGGTGGTCCACGACTTGTTGTTCTTGCGATACTGCCGCATCGCACCCTGCGAACCGTCCTTCTTGACGTAATACCAGTTCTTCGGGTCGGCACGCAGATCCTTCGGGGTCCATTGGATCTGGCCACCGAAGTGCCACTCGTTGGTGCCACGCTTGCCGACCTGGCTGATCACGCCGCCGTCGGAACGGCCGTAGGCTGCGCCGTAGCCGCCGCTCATGATTTCCTGCTGATCGATGGCGCCGTACGGCAAGGTGATACCGCCGAAGCCGCTGAGCGGGTCGGTGGTGTTGAAGCCGTTGATGTAGTACGCGTTCTCGGTCACCGAGGAGCCGCCGAACGACACCACCGAGCCACCGGTCAGATTGGTGAACAGGCCACTACCCTGGACCACGCCCGGGGCCAGCAGGGCAATCGCCTCGGCGCTGCGGGCCAGCGGCAGGCGGGCCAGCTGCTCGGCGGTGATGACCGTGCGGGAGTCGACACCGCTCACGTCGATGGTCGGCAGGGCGTTGGCCTGCACCGTCACCGCCGACAGGGTCTGGGCGTTCTGCGCACCGAAGGAAACCTCGGTACCCGAACCCACGCGCAGAGTAACGTTGGAGCGCGAGTCGACGGATTGGCCGTCGTGCTGCAGCGTCACCGTATAATTACCCAGCGGCAACGAATCAACCGCATAGCGGCCGGACGCATCGACAGTAACCTGACGGGTAATACCCGACGTACTCTTGACCAGCACGGAATCACCCGCCTGTGCTTGGCCGAAGATGCTGCCCGTGGTTGCCTGGCCAAAGGCCAATCCGGCGAAGCCCAGTCCCAGTGCCAGAGCGAGCGCTGTACGCTGCAGCTGCCCGGTCTTGAAGTTTTTACGCGAATTCATCGTGTGATTCCCCATGGTTCGGCCCGAGCTATCCGGGCACAAGAAACTTTTTGTGTGTTCGTGACATCCAAGGGCAACATCCCAAAAGCTATGCAAGCCCATGCCGATCCACATGATTTAAACTAGGTTTCTTGCGCAAATAGCTACGCAAGTTAGACCGACGTTAATTCAAGAAATCGCGAAGGTCAACACTTCCCTAACTTTATTTCGAAGGTTTTTTCGCTTGACATACGCTCATAACCTGCGCTAGCTCTACTCCCCTTCTCATAGGCACTCCAAATGGATACGCAAAAGCTCACGAATTCTTCACCCACTGGGACGTTCGCCGAACGCATCAGATTGCTGATCCAGCGCGTCGGGAGTGCTACCGAAATCGCAAGAATGTGCGGCTTCTCCGAAGGCGTGGTGCGCAGCTGGCGCGATGGCAACACCGATCCGTCGCGCGCGCGTTGCGTGACGCTGGCCAAGACACTGGGCATCTCGCTGGTGTGGCTGGTGGCCGGCGAAGGAACGCTGCAAGTCGACCCCACCCATGCCGGTGCGGATGAACAGTACAGTTCGGAAAAAGCCGCACCACACCGCTCCCACGGTCGCATGGGCCCTACGCATAACCATATGGCGACCACCACCACGAGTGTCGATGCGCAGCGGCTGGATACCGCCGTGCGCATCCTGCAGTCGGAGCTGAGTCTGGCCAACAGCCAGCTAGCCCTGTCCGACAATACCGATTTGCTGACCCAGCTCTATGAAATGCTCGGCCCTGGCGGCTCCCATGTGGATCCGCTCGCCATGGTGACGTTCAACCAGAAGCTCGCCGAGCGGATCCGCCAGGAGCGCGGCACGGCCTGACCCGCAACCTGCTTGCATCACAAAAAAGCGCGGCGGCCTTGAAGGTCGCCGCGCTTTTTTTGGCCTACCGTCAGAGCAGCGCGATATCGGCAATGGCCCCGAACTGGGCCTTCAGCTGGCCCAGCAAGGCCAGTCGGTTGGTACGCACGGCCGGATCGTCGGCGTTCACCAGCACGCTCTCGAAGAATGCGTCCACCGGCACCTGCAACTGCGACAGGCGTGCCAGCACCGCGGTGTAGTCACCGGCGGCCAGGGCCGTGGCGCTGTCCCGCTGTGCGGAGGCCAGCGCGTCGGCCAGTTCGCGCTCCGCATCCGCCGCGAAATGCGCCGGGTCGACGATCTTCCCGATGGGCGGTGCACCGGCCTCCTCGGCCTGTTTGCGCAGGATGTTCGCGACGCGCTTGTTGGCAGCGGCCAGGCTGGCCGCTTCCGGGCGACGGCCGAACTCGGCCACCGCGCGCAGACGGTGGTCGAAATCGGCCAGGCTGGCCGGCTGCACCGCCAGCACTGATTCGAACTGGGCGTTGTCGAAGCCCTGTTCGGCGTAGTAGCCGCGCAGGCGATCGAGCACGAAATCGTACAGTTCATCGACCAGGATCGCCCGCCGCTGGCCCGCGTTGAGGGCCGGTGGCTTGCCGTCCTTGCCCGGCTTCAAGCCCGCCGCCAGCGCAGCGTCCGGCAACAGTTCCAGCGCCTCGACAAAGCTGCCGCGCAAGTCCAGTTCGAGGCCGCCCTCGATCAAGGTGCGCGCCAGGCCCAGGGCGGCACGGCGCAGCGCGAACGGATCCTTGTTGCCGCCGGGCTTCATGCCGACGGCGAAGATGCCGGCCAGCGTATCCAGCCGTTCGGCCACGGCCAGCACCTGGCCGAGCCGGTCGGCGGCGATCGCATCGCCGCCGAAACGCGGCTGGTAGTAGCTGTCCAGCGCCTCGGCCACTACCGCCGGCTCGCCGTCGTGGCTGGCGTAATAGCGCCCCATCACGCCCTGCAATTCGGGGAATTCGCCGACCATGCGGGTCAGCAGGTCGCATTTGCTCAGGGAGGCGGCGCGGGTGGCCGCGCCGGCATCGACGCCAGCCCGGTTGGCGACGATCCGCGCCAGTTCGGCCACGCGCACGCTCTTGTCCCACAGACTGCCCAGCGCCTGCTGGTAGGTGACGCCCTTGAGCTGCTCCTGGTAGCCGGCCAACGGCGTCTTCAGGTCCTCGTCCCAGAAGAACTTGGCGTCGGCGAAGCGCGGCCGGATCACCCGCTCGTAACCCTTGCGGATCTCGGCCGGGTCCTTGCTCTCGATGTTCGCGATGCCGATGAAGTGCTCGGTCAGCTTGCCGTCGGCGTCGAATACCGGCACGAACTTCTGGTTCGCCACCATGGTGGTCACCAGCGCCTCGGGCGGAACGCCGAGGAACTCGCGCTCGAACGTGCAGGCGATCGCCACCGGCCATTCGGTGAGGTTGGCCAGTTCGTCCAGCAGCGCATCGTCGAGCCGCGGCACGCCACCGGTCACCCCCGCAGCCCGTTCGATCTGGTCGTGGATGCGCTGGCGCCGCTCGCGTGGATCGGCCAGCACGTTGCAGGCGCGCATCGCATCCAGCCAGCCGTCCGCATCGGCCAGGTGCACCGGCTGCGGGTGCATGAAGCGATGGCCGCGCGATTTGCGGCCGCTGCTCAGGCCCAGCACGCTGCCGTCGACGATGTTGGCACCGTGCAGGATCACCAGCCAGTGTGCCGGGCGTACGAAGCTGTAGTCGTGATCGGCCCAGCGCATCGGCCGCGGGATCGGCAGCGTCTTCAGCGCCTCGTCGATGATTTCCGGCAACAGCGCCGCCACCGGCTGGCCCGGCTTGACCGTCCGCCAGACGAACCAACTGCCTTTGTCGGTTTCCAGTTTTTCCAGCTGCTCGACGCCGACGCCGCAGGACTGCGCGAAGCCAAGTAGCGCCTTCGACGGCTGGCCTGCCGCATCGAGCGCCGCAGCCAGCGCTGGGCCACGGCGTTCCAGCGCCTGCTCCGGCTGCGTCACGGCTACTGCAGGGATATACGCTGCCAGGCGGCGCGGCGAGGCATAGGCCTGGGCCAGATCGAGCCCGGCGTCGATGCCGCGCCTGGCCAGGCCGTCGCAGATGCCGCGCAGGAAAGCGGCGGACAGTTCATCCAGCGACTTCGGCGGAAGCTCCTCGGTGCCCAGCTCGATCAGCAGTGACTTGGCGGCGCTCATGCGGCCTGCTCCTTCGCGTTCTTCGACGGCGCATGCTTCAGGCCCGGGAAGCCGAGCCTCTCGCGCTGCGCCACATAGGTCTCGGCCACGCTGCGCGACAGCGTGCGCACGCGCAGGATGTAGCGCTGGCGCTCGGTGACGCTGATCGCACGGCGCGCGTCGAGCAGGTTGAAGGTATGGCTGGCCTTCATCACCTGTTCGTACGCCGGCAGCGGCAGGTTCGCCCCGATCAGCTGGTTCGCGGTGGCCTCGCATACGTCGAACCAGCGCAGCAGTTCGGGCACGTTCGCGTGCTCGAAGTTGTAGGTGCTCTGCTCCACCTCGTTCTGGTGGAACACGTCGCCGTAGGTCACGATGCCACGTGGACCGTCGGTCCAGACCAGGTCGTAGACGTTGTCCACGTTTTGCAGATACATCGCCAGCCGCTCGAGGCCGTAGGTGATCTCGCCGGTCACCGGGCGGCATTCCAAGCCACCGGCCTGTTGGAAGTAGGTGAACTGGGTGACCTCCATGCCGTTGAGCCAGACCTCCCATCCCAGTCCCCAGGCACCCAGGGTCGGCGACTCCCAGTTGTCCTCGACGAAGCGCAGGTCGTGCACCAGGGGATCGAGACCGAGTTCCTTCAGCGAGCCGATGTACAGGTCGAGGATGTTTTCGGGATTGGGCTTCATCACCACCTGGTACTGGTAGTAATGCTGCAGTCGGTTCGGATTCTCGCCGTAGCGGCCGTCGGTGGGTCGGCGCGAGGGCTGCACGTAGGCGGCGGCCCAGGGCTCGGGACCGAGCGCGCGCAGGAAGGTGGCGGGGTGGAACGTGCCGGCGCCGACCTCGGTGTCGAGCGGCTGCAGCAGCACACAACCCTGCGCCGCCCAGTAGCGGTTGAGGGTCTGGATCACATCCTGGAAGGTGCGTGCGGACATGGTTTTCCGTGACCTTGGGTAAAGCGCGTTAGTATAGCCGCAGCTCGCTTTTCCACCGGGTTCCGGTCGGAAAACGCACCGCGGGGGACGCATCCGGATGGCCGCTTCACCTCAAATCGCATCCCTGCTCGGCCGACGTGGCCGGCTGGAGCTGGACGAACTGCTGGCGACGCTGGTGGTCGACGGTTACCTGCTGGCCGATGACGCCAAGCAGGTGCGCATGGGTGTCCGAGCCGGCCGCAGCACGGTCGAGCTGCATCCGCTGGTGCTGATCGCGAACGCCAAGCTGGCGAACCAGCACGAAAAGGGCCGACCGCTCAGCCTGGAAGCCCTGACCGAGTGGCTGGCCGGCCACGCCGGTCTGCCATACCTCAAGATCGATCCGATGAAGATCAATGTGGCCTCGGTGACGCAGGTGGTGAGCCATGCCTACGCCAAGCGCCACCGGATCCTGCCGATCGCGGCCGCACCGGGCGAGGTGACGTTCGCCACCTGCGAGCCGTTCGAGGCCGGTTGGGCGCCGGATCTGGCGCAGATGCTGCGGCGGGACATCAAGCGTGTGGTGGCCAGCCCGATCGACATCAACCGCTACCTGCAGGAGTTCTACGGCGTCCAGCGCTCGATCCAGCTGGCGCAGGACGCCAAGGGCAGCAGCGATGCCTCTTCCGCCATCCTCAATTTCGAGCAGCTGGTCGAGCTGGGCAAGAGCGGTGAAGTCGGCGCCGACGACCGCCACGTGGTGCACATCGTCGACTGGCTGCTGCAGTACGCGTTCGAGCAACGCGCCTCGGACATCCACCTGGAACCACGCCGCGACACCGGGCATATCCGCTTCCGCATCGACGGCGTGATGCAGAAGGTGTTCGAACTGCCGGCGCCGGTGATGACCGCGGTGACCGCGCGCATCAAGATCCTGGCGCGCATGGACGTGGCCGAAAAACGCCGCCCGCAGGATGGCCGCATCAAGACACGCTCGTCCTCCGGCCGCGAGGTGGAGCTGCGCATCTCGAACATGCCCACCGCGTTCGGCGAGAAGGTGGTGATGCGCATCTTCGACCCGGACCTGGTGGTGAAGGACTTTGCCCAGCTCGGCTTCTCCGCCGGCGAGGGCGCCAACTGGCGCAGCATGGTGGAGCGGCCGCACGGCATTGTGCTGGTCACCGGCCCCACGGGCTCGGGCAAGACCACCACGCTGTATTCCACGCTCAAGCACCTGGCCACGCCGGAGCTCAACGTGTGCACGGTGGAAGACCCGATCGAGATGGTCTCGCCGGAATTCAACCAGATGCAGGTGCACGCGGCGATCGACCTGGATTTCGCCGCCGGCGTGCGCACGCTGCTGCGGCAGGACCCCGACATCATCATGATCGGCGAGATCCGCGACCTGGAAACCGCGCAGATGGCGGTGCAGGCCTCGCTCACCGGCCACCTCGTGCTGTCCACCCTGCACACCAACGATGCGCCTAGCGCGGTCACCCGCCTGCTCGACCTGGGCGTGCCGCATTACCTGATCCAGTCCACCCTTACCGGCGTGGTGGCGCAGCGACTCGTACGCACGCTGTGTCCACACTGCAAGCGGGCAAGCGCGCAGGATCTTCAGGCCTGGACCGTACTCACCCACGGCTGGGACATGCCGCTCCCGCAGCAGGTGTTCCAGCCGGTCGGTTGCCTGGAATGCCGCAATACCGGCTTCCTCGGCCGTACCGGCATCTACGAGATGCTGAAGCTGTCGCCGCGGCTGCGCGGCATGATCTCGGCCCAGCTCGACCTGAGCGGATTCGGCCAGGCCGCGCTGTCCGAGGGCATGCGTCCGCTGCGCATCTCGGCCGCCGACCAGGTCGCCGCCGGATTGACCACCGTGCAGGAAATTCTCACCGTCTTGCCGCCGATCGACGCGTTCGACGATACTCAGCCGTAAAGACGTCCAGATGATGCGTGACCAACTACCCGCATGAAGCCCGTACTGATCATCCGCACCGGTCGCGCGCCGGATCGTATCCGGGCCCGCCACGGCGACTTCCCTCACTGGTTCCGGCTTGGCGCGGGATTGCATCCGCGGCAGCTGCGGATTGTCGACGTCGCGGCCGGCGAGGCATTGCCGGCGCCGCGTGAAGTCGCCGGAGCCATCATCACCGGTTCGGCGGCCATGGTCACCGAACGCTCGGCATGGAGCGAGCGCACCGCCGGCTGGATCCGCGATGCGATGGATGCCGAGCTGCCCTTGTTCGGGGTCTGCTATGGCCATCAGCTAATGGCCCACGCGTTGGGCGGGCGCGTCGACTATCTGCCGGGCGGGCGTGAAATCGGTACCCAGGCCATCGAGGTGTCAGCCGCCGGCGCGCAGGATCTGCTGGCGCGTGGGCTGCCGGCCAGCTTCCGCGCTCATACCACGCACGAACAAAGCGTGATCGAACCACCAAGTGGAGCTGCCGTACTGGCTCGATCGGCACGGGACCCGCATCAACTGCTGCGCTACGGACCCCATGCACTCAGCGCGCAATTCCACCCGGAGTTCAATGCCGAAGTGATGCGCGCCTATATCCGGCGCAAGCATGCCGACATGCGGCGCGAGGGTACGGACCCGCAGCAGATCTTCAGTGCGGTGGCCGCCACGCCGATTGCCCGCCGGCTGTTGCGCCAGTTCTCACGCCATCACCGCTGGATTGCGGCCGCAGGCTGAAGCCTCAGCCACGCAGGCGACGGGCGATGGCATCGCGAGAAAACAGCGCAAACACCACGCCGAACAGAAAACCGCCGATGTGTGCCCACCAGACATAGGCGCCATAGCTCGGCCCCGCATAGCTGAACAGCAATTGCAGCAGAACCCAGAGGCCGATCAGCAGGAACGCCGGCACCCGCACGAACTCCAGGTACAGGCCCAGTGGCAGCACCAGGCCGAGGCGGGCACGCGGAAACAGCGCCACGTACGTGCCGACCACCGCCGATACCGCGCCACTGCAGCCGATGATCGGCAGGCGTACACCGGTCAGGGACAACGCACCGATCAGGTTCGCCACGATCCCGCCCACCACGAACAGCAGCAGGAACCGCAGCGAGCCCAACGCGCGTTCGCCCGGCAGGCCGAAGATCGCCAGAAACAGCAGGTTGCTCAGCAGATGCAGCCAGGTCACATGGATGAACAGCGCCGTGAACAGCCGCAGCAGGGCGGGATCGGTCAACTGCGGCAGCAGCGCCTCATGTGGATCGAAGATGTTCGCCGGTACCGTGCCCCACTCCAGCAACAGGGAAACCCGTTGCGTCGCAGGCGTCAGCGCCAGGCCCACGAAACACATCACGCAGACCGTCACCACCAACAGGGTTGCCCAGTGCCAACGGGGACGGCGACGTGTTTCGACATGGACAAACAAGAATCGCTCCCCAGACATGTGTCGGCCGCAGTGTGCCAGCCATCATAGGCGATGACGAATTGCCCGCGATGATGGAATCGGTATTTCGCTACCAAAGAACCCCCCACCGTTGCCGTTGAGGGATATTCCAGGATGAAGCCCGAATCGGTGCGCGGTGGGAGCCGCCGATCGTCGATCGCGGCCGTAACCGCCACAAAGACGAAGGCCTCCCCGGATGGGGAGGCCTTCTTTGGATAAAGCCCCTGGCGGTGACCTACTCTTGCATGGCAAAGCCACACTACCATCGGCGCATGCGCGTTTCACTTCTGAGTTCGGGATGGGATCAGGTGGTACCACGCCGCTATGGCCGCCAGGGAAGGGGTGGGAGCAGCGCTGACGCGCCGGCTCCACATTTTTGAAGAGACGGCCCTGACAGCCGGCTCTCCTGTGAACGATCCTCGATTGAAGAGTTGAAGAGTCCGGCCATGGATGGCCGGTCTTGACTCTCCGTGAGAGGATCTCACGTAAAGATAATTGTAAACGAGTGACAAGCGTCGAGGTGAATTCGAATCAATCGAGACGGTGCAAAGGAACGTTTGCGAAGCGTCTTGGGGTTATATGGTCAAGCCGCACGGCTCATTAGTATCAGTTAGCTGAACGCATTGCTGCGCTTCCACACCTGACCTATCAACCACCTGGTCTTGATGGTGCCTTAAGGAGAGTCAAGCTCTCGGGAGATCTCATCTTGGGGCGTGCTTCCCGCTTAGATGCTTTCAGCGGTTATCACTTCCGTTCGTAGCTACCGGGCAATGCCATGGGCATGACAACCCGAACACCAGCGGAACGTCCACTCCGGTCCTCTCGTACTAGGAGCAGCCCCCCTCAAATCTCCAACGCCCACGACAGATAGGGACCGAACTGTCTCACGACGTTCTGAACCCAGCTCGCGTACCACTTTAAATGGCGAACAGCCATACCCTTGGGACCGGCTACAGCCCCAGGATGTGATGAGCCGACATCGAGGTGCCAAACACCGCCGTCGATATGAACTCTTGGGCGGTATCAGCCTGTTATCCCCGGAGTACCTTTTATCCGTTGAGCGATGGCCCTTCCATACAGAACCACCGGATCACTATGACCTACTTTCGTACCTGCTTGATCCGTCGATCTCGCAGTCAAGCACGCTTATGCCATTGCACACAGTGCGCGATGTCCGACCGCGCTGAGCGTACCTTCGTGCTCCTCCGTTACTCTTTGGGAGGAGACCGCCCCAGTCAAACTACCCACCATACACGGTCCCTGACCCGGATTACGGGCCGAGGTTAGAACGTCAAGCACTTCAGGGTGGTATTTCAAGGATGGCTCCACGCAAACTGGCGTCTGCGCTTCAAAGCCTCCCACCTATCCTACACAGAAGAACTCAACGTTCAGTGTAAAGCTATAGTAAAGGTTCACGGGGTCTTTCCGTCTTGCCGCGGGAACGCTGCATCTTCACAGCGAATTCAATTTCACTGAGTCTCGGGTGGAGACAGCGCCGCTGTCGTTACGCCATTCGTGCAGGTCGGAACTTACCCGACAAGGAATTTCGCTACCTTAGGACCGTTATAGTTACGGCCGCCGTTTACTGGGGCTTCGATCAAGAGCTTCGCCTTGCGGCTGACCCCATCAATTAACCTTCCAGCACCGGGCAGGCGTCACACCCTATACGTCCACTTTCGTGTTTGCAGAGTGCTGTGTTTTTGATAAACAGTCGCAGCGGCCAGGTTACTGCGACCCATCAACGCTCAGTCACGCACGTGACCACGTCGATGGGCGCACCTTCTCCCGAAGTTACGGTGCCATTTTGCCTAGTTCCTTCACCCGAGTTCTCTCAAGCGCCTTGGGATTCTCACCCTGCCTACCAGTGTCGGTTTACGGTACGGTTTTTCTACAGCTGAAGCTTAGTGGCTTTTCCTGGAAGCGTAGTATCAGTCACTTCGTCCAATAGGACTCGTCTCGGTGCTCGGCATAAAGGGTCCCGGATTTGCCTAAGACCCATGCCTACCGCCTTTCCCCGGGACAACCAACGCCCGGTAGACCTAACTTTCTCCGTCCCCACATCGCACTGTAGAAAAGTGCTGGAATATTAACCAGCTTCCCATCGACTACGCATTTCTGCCTCGCCTTAGGGGCCGACTCACCCTGCGCCGATGAACGTTGCGCGAGGAAACCTTGGGCTTTCGGCGTGGGGGCTTTTCACCCCCATTATCGTTACTCATGTCAGCATTCGCACTTCCGATACCTCCAGCAGACTTTACAATCCACCTTCACAGGCTTACGGAACGCTCCTCTACCGCGTACACATAAATGTGCACACCCCGAGCTTCGGTGCATAGCTTAGCCCCGTTAAATCTTCCGCGCAGACCGACTCGACCAGTGAGCTATTACGCTTTCTTTAAAGGATGGCTGCTTCTAAGCCAACCTCCTGGCTGTCTATGCCTTTCCACATCGTTTTCCACTTAGCTATGACTTTGGGACCTTAGCTGCGGGTCTGGGTTGTTTCCCTTTTCACGACGGACGTTAGCACCCGCCGTGTGTCTCCCGGATAGTCTGTCCTGGTATTCGGAGTTTGCCATGGTTTGGTAAGTCGCGATGACCCCCTAGCCATAACAGTGCTCTACCCCCAGGAAGATTCGTCCGAGGCGCTACCTAAATAGCTTTCGAGGAGAACCAGCTATCTCCGAGTTTGTTTAGCCTTTCACTCCTATCCTCAGCTCATCCCCATCTATTGCAACAGATGTGGGTTCGGTCCTCCAGTGCGTGTTACCGCACCTTCAACCTGGCCAAGGATAGATCACTCGGTTTCGGGTCTACTGCCTGAGACTATGCGCCCTATTCAGACTCGATTTCTCTTCGCCTCCCCTATACGGTTAAGCTTGCCACAGACAGTAAGTCGCTGACCCATTATACAAAAGGTACGCAGTCACCCTTGCGGGCTTCCACTGCTTGTACGTATACGGTTTCAGGGTCTATTTCACTCCCCTCTCCGGGGTTCTTTTCGCCTTTCCCTCACGGTACTAGTTCGCTATCGGTCAGTCAGTAGTATTTAGCCTTGGAGGATGGTCCCCCCATGTTCAGACAAGGTTTCACGTGCCCCGCCTTACTCAATTTCACACAAAGTGCCCTTTCGTCGACTGGGCTATCACCATCTATGGCCGGCCTTTCCATGCCGTTTGACTAGAACACAATGTGCTTTTGGGCTAGTCCCCGTTCGCTCGTCGCTACTCAGGGAATCTCGGTTGATTTCTTTTCCTCCGGGTACTTAGATATTTCAGTTCCCCGGGTTCGCCCTGCATGGCTATGTATTCACCATGCAGTACTCCTTGCGGAGTGGGTTTCCCCATTCGGACATTGCCGGATCAAAGCTTGTTGCCAGCTCCCCGACACTTTTCGCAGGCTGCCACGTCCTTCATCGCCTCTGACTGCCAAGGCATCCACCGTATACGCTTAGTCGCTTGACCATATAACCCCAAGTCGCCTCGGGGCAGCACCCTCCTCAGGTGCAGCCAAGTTACTTCGTTTTCGTGCCTTAACACTTGTCTCGGTTCGGTTCGAACCAAGACGCTTGTCACTCGTTTACGTGTTTTCAAAGAACATCACACCGGCCTCAATGCCGGGTGATTTCAAAATCTTGGGTGTGCTGATACTTCACGCAGCGCTTGATGGTGGAGCCTGTCGGGATCGAACCGACGACCCCCTGCTTGCAAAGCAGGTGCTCTCCCAGCTGAGCTAAGGCCCCAAGGTATCCTCGGACTAATGGTGGGTCTGGGTGGACTCGAACCACCGGCCTCACCCTTATCAGGGGTGCGCTCTAACCACCTGAGCTACAGACCCAGTGAGATCGAACCCCAGAACCTAAGCCAGGCTACCTGGAACTCGGTTCGAAGCGGCTGTTCCTGAAGAGCCCGGCCATGGCTGGCCGATTTGCTCTTCGCGAAACGGACTTCGCGTGAAATACAGGTGTCTTGTGTGGACGTCTTGCGTGAAGACTCACGCCGTCATTTCTTGAAAGGAGGTGATCCAGCCGCACCTTCCGATACGGCTACCTTGTTACGACTTCACCCCAGTCATGGACCACTCCGTGGGCGTCGTCCTCCTTGCGGTTAGACTAACGCCTTCTGGAGCAACCCACTCCCATGGTGTGACGGGCGGTGTGTACAAGGCCCGGGAACGTATTCACCGCGGCATAGCTGATCCGCGATTACTAGCGATTCCGACTTCACGGAGTCGAGTTGCAGACTCCGATCCGGACTGGGATCGGCTTTCTGGGATTGGCTCCACCTCGCGGTATTGCAACCCTCTGTACCGACCATTGTAGTACGTGTGTAGCCCTGGCCGTAAGGGCCATGATGACTTGACGTCATCCCCACCTTCCTCCGGTTTGTCACCGGCAGTCTCCTTAGAGTTCCCACCATTACGTGCTGGCAACTAAGGACAAGGGTTGCGCTCGTTGCGGGACTTAACCCAACATCTCACGACACGAGCTGACGACAGCCATGCAGCACCTGTGTTCCGATTCCCGAAGGCACTCCCGCATCTCTGCAGGATTCCGGACATGTCAAGGCCAGGTAAGGTTCTTCGCGTTGCATCGAATTAAACCACATACTCCACCGCTTGTGCGGGCCCCCGTCAATTCCTTTGAGTTTCAGTCTTGCGACCGTACTCCCCAGGCGGCGAACTTAACGCGTTAGCTTCGACACTGATCTCCGAGTTGAGACCAACATCCAGTTCGCATCGTTTAGGGCGTGGACTACCAGGGTATCTAATCCTGTTTGCTCCCCACGCTTTCGTGCTTCAGCGTCAGTGTTGTCCCAGATGGCCGCCTTCGCCACTGATGTTCCTCCCGATCTCTACGCATTTCACCGCTACACCGGGAATTCCACCATCCTCTGACACACTCTAGCTGTCCAGTATCCATCGCCATTCCCAGGTTGAGCCCGGGGATTTCACGACAGACTTAAACAACCGCCTACGCACCCTTTACGCCCAGTAATTCCGATTAACGCTTGCACCCTTCGTATTACCGCGGCTGCTGGCACGAAGTTAGCCGGTGCTTATTCCTCAGGTACCGTCAGCCCCATAGGTTATTAACCCGTGGTATTTCGTTCCTGATAAAAGTGCTTTACAACCCGAAGGCCTTCTTCACACACGCGGCATTGCTGGATCAGGCTTGCGCCCATTGTCCAATATTCCCCACTGCTGCCTCCCGTAGGAGTCTGGGCCGTGTCTCAGTCCCAGTGTGGCTGATCATCCTCTCAGACCAGCTAGCGATCGTCGCCTTGGTAGGCCATTACCCTACCAACTAGCTAATCGCACATCGGTCCGTCCAACCGCGCGAGGCCCGAAGGTCCCCCGCTTTCTCCCGTAGGACGTATGCGGTATTAGTCCCGGTTTCCCGAGGTTATCCCCCACGTCTGGGTAGGTCCCGATGCATTACTCACCCGTCCGCCACTCGCCACCCACAGTATTGCTACTGCTGTGCTGCCGTTCGACTTGCATGTGTTAGGCATGCCGCCAGCGTTCAATCTGAGCCAGGATCAAACTCTTCACTTAAGTTTTCGATCGTCACATCGCCTTTGCAGACCATGATGACAATCTATCTTTCTGAAGCGTTCTTCCCAACCAATCAAAACTCATTACTGACTTTTTACTTGGTGGGACGCTTGCATTGCTTGGACAGGTCGTAACCCTCCAGCACAAGACGTCCACACAATTCACCTGCGCACACTGTCAAAGATCCTTGTTCTGCATCCCGTTTCCGGTCTGCGCCCCAGAACGTTTCGTCCCGGGTGAGCCGCCCATTCTACATCGCTTTTTGCGACCGTCAACACCTCGGTGAAGCTTCTTCGAGGTCCCGGCAGTCCGTCTTGCGACGTTGGGCGACTGCGGGCCGCGAATAATACGGGCTGCGCTTTATTTGGCAAGCGTTTCTTGAGAAAAATTTCACGGAATCTTCGCAAGCGACTGTCGTGTCGTCGAATTTTCTTTTCCCAAACGCGCCCGCACATCGCCATACCTGTGGCACAGACGTACCGAAATCAGGCGAGTACGAGCTTCACGCGGGCAAAGTTGCGCTTGCCGACCTGCAATACGCCTTCGAAGCCGGCGCTGAAGACGCGCTGCGCATCCTCCACCACTTCCGCGTCGATGCGCACGGCGCGCTCCTTCAGCTTGCGATTCGCCTCGGAATTACTGGCGGTGAGTCCGGCCGCGGTCAGCAAGGCGGCCAGTCGCATGCCTTCGGCCGGCACCACGACGTCCGCCTGCGGCAGCAGCGAGGTATCGCCCTCGCCGCGTACGACGGCATGCCAGCCGGCTACCGCCTGCTCGGCGGCAGCCGCGTCGTGGAAGCGCGTGGCCAGTTCGCGCGCAAGGCGCAGCTTGGCGTCGCGCGGGTTGAGCGCGCCGCTGGCGATGTCCTGTTTCATCCGGGCCAGCTCGTCCAGCGACACGTCGAAACTGAGCAGCTCGAACCAGCGCCACATCAGTTCGTCGCCGATCTTCATGGTCTTGGTGACGATGTCGATCGCCGGCTCGTTGATGCCGATGTAGTTGCCCAGCGACTTGGACATCTTGTTGACGCCATCCAGGCCTTCCAGTAACGGCATGGTCAGCACGATCTGCGGCGGCTGGCCGTGGTGTTCCTGCAGCGCGCGGCCCATCAGCAGGTTGAACTTCTGGTCGGTGCCGCCCAGTTCCACGTCCGCCTTCAGCGCCACCGAGTCGTAGCCCTGCACCAGCGGATACAGGAACTCGTGGATCGCGATCGGCTGCTGCGCTGCGTAGCGCTTGGTGAAGTCGTCGCGCTCGAGCATGCGCGCCACGGTGTGCTGGGCAGCCAGCCTGATCATGTCGGCCGCCGACATCTGGCCGAACCATTCGGAATTGAAACGCAGCTCTGTCTTCTCGCGGTCGAGCACCTTGTAGACCTGCTCGGCATAGGTCTCGGCGTTGGCCAGCACGTCTTCGCGGCTGAGCGGCTTGCGGGTGACGTTCTTGCCGGTAGGGTCGCCGATCATGCCGGTGAAGTCGCCGATCAGGAAAATCACCTGGTGACCCAGGTCCTGGAACTGGCGCATCTTGTTCAACAACACGGTATGGCCCAGGTGCAGATCCGGTGCCGTGGGGTCGAAGCCGGCCTTGATCCGCAACGGGCGACCGCTCCTCAGACGCTCGGCCAGATCCTCCCGCTTGATGATTTCGTCGGCGCCGCGCGCAATCGTGGCCAGCGCCTGCTCAAGCTCGCTCATTGGTTTCTCTCTGATGAAGTGGGCAGCGGCCCGCAATGTGATCGTGCCGTCAACGTTAATTGTGTGTTAACCAGGAATGCGTTGCAAACCCTTGATGCGAAAGGCGTTGACGCCCTTTGCACATGACCGTTATGGTATGCGCAGTTTGTTACTTTGTAGCGCGGGCGTGTACAGCATGGCAGAAGAAAAGCAGGGGGCGCGGCAAACCCGCAAGCAGGCGATCTGTCGCAAGGCGCAGCGTCGGCACTCCCATTTCTACGAGCGCCGTGCACACTGGTCGTTCAATCGCTCGGGCGAGATCGAACCGATCCGCTGGAACCGCGAGCGTCTGGTGCTCGCCGGCACCGCGTTGCTGATCACCCTGCTGTCAGGTTTCATCATGCCCGCCTGGGCCAGCGCGATGCGTCCCGCGCCCACGCCGGAAGTCCACTCGTTGCTGCCGCTGGCGCTGCCCAAGATCGCGCCGGTCAACACCACGTCCGGCACCGTGGACGACTGGCAGGTGGTGCGGGTGCAGCCGGGGCAGACGCTGTCGGACATCTTCGGTGCCCGCGGCCTCGGCATGGCTGACCTGCAGAAAGTGATGGACGCCGCCGGTGGCGCGAAATCCGCCCTGCACAGCATTCGCCCGGGTCAGGAATTCGACTTCCTGCTCGGCAACGACGGCAGCCTCAAGGGCTTCCGCTTCGACCGCGACCAAGCCAGCCGCGCGACCGTCCGTCTCGACGGCGCGCAGCCCACCGTCGCCATCCAGCAGCGCGACATGGACCTGCGCGAACAGGTGGCGCATGGCGTGATCCGCAGCAGCCTGTATGCCGCCGGCGACCAGGCCGGCATGGACGCGGCGATGGTCGGCAAGCTTGCCGACCTGTTCAAGTACGACATCGACTTCGTGCAGGACCTCCGCGTCGGCGACAGCTTCACGGTGATCTACGACGATATCTACCGCGATGGCGTGCGCTACGGCCAGGGCAACATCATCGCGGCCGAGTTCGTCAACCAGGGCAAGCGTTACACCGCCTACCGCTTCAAGAAGGCCGACGGCAGCTACGGCTGGTACAGCGAGGACGGCCGGCCGATCCAGAAATCGTTCCTGCGCATCCCGGTCGATTTCACCCGCATATCCTCGCAGTTCACCGCGGCGCGCATGCACCCGGTCCTCGGCCGCATGCGTGCGCACAAGGGCGTCGACTACGCCGCACCCAGTGGCACGCCGATTCATGCGGCCGGCGATGGGGTGATCAAGTACCACGGCTGGGAGCGCGGCTACGGCAACTTCGTGGTGATCCAGCACGACAAGACCATCAGCACCGCCTACGGCCACATGTCGCGCTTCGTGAAGGGTCAACACGTAGGCGAGCGCGTGCGCCAGGGCGAAGTGATCGGCTACGTCGGCATGACCGGCCTCGCCACCGGTCCGCACCTGCACTACGAATTCCGCGTCAACGGCGTGCAGCGCAACCCGCAGACGGTCACGCTGCCGAAACCCGAGCCGCTGCCGGCCGTGCAGATGGCGCGCTTCAAGGCCGAAGTGGTGAAGCCCCAGCTGGCACGGCTGACCGAACTGGACTCCCGCATCAAGCTGGCGCGTGCCAACGCCCCCGCCAACCACGACAACTGAGCATCCACCGCGCGTGGACGACGACGCCTCGGCGCTCTACCTCGGACTGATCTCCGGCACCAGCGCGGACAGCATCGACAGCGTGCTGGTCAGCTTCAGCCGTGGCGTACCTCAGCTGCTGGCCAGCCACGCGCATCCCTGGCCCACGGCGCTGCGCGAACGCATGCTGGCCCTGGCGCAAGGCGAAACCGCGCTGGACCTGGATGCATTTGGACGGCTGGACGTCGAAATCGGCCACGGCTTCGCCGACGCGGCGCTGCACCTGCTCGAACACAGCGGCACCCCGGCAACGGCCGTCCGCGCGATCGGCTCGCACGGCCAGACCCTGCGCCACCGCCCGACCGGGACGTACCCGTTCACGCTGCAACTGGGCGACCCCAGCGTAATCGCCGAACGCTGCGGCATCGACGTCGTGGCGGACTTCCGCCGCGCCGACATCGCCGCGGGCGGGCAGGGCGCGCCGTTGCTGCCGGCGCTGCACGCGATGCTGCTGTCCCGGCCGGGACACGCCCGGGTGGTGCTCAACCTCGGCGGCATCGCCAACATCACCGTGCT